>NZ_CP126740.1:2933797-3259775 GCF_030246925.1 Microbacterium sp. zg-Y625
GACGCGCGACTGAGCGTCGACTCGTCGATCCCCCCCTCGCGCGCCCCCTGCAGGTACGTCTCCCAGTGGTTGCGCACGAGTTCCGGGCTGCCGCCGAAGGACAGCGGAATGAAGCCCTGGTTGCCCGCGTAGGCGATCGAGGTGGAATTCGGGCTGGCCCCCGCCATCGCGATCGTCATCGTGCCCCCATAGGGGCGCATGTCGCGCAGGCGGTGCCCACCGTGATCGCCCGCGGGCAGTTGCGAGGTCCAGTACTTCCCTTCGAACTGCACCGGGCCGCCGGCCCAGATCTGTCGCATCAGCGCGAGCGACTCGATCGACATCTCGAGGTTCTCGGCCTGCGACGTGAACCCGTGGAACTTCGCATCGATGGGGTTGACCCCCGTCGCGACGCCGAGGATGTAGCGCCCCTCGGTGATGTGGCTCATCCACGACGTCTGCGACGCCAGATGAGCCGGGTGCTGGTAAGGCAGAAGATGGGCGCCAGGCGCCAGGATGATCCGTTCGGTCTCGCGCGCCGCAGCGGCGAGCACGAGCTCGGGGTTGGGGATCGCCTCCCAGCCGAGGGTGAAATGCTGGCCGACCCAGAACTCCTCGAGGCCGGCCTGTTCTGCGGCCACCGCCTGGTCGACGGCCCAGTCGAACACCTGGCGGGGCGAACGCTCGGGGCGGGTGAACGGAGTCTGGAAGAGGCCGAACTTCACGTGCTGTTCCCTTCTGGAGGCGACACTGCCGTGGCCGGGCATCGACGCCAGGCACAAGAGGAATACTTACATATATTGCGATGATTAACAACTCGATTGGCTTTTATATGTAATGATTTGGATTCTACGGGAGGTGTATCGGCAGCTCCCGCCGCAGAGCAGCGTGAAGGAGTGCCCGGTGCCACCCTCCAGGACCATCGACGAGCTGCGAGCCGACGTGCGGGAATGGTGCCGCACGTCGATCCCCGAAGGCTGGCGGCACACGGAGGCCGATGCCTCACGCGATGACTTCGTCGCATTCCAGAACGACTGGCTGCGCCGCCTCGACGAAGCCGGATGGGCCGTGCCGCACTGGCCGACCGAATGGGGGGGCGGGTACAGCCTCGCCGAGCAGAGCGTCATCTACGAAGAACTCGCTCGCGCCGAAGCACCGCGCCTCGTGCTGCACTTCATCTCCCTGCACCACGCCGCGTCGACGCTGCTGCACGCCGGAACCGAGGAGCAGCGGGCGCGTCACCTCCCGGCGATCCGAGCGGGCGAGGTGTGGTGTCAGGGTTTCTCCGAGCCCGGGGCGGGTTCGGATCTGGCGGCCCTGGCCACCAAGGCCGTCCGGGACGGCGACGACTTCATCGTCAACGGCCAGAAGATCTGGGCGAGCCTGGCGATGTACGCCGACTGGTGCCTGCTGCTCGTACGCACCGACCCCGACGCACCCAAACGTCGCGGCATCTCCTACATGCTCATGGACATGCGCTCACCCGGCGTCGAGGTGCGCCCGATCAAGAAGGCGACCGGCGAGGAGCACTTCTGCGAGATCTTCCTCACGGACGTGCGCATTCCCGCGGCGAACGTGATCGGCCCCGAGAACGACGGCTGGCGGGTCGCGCAATCCACGCTGAACGCCGAACGCGGCGCGACCATGGTGGAGTTGAGCGAGCGTCTCAAGGTGGGGTTCTCCTGGTTGTGGGACGAGCTGCACGATCCGACGCGGGATGCGGATCTGCTGTCCGGCGACGACGCGTATGTGGCCGATCAGCTCGCCGGCTACGCGACGGAACTCGAGGCGCTACGGCTGCTCGTCGCCCGTGGCCTCGCCGACGACATCGCTCCGCACAACGCCGGGGTACTGGCTTCGGTCACCAAGCTCCTCTACAGCGAGCTACTGCAGAACATGACCGGCTTCGGTACGTCTCTCGCAGGCCTGGACGGTCAGTTGCGCATGCCGCGGGTGGCCAGCGGCGGCTGGGAATCGGGAGTCTGGCTCCTCGATCACATCTCCTCTTGGGAGTGGACGATTCCGGGCGGGACGAGCGAGATTCAACGGACCATCATCGGGGAGCGCGGCCTCGGCCTGCCCCGGGAACCGAGGTGACGGCATGACCACGATCTTGAGCATCGACCCGGAGCTCTCGGCGCTGCGGGAGATGGTGTGGGACCTCCTCGCACAGCGCTCCCCCGCAGCCCACGTCCACCGGATCGTGGACGGCGGGACCGCGCAGGACCCTGACCTTGACGCCGCGCTGGCCGAACTCGGCATGTTCGGCGTCGACGTCCCGGAGGACCTCGGCGGCGGCGGCGGCACCTTCACACACCTGCGACAGGTCGCGGAGGGCTGCGGTTGGGCGGCGGGCACCACTCGGATCCTCGGCACGGCGGCGACGACCGGCGTTCTGGCTGCCTCCGATTCGCCCGCGGCCAGGGCACTCATCGGGTCCGTCGCCGACGGGTCGGTCGCTGCGACCGTCGCCCTCACCGGCGTCTTCGGGCGGGGCGGGAGTGACGGCTTCGACGCGCGCGAGGACGGAGGGGACATCGTGCTCGACGGTCGCGCCTCGCACATCATCGACCTTCCCGGCGCAGCCGTGGTCGTGGTACGGGCGACGGACTCGGCCGGGCAGTCCCTGTTCGCCATCGTCCCCACGGATGTGGCGGGGTCCACCGTCGCGCGGCAAGAGGTGCTCGATCTCACGCGCAGTATCGGCCGATTGGAGCTGTCCGCGGTGAGAATCGGGGCGGATGCGGTGATCGCCCGCGGCGACGCCGCAGATGCTGCCGCGGAGGCCGTCGCACAGCGGATGTCGCTCCTCGTGGCTGCGGATTCGCTGGGCATCGCGACCCGCGTGCTCGAACTCACGACCGCCTATGCGACCCAACGCGAGCAGTTCGATCGCGCGATCGGCTCATTCCAGGCCGTCAAGCATCAGGCGGCCGACATGCTCGTGCGCACAGAGATGGCGCGGGCCCTCGTGGATGAGGCGTCCACGGCGGTGGACGAAAGCCGGCCGGACGCCGCACAGCTGACTTCCATGGCGAAGGATCTCGCATGCTCCGCCGCGACGTGGGTGGCGGGGCGCGGGATGCAGCTGCACGGCGGCATCGGCTACACGTGGGAGCACGAGATGCACATCTACTTCAAGCGCGCCCAGCTCGCGGAGCAGCTCTTCGGCGATCGGCGCTGGCACCGCCGTCGCATCACCGACGCGCTGCGCGCTGGGCGCCGCTGACCTCACCATCGGCCTGCCAACGGAGGAATGACATGGATGTCACGTACGACCAGCTGCAGGGGATGAAGGGGGCCGTCCTGGGCCCGTCGGAATATCGCACGATCACCCAGGACGACATCCAGGCGTTCGCCGATCTCACCGACGATCACTACTGGCTGCATGTGGACACCGAGAAATCGGCAGACGGACCGTTCGGAACGACGATCGCGCACGGCTACCTGACCCTGGCGATGATCAGCGCCCTGTGGCCGGGTCTTCTGTGGGTCACCGACGCGCCACTCATGGTCAACTACGGCTTCGAACGGGTGCGGTTCACTGCTCCCGTACTCAGCGGCAGCGGCATCCGGATGCAGGCCAAGATCGCCGATGTACTCACGACCGCCCGCGGCTGCCGCCTGCAGATCGACATGACCATCGAGCGGAAGAACGAGGAGCGGCCGGCGATCGTCGCGACCTGCTTGTTCGACCTGTCGCGTCCCGACGGCTCCGCAGGCCACAGCGCACCCCACCCTGCCGACTGACTGGCCCCGCCGCGAGGACGAGTCAGCCGCGGTAGGAGTGCAGACTCCGGTGCGGGACGCTCACCGCAACGGGCGCGCCCGGCTGCAGAGTGCGGATCCATGCCTCCGAGGCACCCGTGCCGGTGCGGGCGTGCAGTCGCGATGCGTCGCCGAGCGTCAGGGTCACGTCCACGTGCCGCCCACCGTACTCCGCGGTCACAAGCGTTGCGTCCAAGAGGAGCGCGTCGTCGGCAGCACCCGGTTTGGCCGGATGCAGGGTGAGATCGTCGGGCCGGATGAGCGACACCGCACGGTCGCCGTCCACGCCGAGGACGGGTGCCGGCACCCGCAGCCCGGCGGGCCCGGCCCACGTGCCGTCGGAGCGCGTCCACTCGAGACGGTTGGACATACCGACGAACCCGGCGACGTACTCGGTCGCCGGTGCGAGGAACAGCGCCTCCGGGGTGTCGAGCTGCTCGATCCGGCCGTCCTTCATGATCGCGACGCGGTCGCCCAGAGCTAGCGCCTCCTCCTGGTCATGCGTCACCAGCACCGCCGTGAACCGCAGCTGCTGATGCAGCTCGCGGATCTCGGTGCGCACCTGGTCGCGCAGTTTCGCGTCCAAGTTGCTGAGCGGCTCATCCAGCAGGACGACCGACGGCTGGGAGACCAGCCCACGCGCCAGGGCGATCCGCTGCTGCTGGCCGCCGCTCAACTGCGCGGGGTAGCGATCCAGCAGGTTGCCGCAGTGGACCATGTCAGCGGCACGCTCGACCCAGCCCTCGGCGATCGCCTTCTTCATACGGCGCACCTTGAGGGGGTAGGCGATGTTCTGCCGCACGGTCATATGCGGCCACAAGGCGTACGACTGGAAGACCATGCCGATGTTGCGCTTGTTGATGGGCACATTCACCCGCGTTCCATCGTCGAAGACGGGGGTCCCATCGAACCGGATGCTTCCCTCACTGGGGGTCTCCAGCCCCGCAAGGCACCGCAGAGTCGTCGTCTTGCCGCAGCCGCTGGGCCCCAGCAGCACAAGGATCTCGCCCTGCTCGACCTCCAGATCGAGCCCGTCGACGACCGTGGTGCTGCCGAACCCCTTCGTGAGGTTCGAGACGGTGATACCCGCTACCATCGCTCCGCGCTCCGTTCCGTCAGTCCAAGCGCCGCGTGTCGCAGCGTCCATCCGAGTTGCACCGAGGCGAAGAGGTCCGCAGACTCCGCGTAATAAGCGTGACCGCCTCCCTCGACGACGAGCAGTTCGGCACCGGCGATGCCGCGGTACAGATCGCGGGCGTTGTCGGGTGTCGTGAGGATGTCCTCGGTCCCCACCGTCACGAGGGTCGGCGCGGTGATCTTGGCGAGTTCTTCGTCGGTCATCCACTGTTCGGTCGCGACCCGCAAGTGCGCCGCGTACTCCTCGGCGTTGATCTTGTCTATCTCGGTGGCGCCGACCGGGAGTGTCTGCGAGATGTGCGTCGGGCTGAAGGCAGTGATCTCCACGAAGGGGCGGAGCAGTTCTCCGGCATGGCCGGTGTCGACGATCTTCTGCCGGAAGTCGAGGATGGCGCGGAGCCTGGGGTCCGGCCGCGCCGCGGTGGAGTGCAGAGCAAGGCTGCGGACCAGATGCGGATGCCGCGACGCGACTCGCATCGCGATGGCCCCACCCATCGAGACGCCGCACACGTGGACGGGCCCGATGCCGAGGGCATCGATCAGCTCTGCGGCGTCGTCGGCGAGGTCCTCCATGGTGGTCTCGGGTCCGACATCGGACGCCGCGCCCACGCCACGGTTGTCGAACGAGATGCACTCAAGATGCGGGGCTAGGCGTTCCATGGCCGGGCCCCACGCCCGGTGGTCGGTGCCCAGGCCTTGAATCATCAGGAGAGCCGGGCCGCTACCCATACGCTTGACGGTGGTCGACAGCGCGGACAGCGCGTGCTTCTCAATCGTGTGCACTGATCTCCTTCGATCGATGGGACGGAACCGTCTCAACAGCGAGTGTACGACGAACCGTGGATATTTATAATGATTACATCTAATCGCTGAGATAGTGGTCGCATGTGGATCATCCGCTGTACGTTAAAGATGTAAAGATTAATAGTTAGCGCGCCGTCGGGGCGCGCGTCGCAACGACGCGATTCAGGAGGAGCACGTGCCGCAGATGCGCACCGCCACCCCGCCGGCACACCGCACGTCGCCGGCATCCGCCCTGCCCGGATCTGCCCCTGCTCCGCCCATTCGGCGCCACGTTGCGGCGGATTGGGCCCGCCGGCACGGCCTCACCACGGGTCTGACCCTCATCCTTCTCTTCCTCGTGCTGTACCCCCTGCTCCGGTTGCAGGTGCTTGCCCTCGAGGACGGGGCGCGCGCGTACCGCGAAGCATTCGCCCTCCCGGAGCTTGCCACCACGCTGCTCACGACAGCGGCCCTGGGGCTGGGATCGCTCGTCATCTCGCTCGTCCTGGGCACCGCTCTCGCGTGGTTCTCGCTCCGCCTCCCGCGCCGGCACGCCTGGATGTCGATCATCCCGATCCTCCCGATCGTGCTCCCGGCCGTCGCGGTCGTGGTGGGCTGGGCCTTCCTACTCTCCCCCCAGGTCGGCTTCATCAACGTCGCACTGCGCGCGCTCCCCTTCGTGGACGTCGTCGCACCCGCCGTCGGGCTGCCCAGCGGACCGCTCAACATCTACAGCGTCCCGGGCATCGTCATCGTCACGGGCCTGCAGCTGACCCCACTGGTGTTCCTCTTCCTGCAAGGCAGCCTGAAGCAGCTCAACTTCGAGACGATTGAAGCAGCGTCGGTTTCCGGGGCCGGCTCGGTGCGCGCCTTCTTCACCGTGGTGCTTCCGCTCATGCGCCCCGCGCTGGTCTACTCGGCTGCCTTCGCGATGCTCCTGGGCCTTGGCCAGCTCACCGCGCCGCAGTTCCTCGGGGCACGCGACGGCATCCGCGTGCTCGCCACCGAGGTGTACCGCTTCGGCGGCACCGCGCCGACCGACTTCGCCCTCGCGGCGGCGGTCGCCTCCCCGCTCCTGATCGCGGGCATCCTGTTCATCCTCGTGCAGCGGCTGCTGCTTCGCCGAGACTTCCGATTCGTGAGCTCCGGCGCGAAAGGCGCATCGCGCCCGGGCAGGCCATCCCGCTGGTCCGCTCCGTTCATCGCCCTCTACGGCGTCATCACGATCGTCCTGCCATTCGGCGCGATCATCCTCGTTTCGCTCGTGCCCTACTGGACCTCGACGATCACGACGTTCACGATCGACAACTTCACCCGTGCGCTCACCACGCCTGCGATCCTCGACGCGCTCGTCAACAGCGTCGGAACCTCCGTCGGCGCCATCCTCATCGCGCTCCCCCTGAGCTACCTGCTCACCGACATCCTGTACCGCCGACGGGGCAACGCCGTCGCGCGCGGCATCATCGATGTCCTCGTGCAGTTGCCCCTCGGAGTGCCGGCTGTCGTGTTCGGAGTGGGCCTGCTGTTCGTCTACACCGGCAACCCGTTCACCCTTTACGGAACGCCGGCACTCATCGTGCTCACCTACGTGGTCATCGTCCTGCCCTTCACCGTCAGAATGCAGCTCGCCGCCCGCATGGGCGTGGGCAATTCCCACGAGGATGCCGCACGGGCAAGCGGGGCCGGCCTGCTGCGCGCCCACCTGACGGTCGTCATCCCGATGATGCGCGGCGCACTCGCCGGAGCGGCGGTGCTGGCGTTCGTGATCCTGACCCACGAGTTCGCGGCATCCATGTTCGTCCGCTCCGCCCGCACTCAGGTGTTGGGCACCCTGCTGTACCAGGAATGGACGCACGGGTCCTACCCGATGGTCGCCGCGGTCAGCATCATCATGTCGGTGGTGACGGCTGTGGGACTCGTGGTGGCGGTGCGCTTGGGGGGGCGCAACACCCTCGACTCCCTCTGACCCCTAGCGTAGCCACCAGATAGTAACTATCATAAAGATTACAAATATGTGATGCGGCTTCGCTTGCGGTAGGCAGCGCGGCGCGGGACGAAGTGGTCCTCGCCATCCAACCTGCCGAATGGATCGCCGGCAGCGGCATCGCAGCACTTTGCACACCGCACGCGGCGACCGCTCGTCCCGTGTCCAGCCGAAGGGAACACCGTGAAGAGGCAATCCATGCGCAAGAGGGCCGTCGCGAGCTCGCTGCTCGCGCTCTCACTCGTCGCGACCGGCTGCGCGAGCGCCGACGACGAGGCAGAGCAGCCCGCACCCGCAGTGAGCGGGGACAGCGAATGGCAGAGCGTGGTCGACGCCGCGAAGGAGGAGGGCCAGGTCACCTGGTACTCCGTCGCTCCGGCCGAGGTGCGCGAGGGCCTGAAGGCCGCGTTCGAGGCGAAGTACCCGGAGATCACCCTCGAAATCCTCACCATGGGCACGGCGGACATGAACGCCGCCCTCGAGGCCGAGCATGACACGGGCGCCGAGGGCGCGGACGTCGTCACGTCGGTCGACTACGGCTGGATCCTCGACAAGTCCGAGCAGGACTGGATCAGCGACCTCGAAGGCCCGGCGGCCGAACTCGACGAGTGGGGCGACTACATCATCAACGGTCAGGTCGCCAACGCCGGCCTGGGTCTGATGGTGCTCGGATGGAACACGTCCCTGTACAGCGGGACGGTCGAATCGTACGATGACCTGCTCGTGTCCGACCTGGGCGACGGGGCGCTCGGCACCGCGCGTCCGGAACCGGCGATCCACGCCGACCACTGGGCGTTCGTGGAGGCATCCCACAATTCCGACTACGTGGCGGAACTGGCCGAACAAGAGCCGGCGCTGTATCCCAGTGCTTTCGCACTCCAGGAGGCCCTCGCCGCGGGCGAGGTCGCCGTGGGAGCTTTCGTGTCGGCGGCCGACATGGTCGGATTGAAGAGCAAGGGTGCACCCGTGGAGTTCGCCGTGCCGGACCCGGCGATGGCGATCGGGAACATGTTCTTCATCCCCGCCTCGGGTAAGAACCAAAACGCCGCCCAGGTGTTCATGGACTTCTTCCTGTCGGAAGAGGGACAGGCGATCGCGGCGAAGAATGCCTTCAGCCCGCTTTCCTCGGTCGAGACGCTCGCCGGCGACAGCGAGGTCGTTCTCACCGACGTGGACCGCGTACTCGATCAGGACTGGTACACCGCATACCTGGCGGACTGGAAGGCCATCTACGAATAACCCGCCGACGGCAAAGACGAGAGGGGGGTGCCCCCCCCCCCCCCCCCCCCCCGCGGGGGGGGGGGGGGGGCCGCCCCCCCCCCCCCCCCTCTCGTGACGGACAGACGCTCCCAAGTCAGCGGGGCGCGAGCGCCCGCACCACCCCCGACGGCGCCGGGCGCCCGAGCACCTGCGCCATCCAGACGCTCGTCTCGATGAGTGAGTCCAGGTCCACTCCGGTGTCGATACCCAGGCCGTGCAGCATCCACACGAGGTCCTCGGTGGCGAGATTCCCCGTCGCACCGGGCGCGTAAGGGCACCCACCCAGACCGCCGGCAGAGGCGTCGAAGGTGCGCACGCCGGCCTCCAGCGCGGCATAGGCATTCGCGAGGGCCTGACCGTAGGTGTCGTGAAAGTGCACGGCGAGCGCATCGAGAGCGGTCCCGGCGTCGACAAATGCCGCCAGCAGTTCCTTGACGTGGCCGGGAGTGCCCACCCCTATCGAGTCGCCGATGGACAGCTGCGACGCCCCGAGGTCGAGCAGCCTCCGACCCGCCTGGACCACCTGCGCCACCGGCACGTCCCCCTCCCACGGGTCGCCGAAGCACATCGAGACGTATGCGCGCACCTCCAGGCCGTGCGCGCGGGCCCGCTTGACCGTCGGCTCGAACATCGCGAACTGTTCATCGAACGACCGGTTCAGGTTCTTGCGCGCGAAGGTGTCGGTCGCACTGCCGAAGATCGCTATCGTGCCTACGCCCGCCTCCAATGCCCGGTCCAGCCCTCGCTCGTTGGGGACGAGCACCGGCAACGCCACCGGACCGGTGAGGTCGAGCGCCTCGAGCAGCTCGCCCGCATCGGCCAGTTGAGGCACCCAGCCGGGGTGGACGAAACTGGTCGCCTCGATCGTCGTGAGCCCGGCGGCGATGAGCCGGCGGACGAACTCGACCTTGGCGGCGGTGGGCACGAGCGCGGACTCGTTCTGCAGCCCGTCCCGTGGACCCACCTCGTAGACCGTGACATACTCGGGCAGCCCTGCTTGCGGCGCCCGCTGGGGATATCTCATCGTGTGCTCCTCTCGGCACCCAGTACTCAGTACGACCGCTCGAGGCCGAGAACGTGCTCGGCGATGAAGTTCAGGACCATCTCCTGCGGCACGGGTGCGCTCTTCATGAGCCGCGATTCGACCCAGTAGCGGCCCACGTCGTACTCGTCGGCGTAGGCGTAACCCCCCAGTGTCTGCATCGCGCGGTCGGCGGCGAAGAATGCTGCTTCCGAGGCCAGGTACTTGGCGGTGTTGGCCTGCTCGGCGCACGGCATCCCGTTGTCGTAGCGCCAGGATGCCTCCCGAACGGCGAGCTCGGCCGCCCGCAGACGCATGTGCGCCTCGGCCAGCGGAAAGGCGATGCCCTGGTTCTTGCCGATGGACCGACCGAACACGCGGCGCTCCCGGGCGTACTGCGTCGCCTTGCGCAGGGCCGCCCGCCCGATGCCGATGGCCTCGCCGGCGATCAGGATCCGCTCGGGGTTGAGCCCGTCGAGGATGTACCGGAAGCCCGCCCCCTCGTCGCCCACCCGGTCCTCGACGTCGACCCGGAGTCCGTCGTAGCGGGTCTCGCAGGAACCGACGGCGTTGCGGCCGATCTTGTCGATGAGGCGGATGTCGACAGCGGGAACCTGGAGGTCACCGAGCAGAAGCGTCATGCCGTCGGTGCGGCGGGAGACCTCCGCCAAGGGCGTTGTGCGACAGAGCAGCAGCACCTTCTGGGCGATGTGGGCCTTCGTCGTCCACACCTTCTGCCCATGCACGACGTAGTGATCCCCGTCGCGCACGGCGCGCGTCGCGATGGACGGCGTGTCCAACCCGGCGTCGGGTTCGGTGACACCGAAAGCCACGTGAAGGCTCCCGTCGGCGACTGCGGGCAGATAGCGGCGCTTCATCTCCTCGGTCCCATGCTTGACCACGGGGTTCAT
This sequence comes from Microbacterium sp. zg-Y625, assembly GCF_030246925.1. Classification (NCBI taxonomy): domain Bacteria; kingdom Bacillati; phylum Actinomycetota; class Actinomycetes; order Micrococcales; family Microbacteriaceae; genus Microbacterium; species Microbacterium jiangjiandongii. Next base: position 2,944,641 of record NZ_CP126740.1, read on the forward strand.
GCCGAAGATCGAGATGTGCACGGCGCTGGCCCCATTCATCGCAGCCCCGGACGCCGCGACCTCCTCGAGCACGATCGAGGCCTCGGTGATCCCGCCGCCGCCGCCGCCGTACTCCTCGGGGATGGCGACACCTACCCAGCCGGCCTCGGCCATCGCATCGTAGAACCCCCAGGGAAACTCGTGCTCCCGGTCGTGCCGGCGCCAGTATTCGTCGCCGAATCCCCTGCACAACTCACGAATCGCCTCGCGGATCGCGCGAAGGTGGTCGGGTTCTTCGAATTCCAAAGGATGCTCCCGGATTCGGCTCGCACGGACCGTCGAGCATGGACAATAACTATTAATCTTTACTATATTTGCAGCGTTGGCTGATCGGAAGAGGCACTCATGGACTGGATGGAATGTGAGGCCGCGTTCGCGGACCTCCCGTCCGGCACCCGCTTCGTCGCCGGCAACGCGTCCGGTACGCCGCACACCCTGCTTGCGGCTCTCGCCGCGCATGCCCTTCGCGTGGGCGGTCTGACGTTGCGCTGCGGACTGCTGCTGGGCGACGTGAACCTCGAGACGGCCGTGCGCGCGGGCTGCCTGACCGTCCGCAGCTGGCACGTTCCCGCAACGATGCGTCGCCTTTACCGCGAAGGTCTCGTCGAATACACGCCGGTGCGTCTCCTCGACATCCCCGAGCGCGTGCTCGCGGTGTCCGACGTCGCGCTCGTGCGGGTGGGGCCGCCTGATGCCGACGGCTGGTGCTCGCTCGGCCCGTCGACCAGCTACGCGCGGCAGGCGACGGAGTCGGTGCCACTCGTGATCGCCGAGGTCACCGAGCACATGCCGCGCACTCACGGCGACAGCCTCGTCCACGTCTCCCGCATCGACCGGTTCGTGCGCTCTGCCACCCCGCTACCCACCCAGGCCCCCGACCGCCCAGACGCCACGGGCCGCGCCCTTGCGGCGCTCGTGGTGCCCCTGCTGCCGCCAGGGGCAACGGTGCAACTGGGCATAGGAAAAGTGCCCGACGCGATCGCCGCTGCCCTGGCGGAGGACGACGCCACCGACCCACCGGGCCTTCTCGGACTCGTGACCGATGCGATGCGCCCGCTGATCGACCGCATCGCCCGCGCCGGGGGCCGCGTGCGCGCCCTCGAGCTCATCGGCAGCGACGCGCTCCTGCGCTGGGCGCACGACAATCCGGTCCTCCAGATGGCCGATTCGCAGGAGCTGCACAACCCGCTGCACCTTGCGCGCGTACCGAACCTGATCTCGATCAACTCCGCCATCGCCGTCGACGTGCGCGGACAGGTCGTCGCCGAGTCGGTCGCGGGAGCGGTCATCGCCGGCGTGGGCGGCAGCGCCGACTTCGCCGAAGGCGCCCACCTGTCCCCGGGCGGCATGCGCATCATCGCGCTGAGCTCCACCACCCGGACGGGGGCATCGACGATCGTCGCCCACCACGGGCGCGAGGACGTCGTCACAGCCGCGCACCACAGCGTCGACGTCGTGGCCACCGAGCACGGCCTCGCCGACCTGCGAGGCGCCAGCGTGCGAGAACGCCGGGACGCCCTCATAGCCATCGCCACCCCCGAGCACCGCGAAGCGCTCCGCGCCTCGCCCTGACGCCGGCGTCGCGCCCTAACGCCGGCGTCGCTCGCTCCACCCCTCGAACGCACACGGAAGGACCCCCGCGCATGGCATCACGTCACGGCGAGCAGCACACAACGTCCAGCGGCCCGCTGGCCGGAGTGACGATCGTCGACACCACGTCGATGCTGATGGGACCGTACTGCACCGCGATCCTGCGTGAGATGGGCGCGCGCATCATCAAGATCGAGCCACTCGAGGGCGACATCGCGCGTGGAATCGACGATCGGGAGCAGAACCTCCTCGGGCCGGTGTACCTCAATCTCAATCGCGGAAAAGAATCGATCGCGCTGGATCTGCGCGACGCCGACGACCGCGCCCTCTTCGACCGCTTCGTGGCGGCCGCCGACGTCGTCACGCACAATCGGCCACCTGGGTCGGATGCGCGCCTCGGGCTCGACTACGACACCCTCGCCGCCGTCAACCCGCGCATCATCGTGTGCGGCATGTTCGGCTTCGGCGCCGACGGCCCGTACGGTCCGCTCCCCGCGTACGACGACGTCATCCAGTCGGCGTCGGGCCTCGCAGCCCATCAGACCGGCACCGGCGAGCCGCAGTACATCCGCACACCCCTCACAGACAAGATCACGGGGATGCTGGCAGCGGGCGCGATCTCGGCCGCCCTCTACGAGCGCGAGCAGTCGGGGACCGGGCAGCTCATCGAAGTGCCGATGTACGAGACCATGGTGCGGTTCCTCCTCGTGGAGCAGCAGGGCGCTCAGATCTTCGATCCGCCGCGCGGGCCGGCCGGGTATGCGCGCACGAATTCGCCCCACCGGCACCCGTACCGCACCGCGGACGGCCTGATCGGCATCCTGGCCAGCACGGATGCGCATTGGGCCTCACTGTTCCGTGTGCTCGGCTCCGAAGCGCTCGCGCAGGACAAGCGCTTCGCCGACATCACCCAGCGCACGGCGAACATCGACGAGCTTTACGCCTGGCTGGCCGCGCAGGTTGCCCAGCACCCGACCCAGGAACTTCTGGAGGCGCTGCACCGCCGACGCGTTCCGGCCATGCGTGTCAACACGATCGAGGGCCTGTTCGACGATCCGCACCTGCGGGACACGGACTTCTTCGACACTGTCGAGCACCCCGTCCTCGGCCGGCTGCGACAGGCACGCGCGCCCTTCCGCTTCGGCCGCAGCGGCGCTCCGGAACTCTTCCCCGCGCCCGTCCTCGGTGCGCACGCCGACAGCCTGCGCACCGAGTTCGACGGATGAGCGTCGCGCCGCGCGGGCTCAGAGACTCTTGAACGCCTGCACGGCCAGAAGGGACGACGAGTCCACGACCTCGTCACCGTGACGATCCAGCACGATCTGCTGCGTGGCGCGCAGGTGCTTCTCCGCGAGCCGGCGTGCGCCTTCGGCATCGCCCTCGTCGATGAGCTTCGTCAGGACCTCGTGCGTGCGCAGCGACTCGCGCTGCTGATCCTCACCGGGATATTGCGCCGCGGCCTTCACCGTCTGCGCCCACGTCTGCTCCTGGATGGACCACACCGCGGACAGGGTGCGCACGAGAAGGCGCAGGCTCTGGTTCTGCAGTCCGCCGACGATGATTTCGTGAAAGACGCGGGCCCTGGCGGAGAACTGGTCCCCGATGCCGATGAGCGATTCGTTCTCAGCCAGATTCTGACGGAGAGCCGGGATGATCTCGGCGTGGCGATCCGCTCGCGCCGCGCACTCTGCCACGCACAGGGGCTCCAGGGCCACCAGGGACTCGGCCAGGTCGGACAGTCGCACCCCTTGCCCCTGCATGGACAGAGCGACGGCAAAGGCTGCGGAGGACCAGTCCGGCTTGTGGACGAATGCGCCACCGAACTTTCCGCGGCGGACGGTGATGAGACCCTCAGCCTCGAGGATTCGCAACGCCTCGCGCACCGACGGCCCGCTGACCCCGTACTGCTTCACGAGGTCGTCCTGGCGGGGCAGTGGAACATCGGTCTGATCACTCTGCAGGATGCGCTGGCGCAGGTCGGCGGCGATCGCCTCGGCGATGCGCGGCGTCATCCCGGCCCGAAGGCCGGATGCTCTGTGATTCTCGTCGGCCAAGACACGATCCTTCGAATGGTCTGCGGGCTGGGAACGAATCAACTATAAGCTTAAAAGTCTTACGGTGTCCGACGCGCGGTCCGGCCGAGCTGCGGGTATCCTACGCGCTCGAGCATCTCCAGGAGAACGCCCGTCGTGCGATGCGCATCCTCGGGGAGCCGACGCGCGGCCTGACTTGCGCGGGACAACCACGACACATCGACCTCGTCGGTGAACCCCATCGCTCCGTGGAGCTGATGCGCCCCCCGCAGCACGCAACCGGCGGCTCGCTGGAGCGCGACGCGCAGACCCAGCGCCTCGATGAGTGCCTCGTCCGCATCCGCGCCGCACGCGAGGACCCACAGAGTGTATTTGGCCAACTCCGCGGAGGCGACCGCCTCCAGGGACATGTCCGCCAGCTGGAATGCCACCGACTGAAAGTGCGCCAGCGGACGACCGAACTGCTCCCGCTCCCGGGTGTAGCGGGCGGTGTCCTCGACAGCGCTCTCGAGCAGCCCGAGCAACCACCACGACTCCAGCGAGATGAGCAGGGCGGCGGCACGACGACCGTCCCCCTCCTCGGGGGCGGCATCGGCCTCCACGCCGAAGGGCGCGAGCTGGGTGCCCAGCACCAAGCCCGAGCCACGAGGCTGCAGGCGATGGCGGGCGCCTTCGAGATCAATGCCGTTCCACGAGAGCGCGAGGTCGAGGTGCGGCACGACGCGGTTCCCGCGGCGAGAGACGAGGGCCGTGGCATCCGCACCCGATCGCCCCAACCGCTCCACGACCGGGTACGGCAACGCGAAGCGGCCCGCCACGCGGCACACCTCGGCCGCCACCTCCAGCTCCGTCGCACCCTCGGCCGGGTCGATGTCCCAGATCCCGAGTTCGCCGAGCATTTCGCCGATCCTGTCGCGCCGCCCGGGGTCGCCGACAGCCCCGCGCAGCAGGTCGACGCCCCCCTCACGCTCGACGCGGTCGCGCACCATCGCCCCGACTTCTTGCGCCTCCCCGGAGAGCGTGACGTTCACGGGCGCACCAGCTGCCGCGCAGCAGCGTTCTTGTTGATCTCAAGGGTGCCGGACGCGACGGTCGATGCCTGGGCGTAGCGCCAGTGATCCTCCACCTCCCGGGCGAATGCGGCGTCGGGGTCGCTCGTGCCGAGCCCCGCGTTCTCGACGATCTCCATGAGCACCTCGGCAACCTCCTGGTCCAGGGATGTGACGGCGACGCGGTAAAGCGCGGTGTCGCCGATCGGCGGCGCATCGGCCTGCGCAGTGAGCAGCAGGCGGTAGGCGAGCAGCCGCACCTGACGGGTGCGCACCATCACGGCCGCCCAACGCTCCCGCAGGGACGCGGGGAGCTTCTCCCACGCAGCGCCCAGCGCGTCGGGAGCCGCGCGCAGCAGGCTCTCGCAGCGCGCGTACCGGGCGATGCCGATCCGCTCGAAACTCAGCACGTCCATGACGACACCCCACCCGCCGTCCACGTCTCCGAGCACCGCGTCCTCCGGCACCCAGGCCTCGTCGAAGTAGACCTCGTTGAGGTGGTGGGGGCCCAGCATCGCGCTGATCGGGCGCACCTCGACGCCGGGCTGGTCCATGTCCAGCAGGAACACCGTGATGCCCTGTTTCCGATCGGCCGCGTTCCCCGTGCGCGCGAGGAGGAAACACCACTGGGCCATGCTCGCGTAAGAGGTCCAGACCTTCTGCCCCGAGATGCGCCAACCACCTTCGACGCGGGTGGCGCGGGTCCGCAGCGCGGGAAGGTCGGAACCGGCACCGGGCTCGCTGAACCCCTGGCACCAGATGACCTCCCCGGAGGCGATGCGGGGCAGGTGCTCAGCGCGCTGCTGCGCCGTGCCGTGCCGCATGATCACCGGACCCACCCAGTTCAGCCCCATGTATTGCGCACCCCGCGGCTCGTGCGCCGCCCACATCTCCTCACGCATCGCCGTCTGCGACAGCACGTCGGCGGAGCGCCCCCCGTGCTCGGTCGGCCATGCCAGAGTCAGCAGGCGGCGTGCACCGAGCTCACGACTGAAGCGCTCCGTGACGGCCAGATCTGCGGGGTCGCGCGTGAACGCGCCCAGGAACCCGGCCGGTATGTGCTGCGAGACGAGGTCCTGCAACTCGGCGCGCAGCGCGGTGACGTTGCTCGGTTCACCGTAGTCGAGCGTCATTGCCCCTCCTCGGCGGCCCCCAGGCGGCTTGACCCCCGGTCCATAGTAATCTTATTAAGCATTATTTATTAAAGGCCGCGGTCGCGCAAGACATCATCGCCGCGCTGATCGAACCGATGACGTGCGTCACCCTTCGCGGGTCGCCCGTCACGCAGAACCCTGCGCTCCCGCGCGACAGCAGGGGCCGTGCGGTCGTCCTGCCCCGCACGGTAAAGCCCGAGCGCGTTGGCGACAGAGGCGGCAGGGGCCGCGGCAATGGCTGCGGCAAGGCCGAGGACCCGGTCCATGAGCCGAAGGTGCCGGACGACCTCGTTGACCAACCCCCAGGACAGAGCCGTGCGCGCGTCGACGGACGCGCCCGTGAGTGTCATCTGCCGTGCGCGTGCCACACCGACGACGGCAAGCAGTTCCGCGCTCAACCCCCACCCCGGGGTTAGCCCGAGTACGGCGTGCGTATCGGCGAAGGCCGCCCGATCCGACGCGACGATGAACCCGCACGCCAGCGCGATCTCCAGCCCCCTGACACGCATGCGCCGTTCACGGCGGCGATCACGGGCGTGCGCATCGCGCGCAGGCACCTGGCCGGGTCCGTCGGGGGTGGGTCGTACGCGCCCTCGGCCAGCAGCTCCTTGACGTCGACTCCGCTGCTGAACGCCGGATCGGTCCCGGTGAGCACCACCACACGCACGTCCGGGTCGGCATCGAGGCGAGCAAGCAGGTCCACAAGCGCGATGCGCGTGCGGCCATTCAGCGCGTTGCGCGCTGCGGGCCGATCGAACGCGACGACCACGGTCGCGTCATGCCGATCCGCGCGGAGGTCGACGCCGGGAGGGATCACCCGCCCACCCGGCCGGCCTCTGCGGGTTCGTACCACGCGGTCCAGAACCCACGGTCGAGCGTCCTGCTCACGGCGAGCTCGGGAGCGCGCCCTTCCGATACGGCCCGACGCGAGCGGTCGAGGGCCGCCGCGAGGGCCGCGCGAGCTTGCTCGAGCCGCCCCTCGGCGACCTCGTAGATCGCAAGGTAGGGCAAGCCCCCGGGCGGCTGTTCGCCCGCTGCCGGCACGAACCGGAAACGCCGGGCGGCGACGAAGCCCTCGACCTGGAGCACCTCGGGGAGGTGCACGTCGGAGTACCACGCATTGAATTGGTCTTCGCTGCCCTCGACGGGCCGCGAGTGCACCACCAAGATCGATGTGGCCATGTCTTCTCTTCCGTCCGGCTGTAGAATAATCGTTTAAATGTTATAGATGTATCCGTCCGAGATCGACCCCCAGGAGACGCGATGACCCGTACGACAGACTTCCGCAGCGAGGTCGTGGACCTGCGCGTCGACGACCACATCGCCCTCGTCACACTGAACCGGCCGGCCAGCGCCAACGCCCTCGACGAGCACCTCATCCGAGACCTCGGCGATCTGTGGCGCACGGTCGCGGCTGACCGCAGCATCCGCTGCGTCGTCCTCACGGGCGCCGGTCGTCACTTCTGTGCAGGGGCGGACGTGAGCCTGCTCGCGTCGGATCGCACCGACGTCGGCAAGGACGCCGACGAGGAGTTGTCCTTCCTGCCCGGCGGCGTGGTCGACGTCCCGGTCATCGTCGCCGTCAACGGCACCTGCGCAGGCGGCGGGTTGCACTTCGTCGCGGACGCGGACATCGCGATCGCTTCAGACGGGGCCCGGTTCATCGACCCGCATGTGAGCGTGGGCCAGGTCAGCGGCATCGAACCGGTCGAACTCATGACGCTGATGCGGCGCGATCGGGCCGTGCGCATGGCCCTGCTGGGGCGACACGAAGTCGTAGACGCACTGACGGCCCGGGACAGCGGGTTGATCTCCGAGGTGCTTGCGGCCGACGATCTGCTCGCGCACGCCCTCGACCTCGCCAGAAAAGTGTGCAGCGGGTCGCCGGCAGCCGTCCGGCACACGCGGCGCGTCATCCGCGCCTATCTCGCCGACTCCGTCCGCGGTCACCGCGACCTGGGGTGGGAGCTGGTGCAGCGGCATTGGACGCACCCTGACTCGAAGGAGGGTCCGGCGGCCTTCCAGCAGAAGCGCGAACCGCACTGGGTGGACTGAGCCCGCAGGGCCGCCCGGACTGCGCGCCGTCAGAGGCGTTCGATGATGGTCGCGTTGGCCATCCCGCCGCCCTCGCACATGGTCTGCAGCCCGAAGCGACCGCCCGTCGCCTCCAGATGGTGGAGCATCGTCGTCAGCAGGCGCGTACCCGACGCCCCCAGCGGATGCCCCAGGGCGATCGCGCCGCCGCGGGGGTTGAGCCTCGACGGGTCGACGTCGAACTCGGCCGCCCAGGCAAGCGGGACCGACGCGAAAGCCTCGTTGACCTCGAATGCGTCGATGTCGCCGATGGCCAGGCCCGACCGCTCGAGGATGCGGTGCGTTGCAGGGATCGGGCCGGTGAGCATGTACAAGGGGTCGTCTCCCACCACCGCGAAGCTGTGGAACCGGGCACGCGGGCGCACACCCAGGCGCTGCGCGGCACTCTCGCTCATGATGAGCACTGCAGAAGCCCCGTCCGTGAGCGGCGAGGAGTTGCCCGGATGTATGGCCCATTCGAGGTCGGGGAAACGCCGCTCCATCTCCTCGGTGCGGAAGGACGGTTGCAGCGCCGCCAGGCCCTCGGCCGTCGTGGATGCCCGCACCGTCTCGTCGCGATCGAGGATGCGGTCGCCGTCGGGCCCAGCCACCATGATCGGCAGAATCTCCGCAGCGAAGGCCCCCGTCTCCGTCGCCGCCGCGGCGCGGCGGTGCGACTCGGCGGCGAACCGGTCCAGCACGTCACGGCTCAGGCCCCACTTCTTCGCTATCAGCTCGGCTGAGACGCCCTGGTTGACCAGCCCGTCGGGGAATCGGCTCGTGAGACGGCTTCCGGCCGGCGAGCCGCCCCGTGCCGCGGCTCCCAGGGGCACGCGGCTCATCGACTCGACGCCGGCAGCGATGACGATGTCGTATCCGCCGGCCATGATGCCCTGCGCTGCGAAGGTCGCCGCCTGCTGACTCGAGCCGCACTGGCGGTCGATCGTCGTGGCAGGGACGGTCACATCGAAGCCGGCCGACAGCACGGCGCCCCGGGCGATGTTCGTGCTCTGGTCGCCGACCTGACTCACGCAGCCCACGAGCACGTCGTCGACCTGGGCGGAGTCGAGGCCGTTGCGCTCCCGCAGTGTCACGAGCAGCTCGGCGAGCAGGTCGGCCGGGTGGATACCCGACAGCGCTCCTCCCGGCTTACCCCTTCCCGAGGGTGTGCGGATCGCGTCTACGAGGACGGCGTTCTCCATGTCAGACTCCCTGTTCGCTCGTCGGTGCTGCCCGGGCAAGAGCATCGCGGTTCAAGAACCCACGGAGGCGCTCCTGGGCGTGTACCGTGTCGGCCGCACGGCCGATCGTGCGCTGCTCCTCGACGAGCTGCACCGAGTACATCGTTTCGGCCGCCTCACGGATGAGCCGCTTGGTCTCCCCAAGCGCAGGCCCGGCGGTGCGCGCGAGACCACCGGCGCGCCTCGCGGCCACCTCCGTGAGGTCTTCGGACGCGACGATCTCGGACACGATCCCCCAGTCTCGTGCCTCTTCTGCCGCTAGCACGCGTCCCGTGGCGGCGAGCGCCAGCGCGCGATGCATCCCCACGCTGCGTGCCAGCAGCGACGAAACCCCGCTGTCCGGCGTCAGGCCGACGGCCGCATACGCCGTGAGGAAGCGCGCCCGCGGCGTCGCGATGAGGTAGTCCGCCGTGAGCGCGAGCCCGAACCCTCCGCCGGCGGCCGCGCCGTCGACCGCCGCCACCACGAATAGTGGCGATCGCGCCATGGACTCGAGGGCGGCGTGCATCGCGCCGGCCAGGCGTTCGAGGAAGCGCCCAGGATCGGACGCACGCGCCATGGCGGCGACGTCGCCACCGGCGCAGAACACCCCACCCGCGGCATCCAACACCATCACCGCGGCGCCGGATGCCTCGCCCGCCGCGACCGCATCCTGCAGGGCGAGCGCCATATCGATGTCAACGGCGTTGCCCGCCTCCGGACGGTTCAGCGTGACTCGGAAGATGTCTCCGTCGTGGAAGGAGCGCACGCGCCCCACGGCCCCCGACACGGTCAGCGCACCACCCGCACGGCTCGCGCTTCTGAGCGAACGCGGCCGGTCACTGGGGCTGCATCCGCAAAGCGCCGTCCATGCGGACGACTTCGCCGTTGAGATAGTCGTGATCGATGAGCATCAGCGCGAGCTGGGCGAACTCGTCGGGGCGAGCCAGTCGCTGCGGGAATGGGATGCCGGCGGCGAGCGATGCGCCCACCTCAGGGCCGAGGGAGGCGAGCATGGGCGTGTCGACGATGCCCGGCGCGATCGTGTTGACGCGGATACCGGAACGGGCAAGGTCTCGCGCGGCGGGAACCGTCATGCCGACCACCGCACCCTTCGAAGCCGAGTACGCGATCTGCCCGATCTGACCCTCGTACGCGGCGACCGAGGCCGTGTTGATGATTACGCCGCGTTGCCCGTGCTCGTCTGGCGCAGTGCGGGCGATCACCTCTGCCGCCAAACGCATGACGTTGAAGGTGCCGAGGGTGTTGATCTCCAGGGCGCGGCGGAACAGGTCCAGCTCATGCGCGCCCTTGGACGAGAGAATGCGGCGCGCTGGAGCGATTCCGGCGCAGTTCACCACGACGCGCAGGGGGCGTCCGGAGGGCACGGAGGCAAGCGCGTCAGCCACCTCTTGCTCACTTGTGACGTCCGCGGCGACGAGACGGACGCCCTCGCGCGGGCGCGCCTTCTCGATCTGCGACGGGAGATCCAGCCCCAGGACCTCCGCACCTCGCGTGACGAGCGCGTCGGCGGTGGCGGCTCCAAGGCCGGAGGCGGCTCCGGTGACGACGGCGGTGATCGCGTCGACCTTCATGCGTGTTCCTTTCCAAGGCCAGTGGCAGGCGGTGATGCGTCGTTCTTCCCGGCGATCAGGTCACGCCAGGGAGGGGGCCGCCGCAACGAGCCCGGCCAGACGGTGCCGGATGATCTCCTCCGCCTCGCGCACGATGCCGCCCACGACGTTGGCGACGGTGTCGATCTCGTGGATGAGCCCCTGGGTCTGTCCGGCCCACCACAGCCCATCCTCCATCTGCCCGTTGCCGAGGACCCGCTCGCGACCCCGAGCCCCGGAGGCTAAGGCCGCCACGTCGGCGAAACTTGAGCCGGGGCGCTTCTCGAGCTGCACGATCTGCTCGGAGATCGAGTTGCGCGCCACGCGCGCGGAGTTGTGGAACGCGCGGAAGACGAGGACGGTATCGCGCTCGGTGTTGGCGACGATCTGCCGCTTGACGTTGTCGTGGACGGGAGCTTCCGTCGTGGCGACGAAACGCGTTCCCATGTTCACGGCGCACGCCCCAAGCGCGAGCGCGGCCGCGAGGCCGCTGCCGGTCGCGATCCCGCCGCTGGCGATGACGGGGATATCGAGCGCCCGAACAGCTGCAGGAATGAGGACGAGGCCGGGAACGTCGTCTTCACCGGGGTGCCCCGCACACTCGAAACCGTCGATACTGACGGCCGCGACTCCGTTCTTGGCGGCGGACAGGGCATGACGCACGCTGGTGGCCTTGTGGATGACCTGCACCCCAGCGGCGTCGAAATCCGGCATGTGGGGCGCGGGGCTGGATCCGGCTGTCTCGACGATACGCACGCCGGATTCGATGATGGCGGCGCGGTACTCGTCGTACGGGACCGGGTTGATCGTGGGCAGAATCGTGAGGTTGACGCCGAATGGCTTGTCTGTGAGATCGCGGGTGCGGGCGATCTCGGCGGCGAGCGCCTCAGGCGTCGGCTGGGTCAGCGCCGTGAGGAACCCGAGGGCCCCGGCGTTCGCCACCGCCGAGATGAGTTCTGCCGTACCCAAGCCTGTCATCCCACCGCAGAGGATGGGGTGCTCGACGCCGAATGTGTCGGTGAACGGAGTTCGGATCATGCGCGGCTCTTTCGTTGAGGGGCGTTGGCCGTGGATGTGATCACTGTACTTATTTGTGTAAAGATTGCATAGTATTGGCTCATTAGCGCACCGAGAGGGGAAGCATGTCGGCTCGCCGCCTCAGCCTCGACGACACCGCGGATGCCCTCTTCGAACTGACCGACTCCATCGCCCGCCGCGAACTCGTGCCGCGGGCGGCCGCGGCCGAGCGCGACGGAAAGTTCCCCAGGGATGTCTTCCTCGCCCTGGGCCGCGCCGGGCTGCTGAGCCTGCCCTACCCGGAGGAATACGGGGGCGCCGCCCAGCCCGCCGAGACGTATCTGCAGGTGTTCGAGCAGATCGGCGCCGCGTGGGCGAGTATCGGCGTCGGGGTGAGCGTGCATGCCCTCGCGTGCTTCCCGATGGTGAACTACGGCACGGAGGCGCAGAAGCAGCGCTGGCTGCCCGACATGCTCTCCGGCGAGCGACTCGGTGCCTACTGCCTGAGCGAGCCCCACGCCGGCTCCGACCCGTCTGCCATGCGCACCAAGGCGGTGCGCGACGCCGACCACTACGTCATCCGCGGGGCGAAGGCCTGGACCACGCACGGTGGGCACGCCGACTTCTACACCGTGATGGCACGTACGTCCGAGAACGGCGGGAAGGGCATCTCCTGCTTCTTCGTCCCCGCAGACACCCCGGGACTGTCGGCAGCCTCCCCCGAACAGAAGATGGGTCTCACCGGATCGACGACGGCGACCATGAACTTCGATGACGTGCGCATACCCGCCGAGAACCGCATCGGCGAGGAGGGGCAAGGACTGGCGATCGCGTTCGCGGCACTGGATTCCGGCCGCTTGGGCATCGCGGCCGTGGCCACTGGGCTAGGACAGGCGGCGCTGGACCTCTCGGTCGAGTACGCCCGCACGCGGGAGACCTTCGGCAAGCCGATCATCGACCACGACGGGCTCGGGTTCTTGCTCGCCGACATGGATGCCGCCGTCTCCTCCGCTCGCGCGATGTATCTGGCCGCCGCGCGGCTGAAGGACCGGGGGCAGGCGTTCAGCCACGACGCGTCCATCGCGAAACTGGTCGCGACCGACAACGCCATGAAGGTCGCCGTCGACGCCGTGCAGGTGCTGGGCGGCGCTGGGTACACCCGCGACTTCCCCGCCGAGCGCTACATGCGGGAGGCGAAGGTCATGCAGATCTTCGAGGGCACGAATCAGATCCAGCGCCTGGTGATCGCGCGTCATCTGCGCCGGGCGTGAGTGCGCGGAATACGGATCTCACCTGCGCCGACGCGATTCGGACCACTGTCACCGCCGGTCGCGACCGCAATACTCACTCGCGACGTCGAATACTCACTCGGGGGCGCGAATACTCACTCGCGGGCGCGGTCGGCCTTCTTGCGGCGGCGCATGTCGTGCAGGATCGGCTCGGTGTAGCCGTTAGGCTGCGCGGCGCCCTCGACGATCAGGCGGCGGGCGGACTCGAAGGCGATGCCGCGACCCCGTGCCTCGCCGTCGAGCAGGGGCTCGCAGTCGGGGTCGCCGGCGTTCCGCGCGTCGACGACCGACGCGAGCTTCTCGAGGCTGCGGTCGACGTCATCGGTGTCGATGACGTCGTGCGCGAGCCAGTTGGCGAGCAGCTGGCTCGAGATGCGGAGCGTGGCCCGGTCCTCCATCAGCGCGATGCCGTTGATGTCGGGGACCTTCGAGCATCCGACGCCCTGGTCGATCCACCGCACCACGTACCCGAGGATCGACTGCACGTTGTTGTCGACCTCGGCCGGCACCGCGTCACGGCCGAGCGGCTCGGTCTGCAGCGGCGGGATCAGGATGTCGTCGATGCCGCGCGGGGGCCGCTCCGCGACGCCACGTTGGCGTCCTCGTACGCGCCGAGGAACGGCTGCGCCTTGATGGCGGCCTTGGGCGCCACCGGGCCGGCGTGCAGCGAGGTGTGGATCTCGTCGCCGGTGCGGTCGAGGAACCCGGTGTTGATGAAAACGATGCGGTCCGCCGCCTCGGCGATCGCCGCGCGCAGGTTGAGGGTGGTGCGCCGCTCCTCGTCCATGATGCCGACCTTGAGGGTGTTCGCCGGTCTCGGGCCCCGAAGTGCGGGTGACGCTCGAAGCCGCGCCCGTCATGGTGAAGGCGCTGCGCGAGGCGGTCGCCACGCTGCAGCGCGCCGTGCCCCGGTGAGCTGAGCGCGTCAGCCGTGCTCGCCCGCCGACCGACCGGGACGACGGGAGCTGACCGCGTCGTAGGTGCGCCGCAGCCGCTCGGTCATCTGCGGGAAGTCCTGCTGCAGAACCAGCACGAAGAGCATGTCGACGAGCGCGAGCTGCGCGATGCGGCTCGCCATCGCGCCGCTACGGTAGCGGCTCTCCCGCACGCTCGTGCGCAGCACGATGTCGCACACGTCGTCCAGCGATGACGCCGCGGCGTTGGTGATGCCCACCGTGACGGCCCCGGCGTCCCGCGCCGCGGCGAGGAAGTCCAGGGTCTCGCGCGTCTCGCCGCGGAAGGAGACGCCGATCGCCACCGACCCCTCGCCCAGCAGCGCAGCCTGCACGAGCGCCAGGTGGACGTCGACAGCCACACCTGCGGGCTTCCCGATGCGGCTGAGCTTCTGGTGCAGGTCCTGCGCGGTCAGCGACGAGGAGCCGGCCCCGTACAGCTCGATGCGCGTCGCGCGCCGAATGGCCTCCACAGCACGCGTGACGGCCTCGGTGTCGAGGAACTGAGCGGTATCCTCGATCGCCTGCACCTCCTGGAAAGCGATCTTCGCGATGATGTCGGTGACCGTGTCGCCGGGGGTGATCTCTCCTCCGGCGATGTCGAAGCGCACGAGCTGCGCTTCATCGCGGCTGAGTGCGGTCGCCACCTCGAGCCGGAATTCGCGGAAGCCGGGGTAGCCGAGGCTCTGGCAGAACCGCGCGACCGTGGACTGAGAGGCCCCACTGGCCTGCGCGAGCCCCATGATCGTCGATGTCCGCAGTGCGTCGGGGTCGGCCAGCACCGTCTCGGCGACCCGCCGTTCCGATGCGCTCAGCCGATCGAGCGCCTGCCGCACCCGCAGGAGCACATCCATCAGGACACCTCGGTCATCTCACGCAGCGCCGTGCGCAGGCTGCCGCCGGCGGCGGCGAGCGCCGCCTGCGCGGCCTCGGCCGTGGTCCCCGTCATGCATATCAGTATCGCGGGCTTCGCGGCCCACGCCGTCGCGTCGAGCGCGCGGCGGGCGTCACCGGCGGGCACGTCGGCGACCGTCATCACGGTGCGCAGCGCGCGGGCGCGCAGCTTGGCGTTGGTCGCGCGCACGTCGACCATGCGGTTGCCGTAGGTCTTGCCCAGCCGCACCATGACGAGCGTCGAGACGGTGTTGAGCACGATCTTCTGCGCGGTCCCCGCCTTCAGGCGGGTGGAGCCGGCGATGAGCTCGGGTCCGACGACGACGTCGATGGCGATGTCGGATGCCGCGCCGACCGGTGATCCGGCGTTGCAGCTGACCCCAACGGTCGCTGCGCCGCGCTCCCTCGCGCGGCCGAGCGCGCCCACGACGTAAGGCGTGCGCCCCGAGGCGCTTACCCCGATCACGCAGTCGTCCGGCCCGACCGCGGCGGCTTCGAGGTCGGCGGCACCGGCCGGGGCGTCGTCCTCGGCGTTCTCGACGGCGGTGGTCACTGCGGCGGGCCCGCCCGCGATGATGCCGACGACGCGGTCCGCCGGCTCGCCGAACGTGGGAGGGATCTCGCTCGCGTCGAGGATGCCGAGACGGCCCGGGGTGCCCGCACCGACGTAAAGCAGGCGCCCGCCGCGAGCCATGCGCTCGGCGGCGAGGTCGACGGCCCGCCCGATGGCATCCGCGGCGACGTCGAGCGCCGCCGTCACGTCGCGGGTGTGCGAGATCATGGCGGCGACGAGCTCCGGCGTCGACATCAGATCGAGCGCCGCGAACTGCGGGTCGACGCCCTCCGTGACCAGCCCCGACAGTTCCCGACCCAGGGCATCCACATCAGTCATGGCGTACCACGCTTCCTTCGTAGGCCGATCCCCGTCGGCGCGCGATGAATTCCGCACCGTCGCATGCATCTCCGCGGGGATCGACGAGTTCTGCGCCCTGGGCCGTGAGGAGAGCCGTCACCGGTGAACGGAACGCGGGGGCGCCCGCGATGCCGCCGAGCAGACAGTACGGTCCGGTGGTCGCCGTGCACGCATGGGCCACCGCCCGGGCGGCGCGCGCGACGATGTCCTGAGCGATGGGGTCGCCGTCACCGGCCTCGCTGAGCACCGAGGGGGCGAATCGCGCGAGCTGCCGAGCAGGGGCGCCGCTGCCGGAGACCCAGGCGGGGAGCGCCGATGGCGGTCCGGCAACCGCCCGCGCGTGCTCGCTCAGCGTCGTGCGCGGTCCGCGGCCGTCATGCGCGGCGAGCACCGCCCGCAGACCCTCCTGCCCGATCCATCGTCCGCTCCCCTCGTCGCCGAGCCACGGCCCCCACCCGTCGACCCTCACGAGCGCACCATCGCGCAGGGTGATCAGCACGGTGCCGGTGCCGACGATGACGATCGTGCCGGGCGAGCCGGCGAAGGCTCCCGCATGCGCCGTGACAGCGTCGCTCGCGACGGCCGCGGGCACGCACAGGCGCCCCGCCAGCGCCGTCGCCAGTGCCGCAGCTCCGGAGCGGGCGGCCTCGGCTCCTGCCGCTCCCACTCCGATCGCGGTGACGCCCTCGCGAACGTCGTCGGGCAGGCGGTCGAACGCGGCGGCGACGGCCGCCAGTGCCTGGCCGGCCCCGTCGGCGTCGGCCAGGCCGGGAAAGCCCACGCCCGCCGCAGAGGCCGTGCCGACGCGCACCCGGCAGCCGGTCTTGCCCAGGTCGACCGCCGCGACGCTCATGCCCTCCCTCCGTGGTCCACGTGCATGCGCAGCACCCGCGGCGCTGTTGCGCGCGCGATCTCGGGGACCGCCTGCGCCGAGAGATCCCACTGTCCCGCCACCGCGGCGCGGCCGGCCGGCGTCCCGGGAAGCGACAGCGGCACGCGCGCCGCCGACAGCCATGCGAGCACGGCGAACATGACCGTCTCCCGCGCCGCCGCGGGCAGTCCCCACTCGTCGCTGGTGTCGACCCGCGCCGGCAGCAGTGCGCGCAGCCGGGTCATCAGCACCGGGTTGCGCACGCCGCCGCCCGAGGCGACGACAACGGCGGCATCGCCGGCGTGACGGCGCAGGGCGTCGGCGATGGTCGTCGCGGTGAGCTCGGCCAGGGTGGCGCACAGGTCGTCGAGCGCCACGGTGCGCCCGTCGAGCGCGTCATCGACCGTGTGCAGCGTGAAGGTCTCGCGGCCGGTGGTCTTCGGGACGTCGGCGGTGAAATGGGGATGCCGGCGCAGGCGTTCGAGCAGGTCCGCGTCCACCGCCCCGCAGGCGGCGCGGGAGCCGTCGCGATCGTACGCCTCCGCACCATCGGTCCCCCGCGCGACGACGGCGTCGATCAGAGCGTTCGCGGGGCCGACGTCGAAGGCGGTGACCCCGCCCTGCTCGGTGACGACCTGGATGTTCGCGATGCCGCCGAGGTTCAAAGAGGCGACGGGCGCTTTCGCGCGTTCGGCGGCGGCGCGCAGCCAGAGTCCGTCGAAGACGGCCATGAGCGGAGCGCCCTGGCCCCCCGCCGCGACGTCCGCCACGCGGAGGTTGAACACCACGGGACGCCGGGTGCGCTCGGCGATCCACGCCGGCTCGCCGATTTGCAGCGTCCCCCAGACCCGCCCGCCGTCCACCCCGTGGAAGACGGTCTGCCCGTGCGAGCAGACGACGTCGACGTCGCCATGGGCGTCGATCAGGTTGCCCGCCGCACGCGCGAACGCCTGCCCGACCAGGGTGGTCAGGCGCGTCCAGTGCTGCGGGCTGAGGGGGTCGCCGCCCAGGGCGGGCAGCAGAAGCGCACGTTCCTCCGCCGTCCACGGGGTCTCGGCGTAGGCGATGAGCCCGACGTCCAGCTCGTCGCCGTGCGCGCGCACCTCTACGATGCCGGCATCGATCGCGTCGGCGCTCGTGCCCGACTGCAGCGCGAGGATCCTCACTCGCCCCCCTCGATCCACCGGCGCAGCATCGCCGCGGAGAACGCGGAGTCCGCTCCGACCGCGACGGTCGGAGCGTCCCACGCGGCCGGGAGCGCCCCGACGTGCACGACGATCGTCTGGCCCCGCGCGGCCGCCGCGGCGACGGCCGCGCGCTGAGCCGGGGTAGCGCGATCGGTCACGACGGCCGTCACCGCGCTGCCTGGTCGGCAGAGGCCCCGCAGCAGATCGACAACCGGCACAGCCCGCGATGCGACAGCCTGAGTGGCGTGGTCGCGCGCGTCGACGACGTCGCCCAGATCGCGCAGCGCGGCGACCGCGCCGGATTCCGCACGGGCGCGCCAGGCTGCGTCGATGAGCCCGGCATCGGATGCCGCGAGGGTCGGCCCACCCGGCTCCGCGGCATCGGGCCGTCGGTCGGAGGCCACGTGCGCGGCGAAGCGCGACACCCTGTCATGGGCCTCGCGCAGCCGCGCCGCCTCGAGGCTTCCGTCGGCGAGCGCTCGGGCCACGGCATCCGCCACCTCCCGGTACTGCGCTTCATCGTCGACGCCCGCATGCTCGGGGTTGCCGATGCAGATCAGGTCCGCTCCGGCGGCGAGCGCGCGGACGGCGCCGCCGCCCGCGCCGTACGCGGCGGCGATGGCGGCCATCTCGACGGCATCGGTCACGACCACTCCATTGAACCCGAGCGCGCGCAGCCGCGCGATCGCGGCGGGGTTCACCGTCACCGGCAGGTCGCCCCACTCCGGCACCACGAGGTGAGCGGTCATGATCACGCGCGCTCCGGCCTCGATCGCGGCGACGAAGGGTGGGGCGTGCCGAGACGCCGTGGCCTCGGAGACCGTCGGCAGACCCCGGTGGGAGTCGACGTCGGTGTCGCCGTGACCCGGCCAGTGCTTGGGGCACGCCGCCACGCCGGCCGTCTGGATGCCGGCGACCTGGGCGGCCACGCGCGCGGCGACCTGGTGCGGGTCCGCGCCGAACGAGCGGGGTCCGATCACGGGGTTCGCCGGGTTGTCGTTGACGTCGGCCACCGGTGCCAGCACGACGTTCATCCCCGCCCGGCGCACCCGCGCGCCCAGCACGCTCCCGGCGCGCTCGGCGACGTCGGCGGGGACCAGGCCGAGCTGCGCCGGGGACGGCAGGGTCGACCCCGTCACCGACTCCAGCCGGGTGACGGCGCCGCCTTCCTCGTCGGCCGCGATGAGCACACCGGCGCGCTCCCCGCGCAGCCGCTCGGCCAGCCGGGCGGTGCCGGCGGGGTCATCGGGGTCGATGTTACCCGCGAACAGGCAGACCCCCGCGAGCCCGTGGTGAAGCTCGGCGCGCAGCCACTCGGGCACGGCGCGGCCGGCGAATCCCGGCAGCAGCACACCCGGGATCAGGTCGATGTCGCGCATCTCAGCCCTTCACCGCTCCAGCGACGAGCCCGCTGGACAGGCGGCGCTGCACGATGATGAAGAAGATCATCACCGGCACCGTGATGAGTGTCGAGGCGGCCATCACCGCTCCCCAGTCGTTGGAGTGCTGGCCGAAGAACTGGCGCAGACCGATGGCGACCGTGTAGTTCTCGGTCGAACCGCCCAGCAGCGTCATCGCGAAGATGAACTCGTTCCATGCCGTGATGAAGGCGAACACGCTCGTGGCCACGAGCCCCGGGGCGACGAGGGGCAGCAGCACCGAGCGGAACATCCGCCACCACGATGCGCCGTCGAGGTAGGCCGCCTCCTCCAGCTCCACCGGCACGGCCGCGACGAACCCCCGCAGCATCCAGATGCCGAACGGCAGCGCGAGGGCGGTGTACACGACCATGAGCCCGAGCAGCGTGCCGAGCATCTGCAGATCGCGCACCTGCACAAACAGCGGGATGACCAGCGCCTCGAGCGGGACCATCTGCACGATGAGGATCATCATCACCAGCTGCGTGCGCAGCCGGAACCGGAAGCGGGCGACGGCCACGGATGCCAGCAGCGACAGCAGTCCGGAGACGACCACCACCACCAGCGCGACGACCAGGGAGTTGCGGAGGAACCCGAGGAAGCCGCCGTCGGTGAGCACATAGGTGAAGTTGTCGACCGTGAGGTCCTGGGGGAACGCTTCGACCCCGCCGGAGGGCGTCGCGTCGAAGGCGCTCACCAGCATCCAGTACGTGGGGAAGAGCGTGAACAGCAGCAGCAGCGCCACCAGGACGCCCTTCAGCAGCTGCCGCGCGCGCGAGCGGCGCCTCACAGTTCGTCTTCCTTGAGCAGGCGTCGCACATAGACGACGCTGACGATGAGCAGCAGCACGGTGAGCAGCACCGCGATGGCCGAACCGAACCCGTAGCGGTTCTGACCGAAGGACTCGACGTACGACCACACGCCGAGGTTGAGCACTTCACGGTTGGTGCCGCCGCCTCCCGGCATCAGGTACACCTGCGAGAACACCTTGAAGTCCCAGATCGTCGACAGGATGATCACGACGGCGAAGACCTGGCTGAGCTGCGGGACGGTGATGTTCCAGAACCGCCGCCAGGCGTTCGCGCCGTCGAGCGAGGCGGCCTCGAGCGTCTCCTTCGGGACGCCCAGCAGGCCCGCCAGCACCGTCACGGCCACGAACGGGAAGCCGTGGTGGATCACGTTCAGCAGCACGATCGCGTAGAACGACCACCGGCTGGTGAACCAGTTGTAGGGCTCGTCCATGAGGCCGGCGCCGATCAGCAGCTGATTGACGATGCCGCGGTCCGCGTCGAAGATCCACACCCACACGTACGTGCCGGTGACGGCGGGCATGGCCCACGCGGCCATGATCGCGCTGGCGACCACGGGGCGCCAGAAGCGCCCCAGAGACTGCAGCAGAAGGGCGACGAGGGTGCCCAGCACCACGGTTCCGAAGACGGCGAGCACCGCGAACCCGACCGTGTTCGGCAGCACGACCCTCCAAAGGGTCGGGCTGCCGAGCACCTCGGCGTAGTTCTCGAAGCCGTTGTAGTTCGTCTCTCCCGAGACGATCTCGCGCAGCCCGTAGTCCTGCAGCGAGAACAGCACGACGCGCACGAGCGGCCAGAGCAGGAGCCCGCCCACCACGATCAGCGCGGGCGCGAGCAGAAGCCATGGCCTCCAGCGGTCCATTGGGCGCTTGCGCCCAATGAATGTGGCCACTGGCGCCGTCCCCCCGGCGGCGGAGGTCGCCTCCGCCGCCGGGGCTGTGGGCATGAGCGTCATGCGGAGCTGCTCCTAGTCGATCACTGGCCGTTGAGCACGGCGGTCATCTCGGCCGCGGCATCCTTGGCCGCCGTCGCGACGTCCTTCTGGCCCGACAGGATCGCCTGCACCATCGCGCCCGTGGTCTTCTTCGCCTGCACAGCGCCGAAGGTGGGCGTGACCGGAAGCGAGCCGCCACCCTCGACCATCTGCGTGGCGAAGGGCTGCTGCATCGGGTCGGCCGTGGCGATGGTTTCCTCCAGCAGCGAGGTCTGACCGGGGAAGTAGCCGCTCTGCTGGCCCCACTTCTCCGCGAACTCGCCCGTGGTCATCATTTTGATGAACGCGAATGCGAGGTCCTTGTCGTCGGCCGTCTCGAACATGCTCAGGTGCGAGCCGCCCAGCACCGACGGAGCGATACCGCCGTCCTCTGCGGGGATCGGGATCGCGGCGAACTTGCCGTCCATCTCCGGGTTCTTGTCGACGATCGCCGTCGGCGTCCACGAGCCCATGACCGCCATGCCAACGGTTCCGGCGGCGAACTGGTCGAGCACGTCCGTCTCCTTCCACGTCGTCGCGCCGGCCGACGAGAGACCGTGCTCCGTCGCGAGGCCGGTCCAGAACTCGAGCCCGGCGATGGACTCCGCGCTGTCCAGGCCGCTGACCCACTCGTCGCCGTCCTGCGTGGCAACAGTGCCGCCCGCGCCCCAGACCCACGGATACACGGTCTGCTCCGCGTCGCCGGGAACGGCCACGGCGGTCATGTCGGGGAAGCCCTCCTTGATGGCGAGCCCCGCGGCGCGCAGCTCCTCCCAGTCGCTCGGGGCGTCGAGACCGAGCTCCTCGAAGACGTCGGTGCGGTACACCAGCGAGCGGACGCCGGCATACCAAGGCATGCCGTAGAGCTCGTCGGCGTACGTCCCGGACTCGACGAGCCCGGCCACCAGGTCGTCGTCGATGCCTGCCTCGGCGACCATGTCGCCGATCGGTGCGAGCGCTCCGGCATCGGCGAACTCCGCGGTCCACGTCGTACCCGTTTCCGCCACATCGGGCGTGGTGCCGCCGGCGATCGACGTCACGAACCGGTCGTGGGCATCGGCCCACTGCACGAATTCGACGTTCAGCGTCGCTCCGGTCTCCTCCTCGAAGGCCTCGGCGACCTCGTCGAAGAACGGCTCGGCGTCGGGGTTGGTGCCCTGCATGATCCAAACGTCGAGGGTCTTGCCCTCGCCGCCGGCATCGTCGCTGCCCGTGTTCCCGCCGCCACCGCAGGCGGTGAGGCCGAGAGCTGCCACACCCAACACAGCGATGGGCAAGATGTGCTTCCTCATGTGAACTCCTTTGTGCATTCGGCCTCTGCGGCCCGCGATCAGACTACGGAACAAACCTCCATAAGTCAGCGCAACTTATGGAATGTTCTTTCATTGTGATCTTCCGCGATGACACGCGTGTTTCGGCGTCGCGACGTTTCCCGCATCCCCCAGCAGAGCACGGTCGGGCCCGCGTACGGGCAGACGAAGGGCCGCCGGAAACCCGGCGGCCCTTCGTTCAGCAGGGTGCGCGGTGGGTCAGCTCGCCGCTTCCTCCGCGCGCTGCAGCGCCTCGACCTGTGCGGCATCCGGAACGTAGCCGTCGATGTGACGCTCGGCGGGACCGTCGTAGGCCGACAGGGGGCGGATGAGCGCGTTGGCGGCCTGCTGCTCCATGACGTGCGCCGTCCAGCCGGTCACGCGCGCCGCGATGAACAGGGGCGTGAAGGTCAGCGTGTCGAACCCCATGAGGCTGTACGCCGGACCCGACGGGTAGTCGAGGTTCGGGTAGATCCCCTTGCGGCCGACGAACTCCGACTCCAGCGTCTCGTAGAGCGCGGCGACGTCGGGGCGGTCGTAGTGGGCGATGAGGGTGTCCAGCGCCGCCTTCATCGTCGGCACGCGCGAGTCGCCCCGCTTGTACACGCGGTGCCCGAACCCCATGATCTTGCGCTTCGCGGCGAGGGCCTCGTCGAGCCACGGGATGACGTTGTCGGCATCCCCGATCTCGGTGAAGATGTGCAGCACGGCCTCGTTCGCGCCGCCGTGCAGCGGCCCCTTGAGTGCGCCGATCGCCCCGACCACGGCGGAGTACAGGTCACTGAGGGTCGACGTGATGACCCTGCCGGTGAAGGTCGAGGCGTTGAACGAATGCTCTGCGTACAGGACCATCGAGCGGTTGAACGCGTCGGCCACCACCGGATGCGGCTCCTCGCCGAACGTCATCCAGAGGAAGTTCGCGGAGTAGTCGAGGTCTTCGCGCGGCTCGATGAGCTGCTCGCCGTGGCGGCGGCGCTGCCCGTAGGCGACGACGGCCGGCAGCGCCGCGAACAGTCGGATGCTGCGGTCGAGGTTCTCCGCCGGGGTCCCGGCCGCGTCGAGCACGTTGTCGATGCCGGCGGTGTCGATCGCGCCGATGAGGCTGACCACGGTGCGCACTTCGTCCATCGGGTGAGCGTCCAAGGGGACCGCGTCGATGAGGGCCTTCACCGCGGGCGACAGTGCCCGGTTGGCCCGCTCGATCGCGCGCAGCTCGGCGAGCTGCTCATCGGTGGGCAGCTCTCCGTTCCACAGCAGGTAGGCGACCGCCTCGAACGGCTGCGTCGCCGCGAGCTCCTGCACCGGGTATCCGCGGTACATGAGGCTGTTGATCTCGGGGTCGACCTTGGAGATCGCGGTCACGTCGGCGACGACGCCCGCGAGCCCCTTTTTGATGTCGGTGGTCATCGCACGCTCATTTCTCGATCTCGAAGTTGAAGACGGATGTATCGAAGCGGTTGTACGCCTCGTAGTCGAGCAGGTCGTACAGGTCGGCGCGGTGCTGCATCTCCCCCAGCTTGCCGGTGAGGTGCCCCTCGGCGCCCAGCGTATCCAGCGCGCGTCCCGCCGCGCCCATCGCGATGCGCAGCAACGAGACCGGCCAGATGACGATGTTGACGCCGACGTCGCGCAGCTGCTCGACCGAGAACAGGTCGCTCTTGCCGAACTCCGTCATGTTGGCCAGGATCGGCACGTCCACGGCGGCGCGCACGGCGGCGAATTCCTCGAGGGTGCGCATCGCCTCGGGGAAGATCGCGTCGGCGCCGGCGTCGACGAGGGCGCGGGCCCTGTCGATGGCGGCATCCAGCCCGTCGACGGCGCGGATGTCGGTGCGCGCCATGATGAGGAAGTTCGGGTCGCGGCGGGCGTCGGCGGCGGCGCGGATGCGCTTGATCGCGGTGTCCTCGTCGACGACCGCCTTGCCGTCGAGGTGGCCGCACCGCTTGGGGTTCACCTGGTCCTCGATGTGGGCTCCGGCGATGCCGGCATCCTCGAGGGTCTGGATCGTGCGGGCGACGTTCATGGGCTCGCCGAACCCGGTGTCGGCGTCGATGATCGCCGGCAGGTCGGTCATGCGGGCGATCTGCTGCCCGCGCCCGGCGACCTCGGTGAGGGTCGTCAGCCCGATGTCGGGAAGCCCGAGGTCGGCGCTGAGCACCGCGCCCGAGATGTAGACGCCCTCGAACCCCTTCTGCTGGATGAGGCGGGCCGACAGCGGGTTGAACGCCCCGGGAAAGCGCAGCAGCTCGCCTGTCGCGAGGCGCTCGCGGAACAGCCGCCGCTTGTCAGCGGGGGTCACGGTCGAATACAGCATCAGTGGTCTCCTCTCGGGCGTGCACAACGTCGCCGATCCATCGCGTGGGAAGCGCCACCGGGCGATTCCGGCCCGCGGCCCCACCCGATCGACGACGTTGTGCACGACGCCATGTTTAGAACAGGCCCTTCGGCGCCGGAGCAGCGAGCAGCAGCCCCGGCTTCGCGACGATCGACAGCTGCCGCACCTCATCGGCGGTGAGCTCGGGCAGGCGCTGGGCGAGGTCCAGGAACCGCTCGATCTCGGCCGGCTCGAGCACCGGCTCGGCGAGGATGCGGAACTTGCGGATGTAGTCCTCGCGGGCGAACGGGCGCGCCCCCAGGGGGTGCGCGTCGGCGACGGCGATCTGCTCCTCGATGACGGTGCCGTCGGTCAGGCGGATCTCGACGCGACCGCCGAACGCCTTCTCGGCGGGGTCCTCGGAGTGGTAGCGGCGCGTCCACTCGGCATCCTCGGCCGTGGTGATCTTGTGCCAGAGCGCGACGGTGTCCTCGCGCGCGGCGCGATCGGGGGCGTACGAGTCGACGTGGTGCCAGCCGCCGTCCTGCAGCGCGACGGCGAAGATGTACGGGATCGAGTGGTCGAGCGTCTCGCGCGACGCGGTCGGGTCGTACTTCTGCGGGTCGTTCGCGCCGGAGCCGATGACGTAGTGGGTGTGGTGCGACGTGTGCAGCACGATCGACTCGACGTTGGCCGGATCGGTCGCCTCGGGGTGCTCACGGTGGAGCTTGCGGGCCAGGTCGATCCAGGCCTGCGCCTGGTACTCGGCCGAGTGCTCCTTCGTGTACGAGTCGAGGATCGCGCGCTTGGGCTCCCCCGCGGCGGGCAGCGGCACGTCGTACGACGCGTCGGGGCCGTCGAGCATCCACGCGACGACGCCGTCCTCGCCTTCGTAGATGGGCGACGGGGAGGTCTCGCCGCGCATCGCGCGGTCGACCGCCTCGACGGCCATCTTGCCGGCGAAAGCGGGGGCGTGCGCCTTCCAGGTGGAGATCTCGCCCTTGCGCGACTGCCGGGTCCCGGTGGTCGTGTGCAGCGCCTGGCCGACCGCCTGGTAGATCGTCTCGGTCGGAAGACCCAGCAGCGTGCCGATCCCGGCGGCGGCCGAGGGGCCGAGGTGGGCGACGTGGTCGATCTTGTGCTTGTGCAGGCAGATGGCCCGCACCAGGTCGATCTGGATCTCGTAGCCCGTCGCGATGCCGCGCACGAGCGCGTCGCCGTCGGCGCCGACGTGCTGGGCGACGGCGAGGATCGGCGGGATGTTGTCGCCGGGGTGGGAGTAGTCCGCCGCGAGGAAGGTGTCGTGGTAGTCCAGCTCCCGCACCGCCACGCCGTTGGCCCAGGCCGCCCACTCGGGGCTCGTGCGGCGCTCGAGGGCGCAGCCGAACACGGTGGCGCCGGTGCCGCCGACCGACACGGCGTGGTCGAGCGCCTGCTGGCGGGCCGCGCTCACGGGCGGGCGCGTCAGGGAGGCGGCGGCGACGGCGGCGTTGTCGATGACGCGGTTGATGATCATGTCGACCACCTCGGGCTCGACGGGCACGGGGTCGGTGGCGACCTCGGCGATGTGCCAGGCGAGCTGGCCCTCGCGCGCGAGATTCTCGTCGCTGCGGTGGACGCGCAGGTGGTGCGTGATGGTCATGGGGGTCCTTTCTCAGAACACGGCGGGGCGCGCGGCGGAGCCGTCGTCGAGCGACGTCAGGATGCTCGCGAGCGCGTTGTGCAGGTGGATATGGGTGGCGTGGGCAGCGAGTTCCGCGTCGCCGTCGGCGATGGCGGCGGCGATCAGGCGGTGCTCGGCGACGGATGCCGCGAGCCGCTCGGGGTTGTCGCGTGCGAGTCGCCGCACGCGGACGAGGTGCGTGCGGACGGTCCGCAGCGCCGCGGTGAAGTAGTCGTTCGCCACGGCGGCGTCGAGCTCTGCGTCGAGCTGCGCGATGAGGGCGTAGTACGCGTCGGCCCCACCGGGAGCGCTGAGGTCGACGTCGGCGAACCGATCGACGAAGCGGGCGAACACCGTCCGGTCGCCGCGGCGGGCCGCCAGGGCGGCGGCGGTCTCTTCCAGCGCGCGTCGCAACTCGAACAGCGCCCGGATGTCGTCGGGCTCCACGTCGGTGACGACGGTGACCCGCGGTGACTGCTGCGCGACGAGTCCGTCCGCGGCCAGGCGCCGCAGGGCCTCCCGCAGCGGCGTGCGGCTGACACCGAGGCGGGCGGCCTGTTCGACCTCTCCCAGCACGGTGCCGGCGGGGAGGGCGCCCGACTGTATCTCGGCGAGCAGGGTCGCATAGGCTCGTTCGCCCGCGCGCCCCTGGGTTGCTCCGTCGGTAACCATCGGCATCAGTGTATACATAAACCCCGCCAGGCGGCGATCTTGTCGCGCTGGCACGGAATTGCGTATACATCGCTCAGCCACTGGGCCTGCACAGCTGCCCGGGTGAGGGGATCTGCCCGGATGAGGGCGGATCCCCACGTACATTCCTCAGCCCGGCAGATCTCCTCATCCCGGCCGACCGGCCGGGCGGGGCCAGAGCGGCGCGAGGCCGCTGCAGGCACCGGCGCAGCCGCGGGCGGGGCCGACGCGCGTGCGGGCGCGCCTCTACGCCCCGGCGCCCCGCAGGTGGGTGGCCAGCGCCTCAAGCGCAGGCCGCTGCCCCTTCACGAGCCGGTCGCCCGCGGCACTCAGCCCCACCCACTCCACGCGGTCGACCTCGGGGAAGCGGGCGGTCGCGCCTGAACGCGGCGGCCACTGCATCTCGAACTCGCCGAAGACGAAGTCGCCCGCGGTCGCCGTGAACCCGGCGCCGTCGGCGACGAACACCGTGACCCGCTTGCCCGAGGAGTACGGGTACGTGCCGAGCTCCGCGTACGGCCCCTCGGGCGGGTCGACCCCGAGCTCCTCGCGGAACTCGCGCTGCGCGGCATCCAGTGCCGACTCGGCGTCGGGGTCGTACTCGCCCTTGGGGATCGACCACGCGCCGGCCTCCTTGCCCGCCCAGTACGGACCGCCCATGTGGGCGATCAGCACCTCGGGCTCGCCGTCGGCGAGCCGGTAGAGCAGGAGGCCGGCGCTGTGGACGGGCATCAGGCCGGGCGGGACTTCGGCGAGACCTCGTAGGTGTTCTCGGGGTCGGTCTCGGCCACACCCGAGAGGGCGTCATCGATGGCGCTCATCGTGTCGGCGTCGAGGGTGACGCCCGAAGCCTTGACGGTGTCCTCGAGCTGCTGCGGACGCGACGCGCCCACGAGCGCCGCGGCGACGTTGGGGTTCTGCAGCACCCAGGCGATCGCGAGCTGCGGCATGGTGAGTCCGGCCTGCTCGGCGACGGGCTTGAGCTTCTGCACCGCGGTGAGCACCTCGTCGTTCATGAAGCGCTTGATGAACGCCGCGCCGCTCTTGTCGTCGGTCGCGCGCGACCCCTCGGGAAGCGGCTGCCCGGGCAGGTACTTGCCGCTGAGCACGCCCTGCGCCATCGGCGACCAGACGATCTGCGAGATGCCGAGTTCCTCGGATGCCGGGATGACCTTGCCCTCGATGACGCGCCAGAGCGCGGAGTACTGGGGCTGGTTGGAGACGAGCTGCACGCCCAGGTCCTTCGCGAGCGCGTGACCCTCGCGCAGCTGCTCGGCGGTCCACTCCGAGACGCCGATGTACAGCGCCTTGCCCTGACGGACGATGTCGGCGAAGGCCTGCATCGTCTCTTCCAGCGGGGTCTCGTAGTCGTAGCGGTGCGCCTGGTACAGGTCGACGTAGTCGACGCCGAGGCGGCGGAGCGACCCGTGGATGCCGTCGAAGATGTGCTTGCGGCTGAGGCCCATGTCGTTGGGGCCCTTGCGGCCGATCGGCCAGTAGACCTTCGTGAAGATCTCGACCGACTCGCGCGGCTGGCCCTTCAGCGCCTCACCGAGCACCTCTTCGGCTGCGGTGTTGGCGTAGGTGTCCGCCGTGTCGAACGAGGTGATGCCGAGATCGAGGGCCTTGTGCACCGTGGCGATCGCCGCCTCGTTCTCGACCTGCGAGGCATGGGTGATCCAGTTGCCGTACGTGATCTCCGAGACCTTGAAACCTGAGTTGCCGAGATAGCGATAGTTGACCATGGGAAAACGCTACCCCGGGTTGCCCGAGGGCGGGGCGGGGGTGGACACCCCCGCTCGGTCCGTGTAGCGGCGTCAGGCCTCGACGGGCATGTCCTCGGCGGCGCGCTCGTCGTCCTCGGTGGCCACGAGCTGACCGCAGGCGCCGTCGATCTCCTTGCCCCGGGTGTCGCGGAGGGTCGTCGGCACGCCGGCGTCATTGAGGCGGCGGACGAACTCGTCCTGCACGTCCTTGTCGGACGACGTCCAGATCGACCCGGGCGTCGGGTTCAGCGGGATCGGGTTCACGTGCACCCAGCCGCGACCGCGCGCATTGAGCTTCTCGGCCAGCAGGTCGGCGCGCCAGGCGTGGTCGTTCATGTCCTTGATGAGGGCGTACTCGATCGAGACGCGGCGACCGGTCTTGTCGAAATACTCGCGCGCGGCATCCAGCGCCTCATCGACCTTCCAGCGGGAGTTCACCGGGATGAGCTCGTCACGCAGATGGTCGTCGGGGGCGTGCAGCGAGAGCGCGAACGTCACCGGGATGTCCTCGTCGGCGAGTTTGCGGATCGCCGGCACGAGTCCGACGGTCGAGACCGTGACCCCGCGGGCGCTCATGCCGAGCCCGTGCTTCTTGTCGACCATCGTGCGCACGGCCTGCATGACGCGGTTGTAGTTGGCCAGCGGCTCGCCCATGCCCATGAAAACGATGTTGGTGACGCGTTCACCCTCGTGACCCACCTTGCGCGGGTCGCCGAGACCGCCCTCGGCGATGAGCCGGTTGGCGCGCACCACCTGGTCGACGATCTCGGCGGCCGACATGTTGCGCGTGAGTCCCGCCTGGCCGGTGGCGCAGAACGGGCAGTTCATGCCGCAGCCGGCCTGGCTCGACACGCACAGCGTGATGCGGCCGGGGTAGCGCATGAGCACCGACTCGACGAGGGCGCCGTCGTGCAGCTTCCACAGGAACTTGATCGTGTCGCCCTTGTCGGTCTCCAGGCGCCGCACCTCGGTGAGCAGCGGCGGCAACAGTCCGTGGACGAGCTCCTCGCGACCGGCTGCGGGGAGGTCGGTCATGTGGGCCGGGTCGGCGGTGTAGTGCGTGAAGTAGTGCTTCTCGAGCTGGGCAGCGCGGAAGCCCAGCATCCCGAGCTCCTTGACCTTCTCGACACGCTGCTCGGGCGTGAGGTCGGCCAGGTGCACCGGCGGCTTGCCGCGCTTCGGGCTCGCGAACTGCAGCAGCGGACGGCCTTCGGCATCCTTCTGCTGCGACCAGCCCTCGGTCGCCGGGCGGACCTGCCGGGGCTTGGTGGCGCGCACGGGGGAGGTATCGGTCATGCTCCCAGGGTACGGGAGGCGTGCTGGACAGGTGCTGGTGGGGTTAGCACACCGCAGCGGCACGGCGGGAGGGCTGGAACGCGCCGCCGCGGCGCGGATACCGTGGCTGCGTGAGTGACGAGGCGATCGAGATCCGTGACATCCGACCCGAGGATGCCGGAGAGGTGCTGACCCTGCAACGCGCGGCGTTCGTCAGCGAGGCGCTCATCTACGGCGACCCCGACATGCCGCCGCTGACGCAGACGCTCGATGAGCTCGCCGCGGAACTCGTCGACAACCTCGGCTGCGTCGCCCTCGACGGCCCCCGCATCGTCGGGGCGGTGCGGGCGCGACGAGACGGCGAGCTGCTGCTGATCGGACGCATCACGATCGCCCCCGACCAGCAGGGGCGCGGCATCGGCACGAAGCTGCTGGCGGCCGTCGAGCAGCGCGGGCGGGATGCCGGCGCGCGCACGGCCGAACTCTTCACCGGGTCGCTCAGCGAGGCGAACCTGCGGCTCTACGAGCGCGAGGGCTATGCCGAGTCCGAGCGGGTTCCCGGTGACGGCAGCGACCAGGTCTTCCTGCGCAAGCCGCTGGCCTGACCGGCCTTCGCCTGCCGCGGATCGCGGCTTCGGACCGCCGTGTGGCCTCACCTGTCGCGAACTGTCCCCTGCCGCGCCGTCACACGACACTTTGCGACAGGCGAGCCGCCGGTCGCCCGCCGCGGCGGGATCCACCGGCGGCTTCGGCCCGCGTCTGGCCTCACCTGTCCCGAACTGTCCCCTGCCGCGCCATCACACGACACTTTGAGACAGGCGAGCCGCCGGTCGGCGGGCGCCGATCACGAGCAGCAGGATGCCGCCCACCACCCATGCCGCCAGGGTCACCGCCGCCGTCAGCCCACCGGCGCCGCCGAAGTACGCCGCGGACCGCACGAGCGTGCCGGTCGCGCCGGGAGGAAGCAGCTGACCGACCAGTCCCCAGCCGGCGGGCAGCCACGCCGACGTCGTCGCGATGCCGGCCAGCGGGTTGCCGATGAACATCATCACCATCGCGCCGATCGTGAAGCCCTTGCCGCCGAAGGCCTCCTGCAGTCCGGCCAGCGCCAGCGCGAGTGCCGCGATGCCGAGGGACATCGCTGCGGCCACCGGCCAGAAGCTCGCTGCGGCGATGCTGCCGAACGCGAAGGCGAGGACCGCCGCGACGATCAGCCCGCCCACGACCGAGAACGTGGCGATGCCGGCGACGGCCCAGCCGAGACGGCGCGCGAACACCTTGCGGAATGCCACAGCGGGCACGATCCCACCGAAGACCAGGGGGAAGGCCAGCCCACCGATGCCGATGCCGGTGGGGTCGGCGCCCGGCAGGGCCACGACATCGGTCACCTGCGCCGTGCCCCCGGAGGCGGCTGCCACCGCCTGCGCGGAGGCGGAGAGTCCGCCCGAGATCACGGCGGACCCGGCGCTCGCGACCAAGGCGTGCACACCGGATCCCTCGACCACGAGTCCACCGACGACCTCGCGGTCGGCGATGGCGGCGCGCAGATCCTCCTCCGAGGCGAAGGCGCGCGCATCGTAGGCGTCCGGCGCCGCCTGCTGCAGCGCCGCTTCCACGCCGTCGACGGCCTCGGATGCCGCGACGATCCCGATCGGCAGATCGTGGGCCCCGCTCTTGAGCGACGGCATGATGAACAGCATCAGCAGCACGACGAGGATGGCACCCAGCGCGACGGTGAGACCGACCAGCTTCGCCAGCGCCGGCGGCGTGCGCCGCGGACGAGGCGCGAGCGGGGCGTCCTCTGCGGAGGCGGCGACGTCGGCGGAGGTGACGGTGGTCATGAAGGGTCCTGACTGCGAAGATGAGAAGCGGAGCGGTACCCTCCGATTATACGGATGCTAATCCTCCACTTTTCCGGTGAGCCGCCCAGGGGCGATCCCGCGCGGCATCCGACGACGAGAGGACGCGCATGCGCTCAGACGCCGCACGACGACGGGAGCGGATCATCCGCGAAGCGCGAGCGCTCTTCGCCGCGCAGGGTGGCACTGTCGCCCTCGAGACGATCGCCGAGGCCAGCGACGTGGGCATCGCGACGCTCTACCGCAACTTCGATTCCCGCACGGCACTGGCCGACGCCGTGGCGCTGGCCATCCTGACCGACATGCGGGATGCCGCCGCTCTGGCGCTCGCACGGATCGACGCCGACCCGCAAGACGGGTGGCACGGGTTCGTCACGGCGCTGGTGGATCTGGACCTCGGCGCCCTCACCGACGCCCTCGCCCACCACGTCGTCGGCGACATCTCGGGGCCGATGCGCGAAGCGCAGGAGCAGACGCTCGATCGCATCGCCGCCGTGCTCTCGGCGGCGCGCGCGGCCGGCGTCGTACGCGCCGAGATCGAGCCGCTCGAATTGGTGCTGGCGATCGGCATGCTCACCCGGCCGCAACCCGAGCCGATCCGCACCGCGGTGCCGAAGCTCGTGCCGCGCCTGATCGCGGTGCTCGAGGCGGGCCTGGGCGCATGACGCCCCCTGCGCATGCCCCCGGAGTACGACGCCGCTGAGCTGACCCGGCGTCACCAGGGCGATCCCGCGCCGGATCAGCCGGCGGGCGAACCCAGATACAGCGGGTTGCCGTCGATGTCACGCACCTGCGCGACGCGCTCACCCCACGGCATGTCTGCCGGCGGCTCGGTCGACGAGCCACCGGCATCCAGCACCGCCCGGTACGTCGCGTCCACATCGTCGACGTAGAGCCAGATCGCGATGCGCCCGGATGCCGTCACTTCGGGCTCCAGCCCGATGCCGACCGTGCCGCCGCCCACCCCCAGCGCGACGTAGACATCCTCGAACCGGTAGGACTCGACGGCGTGGAACGCCGCACGATAGAACGACACGAGGGCCGGAAGATCACGGGTACGCAGGATCGGGAACAGCCGTGCCACCGTCATGGCGTCACGGTACCCCCGGCCGCGCCCGGTGTCATCGGGCGGTGGGGCATCCTGGACACGACCCGTTTGGAGAACTCCGTGACCATCCCCCGCATCGCCTTCCTCGACGTCGACGGCACGATCCTCGACCACGGCAAGGACATCGCCGCGTCCACGGTCGAGGCCGTGCGCTACGCCCGCGCCGCCGGGTGTCTGGTGTACCTCTGCACCGGCCGCTCCTCCGGAGACATCGACGCCCGGGTGCTCGAGATCGGCTTCGACGGCGCCATCACCAACGGGGGCGCCTACGCCACCGCCGGCGACGAGACCATCGTGGCCGACCCCATGCCCCGGGATGCCGTCGAGCGCCTCGTCGACTACTTCGAGCAGCACGGCATCCTCTACTTCTTGCAGACGGATGCCGCCGTGTACGCGACCCCGGAAGCGCAGGCGGCCACGGCGGCGTTCATGGAGCAGTGGCTGAGCGCCCACGGCGACGCGGACGAGCCGCAGACGGCGCCGCAGGGCGTCCCGCGCTTCCTGCACATGGCCGACATCGACCTCGACCACGTCGCCAAGGCGGTCTTCCTCGGCGACGACCCGGGAACCGTCGAGCGGGCGCGGGCGGACCTCGGCGACCGCTTCCACGTCGTCGCGGGCAGCATGCCGCTGCCGGGCGGGACAAACGGCGAGATCGGCATGCGCGGCACGACGAAGGGCTCCGCAATCCAGCGCGTGCTCGACCACCTCGGCATCGATCCCGCCGAGTCGATCGGCATCGGCGACAGCTGGAACGACGTGGAGATGTTCGAGGTGTGCGGCGTCGGCATCGCGATGGGCAACGCCGAGGACGCGCTCAAGGCCCGCGCCGACGAGGTCACCGCGAGCATCCACCACGACGGCGTGCACCGCGCATTCGTGCGCCACGGCCTGATCGCGGGCTGACCCCCGCGCCCCCGCGCCCGCGCGCCGCCAGAGCTGCTCGAGTGTCACGTCCGCACGGTCCACGCCCGCGCAACCCACCACACGCGACACCGGAGCAGCTCCGGGCGCGCGGCGGCAGGGCGGCGTCAGAGGAAGATGTCGGGGAACAGCTCGCTGTCGGGGGTTCCCGGCGTCGCCGCATACTGCGCGAAGTCGGTGACCCCGGCCTCGCGCAGCACATCCTCGACGATCAGCGTCTGCCCCGTCCGCTCGGCGGCGGGACGGATCAGCACCTCGTAGGCGGCGTCGGCGTAGATCTCCGGCGTGCGGCTGACCTTCATCATGCGTTCGCCGCCGAGGGCGAACTGCACGGCGGCGGTCGCGATCGTCGTCGCCGGCCACAGCGTGTTGGCCGCGATGCCGTCGTCGGCGAACTCAGCCGCCATGCCGAGGGTCGCCATCGTCATGCCGTACTTCGCGAGCGTGTAGCCGGTGTGCGCCCCGAGCCACCGCGGCGAGAGGTTCAGCGGCGGCGAGAGCGAGAGGATGTGGGGGTTGTCGGCATCCTTGAGCATCGGCACCGCCGCGCGGCTGAGCATGAACGTGCCGCGGACGTTGACGTCCTGCATGAGGTCGTACTTCTTCGCCGAGAGATCCAGGGAGCCGGACAGGTCGATGACGCTGGCGTTGTTCACGACGATGTCGATGCCGCCGAACTCGCCCTGCGTCTTCAGCACCGCCGCCATGATGTCGTCGTCGTTGCGCACATCGCCCACGAGCGGCAGCGCCTGCCCGCCGGCCGCCCGGATCTGCTCGGCGGCCGTATGCACAGTCCCCTCGAGCTTCGGATGCGGGGTGTCGGTCTTCGCCAGCAGCGCGATGTTCGCCCCGTCGCGCGCCGCGCGCAGGGCGATGGCGAGCCCGATGCCGCGGCTACCGCCGGACATCAGGATGGTCTTGCCGGCGAGGCTCATGCGTTCTCCTTCGAAGCGGTCTTGCGGGATGCCGAGGCGAACGCGGCCACGCGGGCCTTCGCCTCGGGGGTGTCGAAGGCCGCGCCGATCGAGCGCGCCTCCTCGTCGAGCTGCTCGGCGAAGGTGCGCTCGGGCCGGGAGCGGATGAGCCGCTTGGCCTGCCCGTAGGCACCGTGGGCGCCGGCCAGCCAGAAGCGGGCGACCTCTTCGGCCCGTGCCCGCACCGCGGCGGCGATCGATTCGGCATCCTCGCCGCCGACCACCTCGGCAACGAGGCCCCACTCGCGAGCCTCGTCCGCCGTCAGCATGCGGTCCTGCAGCACCAGCTGCAGCGCCCGTCGCTGACCGACCGCCTGCGCGAGCTGGGCCGACACCGAAAGGTCGGGCGTGAGGCCGATGTTCGCGTAGAGGCTGCCGATGCGGGAGTCCGCGCCGACGATCGCGTAGTCGCTCGTGAGCAGGATGCCGAGGCCTCCGCCGGCGGTCGTCCCGTGCGCGGCGGCGACGACGGGCACGGCCGATTCCGTCAGCGCGCGGATGCCGGTGTTGATCACCTCGGCGAGGTCGCTGATGTCCTTTCCCGACCCCATCGTCTGGGCCATCGCGCGCACGTCACCGCCGGCGCAGAACGCCCGCCCGGCGGCATCCAGCAGGATCGCCCCGACATCGTCGCGCGAGGTCGCCTCGACCGTGACGCGCTCCCATTCGCGGGCGAGCGTGGCGTCGAAGGCGTTGAGGCTGTCGGGCCGGTTGAGCGTGATGCGGGCGAGCCCGTCGTGGACGCTGAACAGGATGGCGTCGCTCATGTCGTCTCTTCTCGTCTGGGTGCCGGTCATTTCGGCGCCATGCGGATGGCGCCGTCGAGGCGGATGGTCTCGCCGTTGAGGTAGCCGTTGTCGACGATGTGCGCGACGAGGGCCGCGTACTCGTCGGGGCGGCCGAGGCGCGCCGGGTAGGGCACCTGCTGACCGAGGGAGTCCTGCGCGGCCTGCGGCAGGCTCGCGAGCATGGGCGTCTCCATGATGCCGGGGGCGATCGTGACGACGCGGATGCCGTAGCGCGCGAGCTCCCGCGCGATGGGGAGCGTCATCGCATGCACGCCGCCCTTGCTGGCGGCGTAGGCGGGCTGGCCGATCTGGCCGTCGAACGCGGCGACGCTGGCGGTGTTGACGATGACGCCACGGTCCCCGTCGCCGGTCGGCTCGGTGCGCGCGATGGCGGCGGATGCCTGCGCGATGACGTTGTAGGTGCCGATGAGGTTGACCCGAACGATGCGCTCGAAGTCCCCGAGCGGTGTCGGCGCGCCCTCGCGGTCGAGCACCTTCGCCGGCGGGGCTATGCCGGCGCAGTTGACGACGACCCGGAGGGGCCCGATGCTCGCGGCGGTCGCGACGGCGGCCGCCACCTCGCTCGGGTCGGTGACGTCAGCGGGGGCGAACGTTCCGCCGAACTCCGCGGCGCGCTCGGCGCCGGCGGAGGAGGGCAGGTCGATGATCACGACATGAGCGCCGGCGTCGGACAGGCGTCGTGCGGTGGCCAATCCCAGTCCGCTCGCGCCTCCCGTGACGAGGGCGGATGCGCCGGCGATGTCCATGCGTTCTCCTTCGAACTGATTCTGCGTCTCACGATCTGTGCGACTGCGTCCCAGGCCGGGTCGTCGCTGCTCCAGGCTACCGGCACCGGAGGCGGGCGCGCCGACGGGCCGCATGATCCGGATCAAGCGTGTCTACGACGCGGCGGTGCCGGTGTGACACCTGTCGCCGGTGACCGCGGCGACACGACAGGATGAGGCGGTGTCGATTCCGCTTTCTCCCCTCGAGGTGCCCACACGCGTGCGTGCTCTGGCGGCTGGGGCCGCGCTCATCCCGGTCTGGCGGAACAAACGGGGAGGCGTCACCTTCCGCACCGACGACGGCCGCTACATCAAGCACGGCCCCCGCAACGCCGAGACGACGATGGCGGGCGAGGCGGACCGGCTGGGGTGGGCCGCAGCGCACACGCCGGTGCCGCGCGTGCTCGACCACGGGACGGAGGGCGACGAGGAGTGGCTCGTCACGGCGGCGCTCCCCGGTCGGTCGGCCGTCGACCCCCGGTGGATCGCAGAGCCGGCGGTCGCGGTGCGCGCACTCGGCGAGGGCCTGCGCGCCCTGCACGACGCCCTGCCGGTGGCGACGTGCCCGTACGACTGGAGCGTGCCCGCGCGCGTGGCGAACGCGGCGGTCCGTGGCATCCGGGTGCCTGCCGCGCTGCACCAGGCACCACCGGTCGATGTGCTCGTCGTCTGTCACGGCGACGCCTGCGCGCCCAACACCCTGCTCGATGATGCCGGCCAGTGGTCGGGTCATGTCGACCTCGACTCCCTGGGCGTCGCCGACCGCTGGGCCGACATCGCGGTCGCGGCGATGAGCACGGGGTGGAACTACGGGCCGGGGTGGGAGGACGCGCTGCTCGACGCGTACGGCATCGCCCGCGATCCGGAGCGGATGTCGTTCTACGCCGCCCTGTGGGACGCGACCTGACCGACGGCGCCCGCGACGACGGCAGCGGCCGGGCGCGGAGCGGTGCGTCACCTGCCCCGCGCCCGGACGGCTCAATCCTGCTGGCCTGCGATGGGGTCGCCGTCGTCGTCGAGCGGCACCGGCCGCTCTTCGTCGGGCACCGGCACCGGCAGACCGGTCTCGGGGTCCACGGGGCGATCGTCGTCGATGAAGGGGATGGGGACTCCTGTGTGGGGGTCGATGAGACCCTCACCGTCGGGTATACCCAGGCTCATGTCGCGCTCCTTTCTCCGCAGCCAGCATGCGCCGCCGCGGTGACCGCACAGCACCCGGTTGACGGCGGCGCGGGCCCCCGCTAGGCGCTCCGCGGCTGCGGGGACGCAGACGGACGATGCGGGTCAGCGGCCGAGCACCGGTGTGAAGGCGCCGACCGCGATCGACACCGTCAGCGCCGTCGCCGAGATCGCTGCCCCGGCGAGCAGCAGCATGCCGTCGCCCCCGGTGAGCCGCGACTCGCGCGCCCAAGTGCGCGCCGTCGGCGCGCCGAACGCGCGCGCCTCCATCGCCGTGGCCAGCGACGACCCCCGCCGGATCGCCAGCACGAACAGCGCGAACGCGGTGCCGAGCACGCGACGCAGCCGTCCGGCATCGGCGACGCCGCGGGCCCGCCGGGCGAGCGACAGCGCCCGCCAGTCGTCGGCGAGAAGGCCCAGCATCCGCATGCCGGCGAGCGCGCCGAGCACGAAGCGGGCGGGCAGCCGCACGATCTGCGCCAGTCCGTCGGCGAGGTCGGTGGGATCCACCGTGACGAACAGCACCACCGCGGGCAGGCCGATGGCGAGCACGCGCAAGAAGGTCGCCGCCGCCAGCAGCAGCGATCCCTCACTCACGCGCACGAAGAGCCACTCGACGTAGACGTGGCCGCTCGTCGCCCCGTACAGCGCGATGGTGACGGCGGAGGTGGGGGCGGCGATCCACAGGGGCAGCGTCCGCAGCCAGAACTGCCGGGCGCTGAGCCCCGCCGCCAGCAGCAGCGGGATCTCCAGCAACAGGGCGACCAGCGCCGACACCGGATCGATCGTCACCACGAGCGGCAGCGCGATGAGCAGGGCCGCGCCGAGCTTGGCGACCGGGTTGCGGACGGCGACCGGACCGCTGCCGGCCCGGGGGCTCACCGGCCCACCTCGAGGCGTCGGGCGTGCAGGGCCGCGAGCACGGCCTCATCGTGGCTGATCGCGGCGATCGCGAGCGGGCCGCGCTCGTCGATGCCGTCGCGGAGCCCCGCGATGATCGCCACGAGCTCGGCCCACGTGGTGGCATCCTGACCGAAGGTCGGTTCGTCCAGCACCATCACGCGGGGACGCGTCGCGAGGGTCGCGGCGACCGTGAGCCGACGCTTCTCGCCGCCCGAGAGCGTGTACGGATTGGCGTCGGCCAGACGCGCGAGCCGCAGCCGCTCCAGCAGTTCATCCACCCGCGCCGCCACCTCGGCCTCGGGCAGGCCGAGCGCACGCGGCCCCACGGCGAGCTCCTCGCGCACCGTGCGCGCCAGCAGCTGATGCTCGGGATCCTGGAAGACGGTGCCGATGCGCGTCAGCAGGCTGCGCGACGACCAGCCGGCGGGGTCCGTTCCGGCATCCGCCCGACGCCGGCGTGCCGCAGCCCCCGCGGCGAGCGCGTCGGATGCCCCCACCCGCCCCGCCTCGGGGCGCACCAGCCCGGCGAGGGTGAGTCCGAGGGTGGACTTGCCGGCGCCGTTCGGCCCGACGACGCCCAGCACCTCCCCCGCCCGAACCTCGAGGTCGAGCGGGCCGGCGACCGGCACCCCCGGGGTGCGCGCCACCACGAGCCCGCGCGCGGACAGCAGCGCCTCGCCCGGTGCCACCGCGGGCGGCGGCGGCACCCGCGGCGCGAAGCCCGGCACCCACACCCCCGCCGCGGCGAGCTGCCGCGGCAGGTCGAGCTCGGTGGCCGGGGCGGCCGCGGGGGGCGGAGCGGTCGCGCCGTGGCCCGCGAGGGACCGGGCGGGGCCTCGCGGACCCACGCCGCCGGGGATCGCGACTCCGCTGCCGAGTACGGCGCGCGGCGACCCGTCCGCGAGCACACCGCCCCCCGGCGCGAGCACGACGACGCGGTCCACCAGCGGCAGCCAGACGTCCACCCGGTGCTCGATGACGATCAGGGTGGCGCCGGTGGCATCCAGCGCCCGGCCCACCGCGTCACGCACGTCGACGACGCCCGCCGGGTCGAGGTTCGCGGTCGGCTCGTCCAGCAGCACGGCCCCCGGGCGCATGGCGATGACACCGGCGAGCGCGAGGCGCTGCTTCTGCCCGCCCGACAGCGCCGAGGTCGATCGATCCAGCGGCACGTCCAGCCCCACCGCGTCCAGCGCCGCGTGCACCCGTTGCCAGATCTCCTCCCGCGGCACGCCCAGGTTCTCGCAGCCGAACGCGACGTCGTCGCCCACACGCGCGAGGATCGTCTGGCTGTCAGGGTCCTGCAGCACGAGTCCTGCGGTCCCGCGTGTCGCGGCCGCCGGCTGGCCGCCGACGAACAGCGCACCCTCCTGGTCGCCCTCGTCGGCACCGCCGAGCACGCCGGCGATGCCCTGCAGCAGCGTCGACTTGCCGGATCCCGACGCGCCCAGAAGCAGCACCCGTTCGCCTGGTTCGACGCGCAGCGACACGTCGCGCACCGCCCACGCCTCGCGCGTGGCATAGCGCCAGCCCCACCCGCGGGCCTCGACGGCGGCGGGTGAGGCGGCGGGGGATGCCGGCACGTCAGACGCGCCGGGAGACCTCGCGGCCCGCCGCGAACCGGCTGAGAGCACCGGTGGCGGCGAGCCCGCGAGCGATGAGCCAGGCGCCGAGGCCCGCGATGACCGCGCCCGAGAGCGTCGTCGAGGCGATGTAGACGGTGGTGAAGAGCGTGTCCGCCCCCGCGTACCAGAGGATGCGGTCGTTGATGCCGGCACCCAGGCCCGCCGCGGCTCCGGCGAGGATCGCCACCGGCAGCCGCCAGACACCGTAGAGGAACAGCAGGAACACCAGCTCGGCGCCCACGCCCTGCACGAGCCCGGAGACGATGGTCAGCGGGCCCCACTGGTTGCCGACGAGGGCCGAGATGACCGCGGCCACGGTCTCGGTGTAGAGCGCCGCACCGGGTTTGCGGATGATCAGGCCGCCGAGCACACCGGCGATGAGCCACGGCCCGGCGAAGACGCCCTGGATGCCGGGCAGCAGGGGCTTCAGCAGCGCGCTCGGCCCCTCGTAGCCGACGTTCCACAGCAGGAACACCGCCGCACAGGCGACGGCGATGACGCTGGCCACGACGATGTCGACGACGCGCCAGCGGACGCGCTGCGACAGCGGCGGAACGGCCGGTCGCGATGAGCTCTGCGCGGTTGCGCCAGCAGGCTTCGATGCGTGCATTTCTCTCTCCTCCCTGCGCCGGCATGATCCGGATCAGGTTCGACGGTCGAAGCGTGGATCGCTTCCTCTCAGCCCGGCTCACCGGACTCCCGTGGTTGTGGCGTCGAGTATACCCACGGGCGGGCAGGGTATTTTTGGCAGGTGACCACCGAGGACGCTCCCCCGCTCACGCGCCGCGCGCGACGAGCGCGCCTGCGCGCTGAAGCGGCGGCCGACGCCGCGGCGAGCGCGTCCCCCGTTTCCGCCGATCCTGCGGCATCGCCCGACTCGGTGAGCGACGCCCCCGCAGACGAGGCAGCGCCCGAGCACGAACCCGCCCGCCTCGCACCCGACGACGACGCCGACGACGACGAAGCCGCCGCTGCGGCGCCGGCGCCCGCCGATGCCGCTCGCCCCGAGCCCGCCGACCGGGAGACGGCAGCCGCCGGCCCGCCCCACCGGGTCGCGCTCGGGTGGGTGGACGAGGATGCCGTGGCCGCGGCATCCCCCGCCGTCAGTCTCGGCACCGCCGCCTCCCCCTACACGACGGTGCAGACCGACCTGCTCGCCAGCCGACCGCGACGGTCGCCGCTGCGTCCTTCGGTGCTGGTGCCCACTCTCAGCGTCGTCGCGGTGATCGCCCTCTACGTCCTCACCACGCTGCTCTGGCCCCTGCACGCCCTGCCGCCGACGGTGTCGCCCGCCACCATCGCCCCGCTGTCGGCGCCCGCCGCCGCGCCGGCGTGGCCTCAGGAGGGAAGCGCGGCGCTGGGGGTCGACGGCATCACCGGCACGGTCGCCTCCGCATCCGACCCCACCTCCATCGCAAGCCTCACGAAGGTCGTCACGTCGCTGATGGTCCTCGAGGAGATGCCGCTCACCCCCGGCGAGCAGGGTCCCGAGTACCGGTTCACCTCCGCCGATCAGAGCGAGTACTGGGCATACCGGGAACGCGGCGAGTCCGCCCTCCCCGTACCCGTCGACGGCACGCTGACGCAGTACCAGCTGCTGCAGGGCATCCTCATCTCCTCGGCGAACAACTACGCCGATCGGCTCGCATCGGAGCTGTGGCCGAGCAACCGGGTCTTCGCCGACGCCGCCGAATCATGGCTCGCGCAGCAGGGGCTGACCGGCATCACGATCGTCGACCCGAGCGGCATCGGCGACGACAACGCCGCCGAGCCCGCCGCGCTGGTCGCCCTGGCGGAACGGGCGATGGCCAACCCGGTCATCGCCGAGATCGTGCGGATGCCATCTGCCGAGCTTCCCGGCGCCGGACTCATCGAGAACACCAACGCCCTGCTGGCCGACCCCGGTGTCGTCGGGGTGAAGACCGGCGCCCTGTGGGAGCACTTCAATCTGCTGGTCGCCAAGGACATCGTCGTCGGCGAAACGCCGGTGCGGCTGTTCGCGGCGATCCTCGGGCAGTTCGACGGCGAGGAGCGCAACGTGACCGCGCGCGCGATGCTCGCCCAGCTGGAGTCCGAGCTGCAGCAGCGGCCCACGGTGGCCGCCGGCACGATCGCCGGCGAGGTGACGACGGCGTGGGGCGAGCGGGTCGACATGGTGACCTCGGCGGACGCGTCGGTCGTGCTGTGGAACGGCGCCACCGGCGAAGTCACCACGGACCTCGCCGTCGGCGACGACCGCGAGGCCGAGGCGGTCGCCGGGTCGCTGACGGTGAAGGGTCCCCTCGACACCGCCACCGTCGACGTGCACCTCGCCGGCACCATCGAGGGCCCGAGCCCGTGGTGGCGCCTCACCCACCCGCTGCAGCTGTTCGGCCTCGCCGGCTGATCACGGCCCGAGCGTCAGAACGGCCAGATGAGCGGCACGTACAGCACCGCGACGGCCAGGAACACCAGCGCCAGAGGCAGACCCAGTCGCCAGTAGTCCCCGAAGCGGTACCCCCCAGGCTGCATGACCATGAGGTTCACCGGCGTCGCGATCGGGGTGAGGAACGATGCCGCACCGGCGACGGTCAGCGCCATCATGAACGGCTGCACGCTGAGATCCAGGGTCGCGGCGATGGAGACGGCGATGGGGGCGACGACCAGCACGGTGGCGACGTTCGAGATGAACTGACCGAGCACGATCGTCACGACGCACAGCACGAGCAGCGCGAGGTGCGGTGAGGCGTCGCCGGTGAAGCCCAGCACCAGCGCGGCGACCACGTCGGCCGCGCCGGTCGAGACGAACGCGGAAGACAACGGCACCATGCCCCCGATGAGGATCACGGTCGTCCACGAGATGGACCGATAGGCCTGGGGCATGGTCATGACGCCGGTGAGCACCATCGCGCCCGCCGCCAGCAGCCCCGCCACGGCGGGCGGCACCAGGTTGGTGGCGAGCAGCACCACCATGAGACCCAGGACCACCAGCGCCCGACGCGCCCCGTTCCCGAGCGGAACAGTGCGCCGCAGCGCGTGTGGCGGCGTCACGGCGATGACGTCGGGCGAGCGGGTGTAGCGCTCCAGCGCCGCCCACGGGCCCTGGACGAGCACGGCATCCCCCGCCTGCAGCGTCAGCTCGCCCGCTGTCCCGTCTCGGGAGACGTGCGGTGGCTGCGTGGTGCCCCGCCGTGCCGCGAGGATCACGAGGTTCTCATCGCGGGTCATCATTCCCGACCAGACGGTGCGCCCGATGAGGGTGGAGCGGGGGGCCACCATGACCTCGACCACCCCGTCGGTCGCGCTGAACAGGCTCCGGGTGGACAGGTCGACGGCGTAGCTCTCGCGCCACCCCTGCGCCGCGGCGCTGGGGTCGGGCGCCGCATCGAACCGATCGGCGGTGCGGTCGGGCAGCAGGCGCGGACCGAGCACGGCGACCATTGCGATCGTGAGCGCCACGAGCGGCACCCCGGCCAGCGCGAACTCGAAGAAGCCGAAGGGGCGCCCGCCGGCCGACTCCGCCAGCTGCGACACCACCGGGTTCACGGGAGTACCGGTCAGCGTGAGCAGCGATCCGGCGCTGGCGGTGAAGGCGAGCGGGATCAGCATCTTCGACGGCACGATGCCGGCGCGCAGGGCCACCACCACGACCACCGGCAGCAGCGCCGCGACGGCGCCGTTGATGCTGATGAAGCCGGTGAGCACCGCCGACATCGCGCCGATGATCACCAGAAGCCGCCGGGGCCGCGCACCCCCGCGGGTGAGAACCTGCTGGCCGGCCCAGGCCGTCACCCCGGTGGCATCCAATCCCTCGCTGATGACGAACAGCGACGCGATGAAGATCACGGTCGGGTCGGCGAATCCGGCGAACGCCTCGGGAAGGGTCTGGATGCCGGTCACCCACAGCGCCAGCGTCACGCCGATCGCCACGATCGCCAGGGGCACCTTTCCGCTGACGAAGGCGATGATCGCCAGTCCCAGGATGACGAAGATCGCGATCACGGGGTCCACGCGTCAACGGTACCCCCGCCCCTCCGGCGGAGGGCGGGTCAGACGAAGCGCACGGTGCGCTGCAGGCGCGTGCGCACGTCGAACAGCTCGTTGCCGCCGATGTCGCGCGCACCGGTCATGCCGCGGCGGAGCACCGTCGCCAGCGAGCTGCGCGAGACCACCGCCACCGGCAGGCCGCGAACCTTCCCCAGCTCCTCGATCGGCTGCAGCAGGTCGTCGTCGGGCAGCACCACCAGCACGCCGCTGAACCGCACGCCCGCAGCGCGGGCGATGGTGCGGGTACGGGCGACCAGGTCGGCCACGGGCGACCCTTCGACCCCGTCGCCGATGAGTTCGCCCCGCCGCACGCGCACGGGTCCGCCGAAATCTTCGGACAGCACGGCATACAGCCCGCTGGGACCGAGCACGATGTGGTCGAGCTTCGCGTCGGGGCGGTCGCCGCGGGCCGGCGCCGAGACGTCGTGCCACACGGTGTAGCCCATGCCGAGATCGGCGACCACGCGCGCGGTGGCCTCTTCGGCGAGCGCGTCGGCCAGCAGCCGGCGCACCTCGTGGGGTGCGGTGCGCACGAGGGCGGGGCCGTACGGGTCCGGAAGGTCGACGCCGCGCCCTGCCCACTCCCGGATCAGGGTGAGGTAGCGCTCCCGCCGCCATCCGCCGGGGTGCCCGAACGAGCGGGCGCGCGGACGGGTGTCGGTGCGCGCGGACGGTGCCTTCCACCCGGAGAAGTCCGGGGCGGCAGCCGCG
Source organism: Microbacterium sp. zg-Y625 (assembly GCF_030246925.1). NCBI lineage: Bacteria > Bacillati > Actinomycetota > Actinomycetes > Micrococcales > Microbacteriaceae > Microbacterium > Microbacterium jiangjiandongii. The sequence goes on from NZ_CP126740.1 coordinate 2,989,636, forward strand.
CCGAAACCGTGGCCGCGGTCATAGGCCGCACGGGCGTCGGGGGTGCCCACCAGCTCCCACGCGCGCTGCACCTGCACGAACACCGCGGCATCGCCACCGGTGTCGGGGTGGGTCTGCCGCAGTCGCAGGCGATAGGCCTTGCGCAGCGCCTCGTCGTCGGCCGCGGGCTCGACGCCGAGCACGTCGTACGCCGAGGCGGACAGCGGACTGTCGAACACGTTCCCTCCCGGGGTCGGCCATCCAGGCTAGCGGCGCAACCCGGACGTCAGCTCCACAGCGGCATGTCGGGAACGAACGCCAGCGCCTCGTGGGCGATTCCCGGGTCGACGTCGGCGAGGGCGGCCGGATGCCACCGCGGCGAGCGGTCCTTGTCGACCAGCTGGGCCCGGATCCCCTCCACGAGGTCCGGCTGGGTCTGGGCGAACCACATCACCAGGCCGTACTCCTGGGCGAGGGCCGCGCGCAGGTCCGGCAGGGCCCGGGCACGGCGGACGGCGGCGAGGGTGACGGTCAGCGCCGTCGGCGACAGCGTCTCGAGCTCGTCGGCGGTGGCGGATGCCGCAGCTTCCGGCCGTGCCCGCAGGCGCTCGACGATGTCCGCCACGGAGTCGCCGGCGAAGGCGTCGTCGATCCACGCGCGGTCCGCCTGCAGGCGGGACGGCCCCGCCGTGGTGTCGAAGAGCAGGGTGAGCTCGGTGGGTGTGTGGGGGTCGGCGCGGGTCTCGAGCGCATGCTGCAGCTCGGGCAGGTGCTCCGACGGCACCAGGTGGTCGGCGAAGCCGGCGTGGATCGCGTCCGCGGCATCCATCGTCGTGCCGGTGAGCCCCAGGTACTCCCCCAGCCGGCCCGGCGCACGGCCGAGCAGCCAGGTGCCGCCGACGTCGGGGGTGAAGCCGATGCGGGTCTCCGGCATGGCGAGCCGGGATCGCTCCGTGACGACGCGCACGGCGGCGTGGCCGGCGAGGCCCATGCCGCCGCCCATCGTGATGCCGTCGGCGAGCACCACCACGGGCTTCGGGTATTCGGCGATCGCGGCGTTGAGGGCGTACTCGGCGCGGAAGAACAGGGCGGTGTCGCCCGGGCGCCCGGCGACGATCTGGTCGTACAGTCCGCGCACGTCGCCGCCGGCGCACAGGCCCCGTTCGCCGGCGCCGTCCAGCAGCACGATCCCGACGTCGGGGTCGTCGCGCCAGGCATCCAGTGCGGCGTGCAGGTCCTCGACCATGCCGAGGTCGAGCGCGTTGATGGCACGCGGGCGGTCGAGCGTGAGGTGTCCGACTCCGTTGCGGCGCTGCACACGGATGCGGGTCTCGGGCGGGTTCTCGGTCACAGCCTCACGTTATCCGGTTCGCATTCGCCGCCCATCCCCGCCAGACTGGGCGAGACGAGAGGATGCCCGCATGCCCGACGGACAGGTGCTCGAGTTCTCCGGCCTCACCAAGCGCTTCGGCGCACTGACGGCCGTCGACCGCTTCACGGCGCGCGTCGAACCCGGGAGGGTGACCGGCTTTCTCGGCCCGAACGGGGCGGGAAAGACCACGACGATGCGCATGCTGCTGGGGCTCGTGCGCTCCTCCGACGGCACCGCCACCATCGGCGGCACCCCGTACGTGCAGCTGCGGCGGCCGCTGCAGAGCGTGGGCTCGGCGCTCGAGGCGTCGAGCTTCCACCCCGGCCGCACCGCCGCCGCCCACCTGACCGCCCTCGCGCAGGCCTCGGACGTGCCGGTCTCACGCGTGGATGAGACCCTGGGGCTCGTCGGACTGGCGGATGCCGGCGGACGCAAGGTCGGTGGCTACTCGCTGGGCATGCGTCAGCGGCTGGGCCTGGCCGCGGCGCTCTTGGGCGACCCGGGAGTGCTCGTGCTCGACGAGCCGACGAACGGGCTGGACCCCGAGGGCATCCGCTGGATCCGCGACTTCCTGCAGGCCCTCGCCCGCGAAGGGCGCACCGTCTTCGTCTCGTCGCACCTGCTGTCCGAAGTGCAGCAGACCGTCGACTCGCTGCTGGTGATCGCGCGGGGACGGCTGGTCTTCCAGGGCACGATCGACGAGCTCGTCGACCCCAGGGAGTATGCCACCGTCGTCGACGCCCCCGACCGCGCCGCACTGGCGGCCGCGCTGGCCGCGGCCGGCATCGGCACCGAGCCGCTGCGCGCGGGACTGCGGGTCGCGGTGGCCGACCCCGCCGAGATCGGCCGCATCGCCGCGGCATCCGGCGTCGCCCTGTCGCTGCTGCAGCGTCAGGGACCGTCGCTCGAGCAGGTGTTCCTCGAACTCGCCGACGGCCGCCGGGTCCATGCCAGCGCGGGCGGCGAGGCCGCGGCCCCGCCGGTCGACGCTGCGGCGGAAGGAGCGGCGCGATGAGCCTCGTCGGCACGGTCAGATCCGAGAAGACCAAGCAGTTCTCGACGTCGTCCTGGTGGATCCTCGCGATCGTGCTCGTCGTCTACGTCGGATCCACGGCCTCGGCGCTGGCGTTCTTCTTCGCCGCCTCGGCCACCGGCCAGCTGGGCGGAGCCGACGCCCCGCAGATGCCGGCCGAGACCCTGCCCCCGCTGCTCTACAGCCTCGCCACGGCGATGGGGTACGTCTTTCCGCTCCTCATCGGCACGCTCATGGTGACCACCGAGATCCGCCACCAGACGCTCACCCCCACGTTCCTGGCGACCCCCCGTCGCGGCCGGGTGCTGGCGGCCAAGCTCATCGTGGGCGCTGCCCTCGGCCTGCTGTACGGCGTCATCGGCGTGCTGTCGTCGGTCGTCCCGTCGGCCGCGCTGCTGTCGGTTCAGGGGGTCGACACCCAGCTCGGCGAAAGCGACACCTGGGCGATGGTCGCGCGCATGCTCGCCGCGTTCGTGCTCTGGGTGTTCATCGGCATCGCGGTCGGCGCGCTCGTGCGCAACCAGATCGTCGCGATCGTCGGCGTGCTGGTCTTCACCCAGTTCGTGGAGCCCATCGCCCGCACGCTCGTGCCGTTCGTCGAGGGCGCCGGTGACGTGGTGCGCTTCCTGCCCGGCGCGGCATCCGATGCCCTCGTCGGAGCGAGCCTGTACAACGCCGAGGCGATCATGGGGACGAGCGGCGGCGACACGCTCGAGTGGTGGGCGGGCGGCCTCGTGCTGCTCATCGTCGCCGCGGTGCTGCTGGTGCTGGCATACCTCTTCAGCTGGCGCCGCGACGTGGCCTGACGCGGCGCCTTCGTCGTGCGGCCGCGAACTGCGGCCGCGAGCTGCGGGCCGCGAGCTAGGCGGTGGCCGGCTTGGCTGCGGGCTTCGGCTTCGGGGCGCGGGCACGCGTCGGACGGGCGCTGTCGGCGGGCGCGGCCTCGGGCTGCGTCGAGATCGCCGCCGTGGCGAGCGTCACGACGTCGGCCGGGTGCTCGCCGGCATCCACCTGCAGCGCCTGCACCAGCGCGAGGCCGTGGCGGGTCGTGAGCAGCACCCGCTGGAACTCGGGGTGTCCCTCGAGGTCGAGGACGACGCCGGGAAGGTGGCGTCGGACGACCACGAAGTCCACGCCGTTGACCGACTTCCACGTGCCGATCGCGACGACACCCGGGAACCGCGTGCCGGGGCTCTGGATGCCGCGCAGCCAGGTCCAGGGGTCGTCGATGAGCTGCACCTTGGCGATTGTCTCGCGTTCGACGATCACATTCCCCTTGCGGAATGCGAGGGCGCGCTCGGTGGCCGACAGCACCACTTCGAGGCGGGTCGAGTCCAGGAGCAGCGTCACCATGTGTTCCAGTCTGCCAGCGTCGCGGGCGGGGTTTGCTTACGGGACGGCAACGATCTGGTCGGGCCTTGCGAGCGCTGGCGGTGCAAGACTGGATCAGTGACCCTTGCGCAGCCCGCTCCCCCGGCGGCGACAGTCCATGACATCCTCGACAGGGCGGCCGACGGCGCCCTGCTCGATGCCGATGACGCCGAGATGCTGCTGCAGGCGTCGGGTGACGCGTTCGACCGACTGCTCGACATCGCCGCGCGGCTGCGCGACGAGGGCCTGGCGGCATCCGGTCGGCCCGGTGTCATCACTTACTCCCGCAAGGTCTTCGTTCCCCTGACGACGCTGTGCCGCGACCGCTGCCACTACTGCGTCTTCGTCGACACACCGGGCCAGCTGGCCGCCCAGCACAAGCCGCTGTACATGACCGAGGCGCAGGTGCTGTCGGTCGTCCGTCAGGGGCAGGCGCAGGGATGCAAGGAAGCGCTGCTCACCCTCGGCGACCGCCCCGAGGACCGCTGGCCCGCCGCGCGCGCCTGGCTCGACGACCACGGCTACTCCTCGACGCTGGATTACGTCGGCACGATGGCCCGGCTCATCACGGCCGAGACCGGCATGCTCGTGCACCTGAACCCGGGGGTCATGGGCCACGACGAGATCCTCGCGCTGCGGCCGACCGCCCCCTCGATGGGCATGATGCTCGAGACGACCTCGACGCGCCTGTACACCGAACCCGGTCAGGTGCACTTCGGCTCGCCCGACAAGGACCCCGCCGTGCGACTGCGGGTCATCGACGATGTCGGCCGGGCGCGGGTGCCGTTCACCACCGGCATCCTCGTCGGAATCGGCGAGACCCTGCGCGACCGGGCGGAATCGCTCGTGGCGCTCCGCGACGCGCACGCGCGGCACGGGCACGTGCAGGAGGTGATCGTGCAGAACTTCCGCGCGAAGCCGCGGACGGCGGCGCAGTCCGCGCCCGACGCGGGCCTGCGCGAATACGTCGCGGCCGTCGCCGTCGCCCGTCTGGTGCTCGGACCACGCATGCGCGTGCAGGTGCCGCCGAACCTGTCGGATCCGACCGAGTTCGCGCTGCTGGTGCGGGCGGGCGCGGACGACTGGGGCGGGGTCTCGCCCGTCACCGCCGACCACGTCAACCCCGAGCGGCCCTGGCCGCACCTGGACGACCTGGCCCGCCGCACCGCCGAGCTCGGCTTCACGCTGCGCGAGCGGCTCACCGCCCACCCGGAGTACATCCACCGCGCCGACGAGTGGCTCGACCCCGCCATGCACGGGCCGGTCGCGGCGCTGGCCGACCCGGTTTCGGGGCTCGCGGCGGTCGCTTCTGCGGAGCCCGGCGTGCACAACGTCGGCAATCCCGGCGACAACGCGGCTGATGGTCCGGTTTCGGCGCCGTCCGGCCCGGATCGGCGACGTTCTGCACGCGCGGGCCGCGCGCACAACATCGGCGCTAACGTCGGCGCCGCGGGCGCCGCGGGCGCGGCGGCGGGGGCCGGGGTGCACAACACCGGCGCTACCGGCGGCGCGGGTTCGGGCGCGGCGGCCCGGGCCGGCGTGCACAACGTCGGCGATCCCCTCGACAACGCGGCTGGGGGTCCGGTTTCGGGGCCGTCCGGCCCGGATCGGCGACGTTCTGCACGCGCGAGCGCCGGCACCGCCACCATCGCCCGCCTCGCCGAGGAAGCGGCCGGCGACCCGCTGAGCCTCGGCGACGACGATTGGGAGCGGCTGCTGCTGGCCACGGGCGCCGACCTCGAGTCCGTCGTCGCGACGGCCGACGACGTTCGGCGGTACACCGTGGGCGAGGCGGTGAGCCTGGTGGTCAACCGCAACCTCACCTCCAGCGGCTTCCGCTCCCGCGGCGCGGCGGCACCCGGCGAGTTCGACCTCGCCGACGTCGCGGCGATCGCACGCGACGCGGCCGACCTCGGCGCGACGGAACTGTGCGTGCAGGGCCTGCTGCCGGCGACCGAGGACGCAGCCGCCTACCTCGACATCGCCCGCGCCGTGAAGGCGGCCGCCCCCGGGATCCACCTGCACGCCTACCGCCCGCAGGATGTGTGGGACCTCGCCGACCGCGGCGGCCTGGGCCTCGACGACGCCCTGGCGGCGCTGCGCGACGCCGGTGTCGACACGGTTCCCGGCACCGGTGTGAAGGTCGCCGCCGAGCGGGTGCGCGCCGCCCTCTTCCCCACCGACCTTGAGGTCGACCGCTGGATCGAGGGCATCTCGGCCGCGCATCGCCACGGCTTCCGCTCCACGAGCGTGCTGTTCTACGGGCACGTCGAGACCGCCGCCGAGCGCGTCGCTCACCTGCGACTCCTCCGCCGCCTGCAGGATGCCGCGACCGCCGCCCGCGCCGGAGGCGGCTTCACCGAGTTCGTTCCCATTCCGCTGCCCGGAACCGCCGGCGGCGTGCCGCTCGTGCCCGGGCGTACGCCCATCGACGAGCACCGCGCCATGGTCGCGGTGGCGCGGCTGGCGCTCAACGGATCGATCCCGCACATCCAGGTGCCGTGGCCTCGGCTCGGGCGGGAAGCCGTCGCCGTGCTCTTGCGCGCCGGCGCCGACGACCTGGGCGGGACGCTGCTCGACGGTCGCGTGCGCCCGGACACCGGCATCGAGCACGGGCAGGAGCTGCCGGCATCCGAGGCGGCACGCATGGCCGCGCGGCTGATGCGGCCGTTCCGGCTGCGCACCACCGACTACGGCACCCCGATGCCCACCGCGACGCCCGCCACCGCCGCCCCGCCCACACCGGCGAGCACCCCGTGACCGAACACGTCGAGGTCGCCGTCGTCGGCGCGGGCTTCGCCGGCCTCGGCATGGCGATCGCGCTCCGCCGCGCGGGCCGCGAATCGTTCGTGATCCTCGAGCGGGCGGCATCCGTCGGCGGCACGTGGCGCGACAACACCTACCCCGGCGTCGCCTGCGACGTGCCCTCGCACCTCTACGGCTTCGCCACCCACCCCAATCCGGACTGGTCGGGGCTCTACGCGACCGGCGCCGAGATCCGCAGATACCTCGAACGGGTCGCCGCGGCCGAACACCTCGGCGAGCGCCTGCGCCTGCGCACGCCGCTGCTGTCGGCGCGGTGGGATGCCACGACCGCGCGCTGGACGCTCGACACCGGATCCGGCCCGCTCACCGCCGACGCCCTCGTGCTGGCCTGCGGCCGGCTCACCGAGCCGTCGATCCCCGAGATCCCGGGGCTCGAGCAGTTCGCCGGGCCCATCTTCCACTCCGCGCGCTGGGATCACGGCGCCGACCTCGCGGGCGCGCACGTCGCCGTCGTCGGCACGGGAGCCAGTGCGGTGCAGCTGGTGCCGCGGCTGGCCGACGTCGCCGGGCACGTGACGCTGTTCCAGCGCACCCCCGCCTGGATCGTGCCGCGCGGCGAGCGCCGGTATGACGACACCGAGCGGGAGCGCTTCGCCGCCCACCCCGAGGAGCTCGCCGCGCTCCGCGCCGCCCTGTACGTCGAGGGCGAGGCCCGGTACGCCTCGCGGTCGGGCGACGCCGCGGCATCCGCAGCCGCACGTGAGGCCGCGCTCACACACCTGGCGGCGCAGGTCGCCGACCCGGCGCTGCGCGCAGCCCTCACCCCCGACTACGCGTTCGGGTGCAAGCGCGTGCTGCTCTCGGACGAGTTCTACCCCGCCGTCGCCTCCCCCGCGGTCACCCTCGAGCCCTCGGCCCTGACCGCGGTCGACGGCGGCGAGCTGGTCGCGGCATCCGGCGCCCGCCACCGCGTCGACGCCCTCGTGCTCGCCACCGGGTTCGTTTCACAGCGCCAGCCCTACGCCGACCTCGTCACCGGCGAGCACGGCCAGACCCTCGCCGAGCACTGGGCCACGGGCATGACGTCCTTCGCGTCGACGGTCGTCGCCGGGTTCCCGAACCTCTTCGTGCTCGACGGCCCGAACGCCTCGCTCGGGCACAACTCCGCGGTGCTCATGCTCGAGGAACAGGCCGCGTACACCGTACGCGCCCTCGCGCGCCGCGGCGCCTTCCCGAACGGCGTGCTGCGCGTGCACCCGGATGCCGAGGCCGACTACACCGCCGAGATCGCCCGCGCCGCCCGAACGACCCCCTGGCTGACCGGCGGATGCCACAACTGGTACGTCGACCGTGGCAGGCTGACGCTGCTGTGGCCGGGCACCGTCGACGCGTTCCGCGCGCGGCTCGCCCGCGCCGACGGGTCCGAATTCACGACCACCCCCGCCCGCACCGGCGGGGACGACAGGAGATCCACATGACCCTTCCGCTCCGCCTCGGGTACAAGGCGTCGGCCGAGCAGTTCGGCCCGTCGCAGCTCGCCGACTTCGCCGTACTGGCCGAGGAGGTCGGCTTCGACTCGGTGTTCATCTCCGACCACTTCCAGCCCTGGATGCACGAAGGCGGCCACGCCCCCGCTGCCCTGCCGTGGCTCGGCGCGGTAGGCGCTCGCACCTCGCGGGTGCTGCTGGGGACCTCGGTGCTGACGCCCACCTTCCGCTACCACCCGGCCGTCGTCGCGCAGGCGTTCGCCACACTCGGGGTGATGTTCCCGGGGCGCATGATCCTCGGAGTCGGCACCGGCGAGGCGTTGAACGAGGTCACTCTCGGACTGGACTGGCCCGACCCGCCCGAGCGCTTCCAGCGCATGAAGGAGGCCATCACGCTCATCCGCGAGCTGTGGACGAACGACCGGGTGACGTTCGAGGGCAACTTCTGGAGTGTGAAGGATGCCACCGTCTACGACCGTCCCGACCAGCCGGTGCCGATCTACATCGGGGCCTCGGGACCGGCCGCGACCCGCCTGGCGGGGCGCATGGCCGACGGCTGGATCACCACGAGCGGCAAAGACCCCGCGCTGTACACCGACAAGCTGCTGCCGGCGCTGGAGGAGGGCCTCGAGAAGGGCGGCCGCTCCGCCGACGACGTCGACACGCTCATCGAGGTGAAGGTGTCGTTCGCCGAGACCCGGCAGGAGGCGCTGGAGAAGACCCGCTTCTGGGCGCCGCTCGCGCTGTCGCCGGAAGAGAAGACCGGCATCCACGACCCCATCGAGATGCAGCGGCGGGCCGACGAGCTGCCGATCGAGCGTGCGGCGTCACGGTTCATCGTCTCCACCGATCCGGACGAGCACGTCGAGCAGATCGCCCGGTACGTCGACCTCGGCTTCCGTCACCTGGTGTTCCACGACCCCGGTCACGACCAGGAGACGTTCCTGCGCACCTACGGCACCGAGATCCTGCCGCGCCTGCGGGCCCGGTTCGGTCAGTGACGATCGGTTCGCCGGGCAAGCGCGTCGGGATGGCGGACGAGGGCGGGCGCGACGGCGGCTGGGTCGTCGTGATCCCGGTCAAGCCGCCGGTCGAGGGCAAGTCGCGTCTCGCCGCGCCGGGCCTCGACCGCGTGGCCCTCGCCCGCGCGATCGCGCGGGACACGATCGACGCCGCCGCGCAGGCTCCCGGCGTCGCGCGGGTCGTGGTGGTCACCGCCGACCCGGATCTGGCGGCGACAGTACCCTCGGCGCCCGCTGCCGCGCCGGTCTCGGTCGTCGCCGACCCGGGCGAGGGACTGAACTCGGCCATCGCGGCCGGCGCGGCCGGAGCTGACGGCCACCCGCGGGCCGCGCTGCTGGGCGACCTGCCGGCGCTGCAACCGGCCGACCTCGGCCAGGCGCTGCGTCAGGCCGCGCGACGGCCCACCGCCGTCATGCCGGATGCCGAAGGCACCGGGTCGACCCTCCTCACCGCCGCGGCGGGCGTGCCGTGGCGCTCGTCGTTCGGCGCGGACTCGTTCGCCCGTCACCGCGCGCAGGGCGCGGAGCCGCTGGACGCTCCCGCGGCATCCGGGCTGCGCCGCGACATCGACACCGCCGGGCAGCTGCAGCAGGTGTCCGAGCTCGGCCTCGGGCCGCGCACGACGGCGCTGCTGCGCGCGGCGGGCGCCGGCGGCACGGCTCCGGCGCCGACAGCGCGGCTGCGGCTTCGCGAGATGCGCCCGGACGACCTCGACGACATGGCGACGCTCCTGGGCGACCCCGACGTGATGCGGTACTACCCCGCGCCGCGCACCCGCGAGCAGGCGGCGGAGTGGATCGCCCGCAGCATGCTCCGCTACCGCAACGACGCACTGGGGCTGTGGATCGTCGAGGATGCCGAGGGCCGCTTCGTCGGCGACTGCGGACTGACCTGGCAGCCCCTGGGCGCCCGGCTGGTGCTGGAGGTCGGCTACCACGTGACCCCGCCGCTGCAGGGCCGCGGCTACGCCGCCGAGGCGGCCGCCGCCTGCCGCGACCATGCCCGGTCGCTCGGTTTCTCCGAGTTGCGCGCCCTCGTGCATCCGGACAACGCTGCGTCGACGCGCGTGGCGCAGAAGACCGGCATGCACCGGGATGCCGCTGAATCGGAGTCCGCCGGCATCACCGTCATGCGCATGGCGCTGTAGCCTCAGCGCACGGCGGGCAGCGGACGGCGGACGAGCGCCGCGGGGTCAGCGGATGGCGGCGGCGAGCGCGGCGTCGGCGATGTGGGCGGATGCCGCGACATCCCGCATCCACAGTGGCGCGACCGCCGCGGTCATCCCGAGGGCGGCGACGTCGGGGGCGAGACCGGTGTCCTCCTCGGCGAGCAGCCACGCGTCGAGGAGGCCCCCCGCGCGGCGGGCGCCGTAGTGCCTCGCGACGGCGGAGGCCGACGTCTCGACGCCGATGGCCGCCAGGCAGACGTCGGCCATGCCGCGCACGACCGCCCCGCCGATGATCGGCGAGACGCCCACCACGCGCGCCGACGTCGCGGCGAGAGCCTCGCGCACTCCCGGCACCGCGAGGATCGGGCCGATCGAGACGACAGGGTTCGACGGCGCCACGAGCACGACGTCCGCCTCGGCGATCGCTTCGATGACACCGGGCGCGGGGCGCGCGGCATCCATCCCGGCGTTCTCGAAGGCCCGAGGCACCAGGCGCGCGCGGTGGCGGGTCCACCACTCCTGGAAATGCATCACGTCCCCGCCTTCCACCAGCACGCGGGTGTCGACCTCGGCGTCGGTCATGGGGAGCAGGCGCACCCCCAGCGGCCACCGGCGGGACAGTCGCTCGGCCACCTGGGTCGGGGTGAGGCCCTCCCGCAGCCAGCCGGTGCGTGCGAGGTGGGTGCCGAGGTCGAGGTCGCCGAGGGTGAACCAGGGCCAGCCGGCATCCCACTGCTGCAGCTCGTGGTTCACGCGCTCGGTGTCGCCGGCGCGGCCCCATCCCCGCTCGGTGTCGTTGACCCCTGCCAGGGCGTAGAGGATCGAGTCGACGTCGGGCTGCAGCCGCACGCCCGAGAGCCACAGATCGTCCCCGGTGTTGACGACGACCGTCGCCTGCGGGGCGCCGCGACGGGCGAGCGCCTCCCGCACGCCGAGGGTGAACTTCGAGCCGCCGACCCCGCCGGCGAGCACGACGACACGAGGAGAGGATGTCACCGTTCCACCCTACGGGCGGGTCGGTCGCCGTAACTCCTCAAGAACCCGCCACAGCGCGGCCGAAACCGGCCCCTGCGGCCCGACCGGCACCGTTGTCGAGGAGTTGCAGCATGCCGGTGCCGGGCACGCGGTCGGCGCACCACAGACGCGGGCGGCGCCGCACCCCGAAGGGCTACGCGGCCGCGCCGGCGGCGGCGCGCGCCGCGCCGGGGAGCGCCTCCACGATCCGCGCGAGCGCGGCGTCGTCGTGCGCTGCGGTGAGGAACCAGGCCTCGTAGACGCTGGGGGGAAGCGATACCCCGGCGTCGAGCATCGCGTGGAAGAACGGTGTGTACCGGGCCGCCTGCTGCTCCAGCGCCTCGGCGTACGAACGCGGCGCTTCGGGAAGCATCGCCAGGCCGAAGAGCGACCCGGCCCGCGCCACCGCGTGCACCACGCCTTCGGCGGTCAGCGCCGCGTCGAGCGCGTCGGCGACGACGGATGCCGCGGCATCCACCCGCGCGTAGACCTCGGGGGTTGCCAGCTGCAGCGTCGCGATGCCCGCGGCGACCGAGAGCGGATTGCCCGAGAGCGTCCCCGCCTGGTACACCGGCCCCACGGGGGCGAGCATCTCCATCACGTCAGCGCGGCCACCGAGCGCGGCGAGCGGCATGCCGCCGCCGACCACCTTGCCGAAGGTGAAGAGGTCGGGGGTGTACTCCTCGCCGGCCTCCTGCTGCAGACCCCAGTATCCGGCCGGGTGCACGCGGAACCCCGTGAGCACCTCGTCGAGGATGAGCAGGGCGCCGTTGCGGTGCGCGATGTCGGCCAGCGCGGCGTTGAACCCCGGCAGCGGCGGGACGACGCCCATGTTCGCGGCGGCGGCCTCCACGATGATCGCGGCGATCTTGTCGCCGTGCACGGCGAAGGCCTCTTCGACGGCGGCGACGTCGTTGTACGGCAGCACGAGCGTCTGCGCCGCGATGGGCGCCGGCACCCCGGCAGATCCGGGCAGCGCGAGCGTGGCGACCCCGGAGCCGGCGTCGGCGAGCAGCCCATCGGAGTGCCCGTGATAGTGCCCGGCGAACTTGATGAGCAGGTCCCGTCCGGTGTAGCCGCGCGCCAGCCGGATGGCCGTCATCGTCGCCTCGGTGCCGGTCGACACCAGCCGCACGCGCTCGACGGGGCGACGCCCGCCGGCCGAGACCCGTGCGGCGATCATGTCCGCCAGCTCCACCTCGGCGCCGGTGGGAGCGCCGAAGGAGAGCCCCCGGGATGCCGCCTGCTGCACGGCCGCCACGACCTCGGGGTGCGCGTGGCCGAGGAGGGCGGGCCCCCACGACGCGACCAGGTCGACGTACTCGCGGCCGGCGGCGTCGGTGATGTACGCGCCGCGTGCCGACGACACGAAGCGCGGTGTCCCGCCGACCGAGCCGTAGGCGCGCACCGGGGAGTTCACGCCCCCGGGGATCACCTCGCGCGCGTGTGCGAACAGTTCGTCGTTGCGGTCAGTCATGCGTCACTCTCTCTCATCGCCGCCATCGCGGCTGTGCGCCGCCGTCGGGGCTGTGCACCGCCGTCGCGGCCGTCACAGACCGTCGCGGCCGTCACAGACCGTCGCGCAGCCAGCCGGCCGCCTCGACGGCCCAATAGGTCAGGATGGCGTCCGCCCCGGCGCGGCGGATCGCCGTGAGCGACTCGGTGATCGCTCCCCGGCGGTCGATCCACCCGTTGGCCGCGGCGGCCTCGACCATCGCGTACTCGCCCGACACCTGGTACGCCCACACCGGCACATCGACGGCGGCGCGCACGGCGGCCAGCACGTCGAGGTAGGGCATGGCCGGCTTGACCATGACGATGTCGGCTCCCTCATCGACGTCGGTGACCGCTTCGCGCACGCCCTCGCGGCCATTGCCGGGGTCGAGCTGGTAGGTGCGGCGGTCGCCCTGCAGCTGCGAGTCGACCGCCTCGCGGAAGGGTCCGTAGAAGGCACCGGCGTACTTGGCGGCGTACGCCAGGATCAGCGTGTCGGTGAAGCCCTCGGCCTCCAGCGCCGCGCGGATGTACGCGACCTGGCCGTCCATCATCCCCGACAGGCCCAGCAGCTGCGAGCCCGCGCGCGCCTGGGCGAGCGCCATGGCGGCGTAGCGCTCGAGGGTGGCGTCGTTGTCGACGACCCCGTCGGCGCGCAGCACGCCGCAGTGGCCGTGGTCGGTGAACTCGTCCAGGCACAGGTCTGTCTGGACGACCAGCGCATCGCCGACCTCGGCGACCAGCGCCTCGGTGGCGACGTTCAGGATGCCGCGGGGGTCATCTGCTCCGGAGCCGACGGCGTCGCGCACGGCCGGCACGCCGAAGAGCATGATGCCGCCGACCCCGGCCGTGGCGGCCTCGGCTGCGGCGCGCCGCAGGGAGTCGAGCGAGTGCTGCACGACGCCCGGCATCGAGCCGATGGCGACGGGCTCGGTCAGCCCTTCCCTGACGAACGTAGGAAGGACGAGCTGGGCGGGCACCACGTGCGTCTCACGCACGAGTCGACGGACCGCCGGCGACTGGCGGAGCCGACGTGGGCGGTGGGCGGGGAAGCTCACGGCACCGTCTCGTCGGCAGAGTGGGGCAGCGCGAGTTCCGCGACCGCACCGATGAGGGCCGCCACGGTCTGCTCGGCGGCCACGGCGTCGACGGGCAGACCCAGCAGCCTGGCGTCCTCGGCGGTGCGCGGCCCGATCGCGGCGAGCACGGTCGACGGGGGGATCGCGGGGAACTGCTCCCGCACCTGCTGCGCCACCGATCCGCTCGTCACGAGGATCGCGTTGATGCGGCCGCTCGCGACGTCGTGGGCGATCTTGTCCGTCACCGGGACGCCGACGGTGCGATAGGCCACGACGCTGCGCACGCGGTGGCCGCCGGCACTCAGCCGTTCGGTCAGCACCGGCTTCGCGATCTCGCTGCGCAGCGTCAGGATGTCGCGGGGCTCGGTCTCGAGCGACATGAGCTGGTCGGCCATGCCGGCGGCGGAGTTGTCCACCTCGGGAACGAGGTCGACCTTGTACCCGACGGCGCTCAACGCGGCGGCGGTGGTCTCCCCCACCGCGGCGACCTTCGTGTTGGCCGGGATCTGCGCCCGGTAGGCGTACAGCACGTCGACGGTGGTCGCGCTCGTGACGGTCAGCCAGTCGAAGACGCCCGCGGCCAGATCGGCCAGCGCCTTCTCAAGCGTGGCCTCGTCGGTGGACGGCGCGAAGTTGATGAGAGGTGCGATCACGGGCGTCGCACCCTGCGCGCGCAGTGTGGCCGCGACGCCATCTCCCCAGGGTCCCCCGCGCGGCACGAGCACCCGCCAGCCGCTGAGCGGCTTAGCGGGTTGCGATGGCCAGGGGGCGTTGTTCATGGGGTCGACTCTCGTGGTACCAGATCGGCTGCCCCACTAACGAGCAGCCGACGAGCAACGTCGGTCCCGGCGCGTACGGCGTACGCGATCGGGGTCGCGTCGTCGGCAGCATCCGCACCATCGCCGCTGCCTGTCGTCCCACCATACTCCCGTGGGAAGGGGGCGGCGCGGTCCAGCCCGATTCGGCGACTTCCGTCCAGCGCGTACACGACCGCATCGATGCGCAGGTCGGCGTCGGTGAGCGCGGCGTGCACCCCCAGCGGGGCGTGACACCCGGCCTCGAGCGCCGACAGCACCGTACGCTCCGCCGTCACCGCCACTCGCGTGTCGAGGTGGTCGATGAGCGCGAGGGCGGCCCGCAGATCTTCAGGGGCGTCGGCCAGCGTCTCGATCGCCAGGGCGCCCTGACCGGGCGCTGTCGGCCATGCCGCGAGCCCCAGGGGTTCGAGGTGCAGGTCACCGAGGTCGAGGCCGATGCGAGACAGCCCGGCGGCAGCGAGGATGACGGCATCCAGCTGTCCATCGCGCACGCGCTGCAGACGGGAGTCGACGTTGCCGCGCAGGTCGTGCAGCTCGACGCGGGGGTTGCGGCGCACCACCTGCGCGCGGCGGCGCGGCGAGCCGGTGCCCACGCGCGCCCCGGCGGCCATCAGGTGCAGCGGCGTGCCGTCGCGGGTGACCACGACGTCCCGGGCGTCCTCGCGGGGCGGGATCGCCGCGATGACGAGACCCTCGGGCTGGGTGGTCGGCAGGTCCTTCAGCGAATGGACGAGCAGGTCGCACTCCCCCGCGACGAGCGCTTCACGCAACCGGGTCGCGAAGACCCCGGTGCCGCCGATCTGCGACAGCGAGGCTCGGGAGACGTCGCCCTCGGAGACGATCGGCACGAGCTCGACCGGCCGGCCGGCCGCCGCAGCGATGGCGTCGGCGACCTGCTGCGACTGCGCCATCGCCAAGGCGCTGCGGCGCGTGCCCAGCCGGAATGGGCGGGTCATCGCGGCATCCTCATCGCAGCACCTCGACGAGATCTGCCGGGGCGACGAGGCGACCGGTGAAGAACGGCACCTCCTCGCGCACATGACGGCGCGCCTCGGTGTAGCGAAGCTCCCGCATCATGTCGACGAGGTCGGTCAGCTCGTCTGCCTCCATGGGCAGGAGCCACTCCCAGTCGCCCAGGGCGAAGGATGCCACCGTGTTCGCGGTGACGCCGGTGAACGCGGCGCCCTTGCGGCCGTGGTCGGCGAGCATGGCGCGACGCTCCTCATCGGGCAGCAGGTACCACTCGTAGCTGCGCACGAACGGGTACACGGTGAGCCACTGCTTGGCCGCGATGCCGCGGAGGAAGCCGGGGACGTGGGCACGGTTGAACTCGGCATCGCGGTGCACGCCCATGGCGTTCCATGTGGGCAGCAGCGGCGCGAGCAGCGCGGTACGCCGCAGCGCCCGCAGGTCGCGCTGCAGGCCTTCGGCGGTGGGCCCGTGCATCCAGATCATCACGTCCGCGTCGGCGCGCAGACCGCTGACGTCGTAGAACCCGCGCACGGTGGTGCCGGCGTCGGCCAGATCGGCCACGACGCGTTCCAGCTCGGCGGGATCGGGGTCGGTGACGGGGCGCGCGGGGTCGCGGCGCAGCACGGACCAGAGGGTGAAAGCGGTGTCGGACATGTCTCAAGTCTCTCTTCCGCTCCGCCGCACGCCAAACCGCCGGCGCGGGTCGGCGCCGGCGGTGGCGGTGTCGGTGTCGTGGTGTCGGGTCAGCGCGCGACGAGGCGCACGATTCCCCAGACGGTGAGCCCCACGGCGATGGCGGCTCCGGCCGTCGCCGCGATGGCGGCAGTGGGGTTGCGGCGGGCGAATCGGCGCGCCTCGGCGACGCGACGGTCCGTCGCCTCACCCACCCGCTTCGAGACGTTCGCCTTCTCCTCGATCGCCGAGAGGGCCGCCTTGAGCTCGGCCCTTGCCTGCTCCACGGGGTCGGCGATGCCCAGCGGAACAGCGGTGCGCGGCACCGGCACGGGCGTGCGTCGGTCAATAGTCATTGACAGCGTCCTTCACGATCTTGGCGTCGGTCGCGATCGCCTGGCCGGGGTTGTCCCGGCTCGAGAGCTTGCGGAATCGCAGGATGCCGAGCAGCACCAGCACGGCCGTGATGACGATCATCACGACGAAGACCACGAGCGCCGACAGCCACGCGGGCCACCAGGACGACAGTCCGATGATGATGAACGCGCCCAGCACCGGAATCGACCAGAACAGTACGAACAGCGCCGCGACGACCCAGAGGCTGCCGATGCCGGCATCCTTGCCCGTCTTCTTCGCCCACTTCTTCGCCGCGTTGAACTCGGCCATGACGAGGTTGCGCACAAGCTCGGGCAGCTCGCCGATCAGCGTCAGCAGGCTGTCGTCGCTGCGATCGCGGAATCCGCGAGGTGTGGTCATGTCAGCTGTCCGCGGCCTTCTTGACGTCGTCCAGCGCCTCGTGCGCGGCCTGCTTGACCTGCGCTGCGGTCGTCTCGGCGCCCTCGGCGACCTCGTCGACCGAGTCCCTGCCTGCGTCGATCGCGGCGTCGAGTCGCTGACCGGCGGAGCCGCCCTTCTTCGTCGCGGCCTTGGTCACCTTGACGGCGCTGTCCCAGACAGCCGTCGGAAAGGCCATCGCGGCCGTCTTGCCGAGGTCCTTGACCTTGGCGACCTGCTCCTGAACCGGGTCCAGGTCCCAGACCTTCGAGGCCTTTTCCTTGATCTGCTCATAGCGTTCCCGACCGGCCCGAGTGCCCAGGACGTAGCCCGCAGCGAGTCCGACGACGAGTCCTACTTTGCCCCTCATGGGGTCTCCTCACGCTCGTTGGGAGTGCTTCGTGTGCCCCCAGATTAGCGCTGTATGCCGTCCCGGGTATCCGGGGTTGCGCGCCGGAGCGTACTGGGTTAGTCCGCGGCGACCGAACCGCCCCAGAGCGCTTCGCGACGCACGCGCTCCGCCTCGGCGATCGCGTCGGGAACGACCTGCGCCAGCCCCGTGCCCGACAGCCAGGCGCCGACGACCGCGAGCCCCGGCACGGCGTGCACGGCGGCACGACCGGCGGCGGACACCGCGGCGCGTCCGATGACCGCGGCCGGTTGCGACTGCACGTAGCGCTCGCGGTGCGACGCGCGCAGCTGCGACGGCTGCAGCGGCACGCCCAGCAGCGCAGCGGCCTCCGACAGCGCCAGGGCCGCGGCCGCGTCGTCATCAAGGGCTTCCGTGGCGGGCGCCTCGCCCTGTGCGCCGAACGACACGCGCAGGATGTGGTGGGGCGTCGCCTCGCGCAGCCACTGCCACTTCGCCGTGGCGTGCGTGAGCGCCTTGGCGGTGTGGGATCCGGGAACGGTGAGTACGCCGGTGCCGCGGGGGGCGACATCCAGTTCGGGCGCGTCGACGACGAGCGTGACGATCTCGACCACCGGCGCGGTGACGCTGCCGGGGTCGAGGCTCGACACCGGCGCCAGCAGGTGTCGCGCCTGCGCCTCGGGGGTGGCCACGATGACGGCGTGCGCGGGCACCCGGTCGCCGGGGGCGGGCGTCGCGCTGTCGGCGGCCGCAGGCGCAGCGGGCGACCCGTCGCCGGTGGCGGGGTCGACCACGACGGCCCACGCATCGCCGTCACGGACGATCTCCCGGGCCGGAGCGCCGACCCGCAGCTCCACCCCCAGGTCGGTCAGCCGCTCGACGAGCGCGTCCACGAGGCGGGTCATGCCGCCGTCCAGCCCCTGCACCGCTTGGCCCGGCACGACGGCGCGTCCGCCGCGCAGCTGCGCGACCGCCCCCTGCAGCGAGCCGGTGCGGGTCAGGGCGTTGTTGAGGCCCGGGGCGGCGAGGTCGACGTCGATGTCGTCGGGACGGGCGGAGTACACACCGGTCGTCACGGGGGCGACGAGCCGGTCGAGCACGGCCTGCCCCATGCGGCGGCGCACGAGGGCGCCGAGGCTGCGCTCGTGGCCGATCGTGAGCGGAGGCCGCAGGCGGTCGAGGTACGCGCGCCACGCGCCGCGCCAGCCGATGACGCGGCGCACGTCGTCCGAGAACGGGTTGGCGGGAATGCCGAGGATGCCGCCGGCAGGCAGGGGCGCCGCGGCACCGCCGGGAAGCCCGGCGACCCAGGCCCCGGCAGCGTCCGGCGCGACGATGGCGTGCTGCAACCCCAGCTCGGTCACGAGCGCCGCGACCGTGCCCCCGCGCGTGGCGAAGCTCTCGGCGCCGACGTCCACGCTCACGCCGTCGACCTCCGCGGAGCGCACGACGCCACCGAGTCGATCCGACGCTTCCAGCACCGTCACCTGCATGCCGACCTTGGCGCATTCCAGCGCCGCGACCAGGCCCGCGACGCCGCCGCCGACCACGACGATGCGGGTGTCGTGCGCATGCGCGACGAGGTCTGCCGCGTCGGTCATGCGTCCTCCCCGTGGGCGAGGGCGACGATGCGGGTCAGCACCGTCGGGTCAGCCTCCGGCGGCACGCCGTGCCCCAGGTTGAGGATGTGTGCGCGAGCGGCCTCGCCGCGGCCGATGACATCGCGCACGTGGGCCGACAGCACCGGCCACGGTGCGGCCAGCAGCGCCGGGTCGATGTTGCCCTGCAAGGTGACGTCAGGTCCCAGAATGCGGGCGGCTTCGTCCAGCGGCATCCGCCAGTCGACGCCCACCGCGTCTGCCCGTCCGTTCAGGCGCATGTCCGGCAGCAGGTGGCCGGTGCCGACGCCGAAGTGGATGCGGGGAACGGTGACCCCTTCGAGCGCGGCGAGGGAGTGGGGGGCGACGAACTCGCGGTAGTCCGCCGCCGACAGCGACCCCGCCCACGAGTCGAACAGCTGAACGGCCGACGCGCCGGCATCGGTCTGCACGCCGAGGAACGCCCGCGAGACCTCGGCGAGCCAGCCGGCCAGGCGGTGCCAGGAATCGGGATCGGCGTGCATCAGGCCGCGGGCGCGCAGGTGCTCCTTCGACGGCCCACCCTCGACGAGGTAGGCGGCGAGGGTGAAGGGCGCCCCGGCGAAGCCGATGACCGGCACCTCGCCCAGTTCGGCCGTGACGATGCCGATCGCCTCGGCGATGGGACCGGATGCCGCGACCACGGCGGCCGGCTCGATCGCCGTCACACGCGCGACGTCGGCGGCGGTGCGCACCGGCTCGGCGAAGACGGGACCCCGGCCGGGCTGGATCTCGACGTCGATGCCCGCCAGCAGCAGGGGCACCACGATGTCGCTGAAGAACACGGCGGCATCCACCCCGTGCCGGCGCACCGGCTGCAGAGTGATCTCGGCGGCCAGGGCGGGGTCGAGGCAGGCGTCGAGCATGCGGGTCCCCACCCGCAGATCGCGGTACTCGGGGAGGGAGCGTCCGGCTTGACGCATGAACCAGACGGGGAGGCGTTCCGGGCGGTCGCCGTGCAACGCACGCAGAAGGGGGGCGGTGGCCATTGATCCATCCTCGCACCCGCCGTCGTGCGCCCTCTCAGCCAGAGGACAGGTAGCCTTCAATGGTGCTGCTGTGTGTCACCGCGAGTCATAAGACCGCCTCGTTCGAGTTGCTCGAACGTCTCAGCGTGCACCCCGACCGCGTCGCGCCGATCATCGCCGGGCACGACGAGTGCGTACAGGGCGCCGTCGTGGTCGCGACCTGCAACCGCTTCGAGGCGTACGTCGAGATGGACGAGCCGGTGACCGCTGCCGGCGCCGTGGGCGTCGAGGCGACACTGCTCGCCATCGAGTCCGCGATGGGGGTCTCCCCCGCCGAGCTCGAGGGGTCATACGACGTCGTCGTCGGCGACGATGTCGCCCGTCACCTCTTCGCCGTGGCATCGGGTTTGGAATCGGTCGTCGTGGGCGAGGGCGAGATCGCCGGGCAGGTGCGCCGCGCGCTCACCGAGGCGCGTGAGCAGGGCACGACGTCGACCGAGCTCGAGCGGCTCTTCCAGCGCGCGAGTGAGACGCAGCGCGGCATCAAGAACGCCACCGCGATCGGTCGCGCCGGTCGCTCGCTGGTGCGCCTCGCGCTCGAACTGGCCGACAGCCGCGTCACCGACTGGTCGACCCTGCGCGTCGTGCTCGTCGGCACCGGATCGTACGCCGCGGCCACGGTCGCAGCCCTCCGCGACCGTGGGGCCGACGACATCCGGGTCGCATCGCCGTCCGGGCGCGAGGCGCTGTTCGCTGCCCGCCACGCCCTGCGCCCCGTGCCCTCGACGCACTTCGCCGAGGCCGTCGCAAGCGCCGACCTGGTCATCACCTGCACGAGCGCCGAGCACCCCGTGCTCTCCGCCGCGGACTTCACCGAGGGCGCCGCCATCGCCGACGCCGCCGAGCTGCCCGCCCGACGCCTGGTCATCGACCTCGGGCTGCCGCGCAACGTCGACCACGACGTCTCCGGCGTGCCCGACACCGATCTGCTCGATCTCGAGACGATCCGCCTGCATGCCCCGCTCGAAGAGCTGCAGGCCACCGACGATGCGCGCCGGCTCGTCGCCGACGCCGCGGCCCGGTTCGTCGTCAGCGGTGAGCGCCGAAGTGTCACGCCCGCCGTCGTGGCGCTGCGGTCGTATGTCGGTGCGGTGCTCGAGACCGAGATCGCCCGCGCCCGCGCACGCGGTGACGACGGCACGACCGAGCAGGCGCTGCGCCACCTCGCGGGCGTGCTCATGCACACCCCCACCGTGCGCGCCCACGAACTGGCCGAGCAGGGCCGCGCCGACGACGTGTTCGCAGCCGTGTCGGCGCTTTTCAACATCGACGTGCAGGAGCTCGCGACGCCGGTGGCGGCACCGGACGACGTGGCATCCGCCGGCTGACCGTGACCACACCCGTCGCCGCGTTCGAGGTGTACTCCGTCGCCGGGGAGGACCGCCTCTCTTCGCCGCTGCGGCGAGCCGCCCAGTGGGCGGGGACGGCGGTGGTCTCGCTGTTCGATCTCGGCGGCGGCGGCGCACCCGCGATGACGGACATCGTCTTCCGCCTGGTGCTGGACGGGTCGGAGGTCCACCGGCTGCAGCCTTCTGACATCGACGACGTGCAGGCGACGCTCGAGCTCGCGCAGCACGACCTCCGCACCCTCGACGCGGTCGACTTCGCCGACGCCTGGTTCGACTGACCGCTCGCGCTCGCGCTCGGCGAACGAGTCGGGACGCCAGATGCCGGCCCGGGCCCGCTTCTCTACTCTTCGCCCTCGACGAAGCTGCAGTTGACTGATCCGGCGCGCTCTTCGGCGGCCAGGATCTTGCCGTGGCGGCGGATCTCGCACGAGATCACCGTGGTGGGGGTCGACGTGTGCGCTGCGATCCCGATGACCGTCGCGTTCGAGTCGAGAGTGATGGTGTCTCCCGAGTCCCACGCCGCGCTGGTGCTGTCGGCGCCTTCTCTGATGACCACGTCGACGGGTTCCGGCGAGTCGACCGTGATCGTGTAGACCGCGGACGGGGCCAGGGCTGGCGCGAGGAGCACCGCGCCGATGGCGAGGGCGGGAGCGATCATCGCCAGCGCGGACATCAGGAATGCGATGGCGCGGCCGGGGCGAGCGGCTGCGGATCCGCGCGCCCTGATCGCGAGAACGAGCGCGACCACACCGAGGACGACGGGCACGATCAGCACGGCCATCCGCGACCAAGACAGGAGCATCCCCATCGCGAAAAGTGCGAGGGCGGCAACCGAGAGCCCCACACTCGCCACACGCAACCGCGACACCGCGAGCGTTGCACCTTCGGGCATAAGTTTCCCCCGTTCGAGACACAACGAGCATAGGCGGGTTATGTGCATTTACCCCGCGGGGGTTTTGTTTAGGCACGCGATATGCAAAGTTTCCAGAAGGGCGTCTCCAGTCGTGGACAATAGCCGCAGCCGCCCGTGAGCAAGAGACGGATGAGGATACTTCTGTGAGCTATGACGACCTCGACAATTCCATCGGCGCGCTGAAGAAGGCGGCCATCGACGCATGGATGGCCGACGACGGCTTTTACGAAGACAAGCTCGGCACGAACCGCTATTACAAGTGGGGTTGGGCGCCGAACGGCTACGAGATGCCGAGCTCGTCCGGTGAAGGCGGCGGCAAGATGGTGGACGGCCTGCCGTGGGCCGATGACATCTCCTTCGACGGCATCCGCTCGCGCGTCGACAACGCGGTCGACAAGTGGCGGGACCTGCCGACCGGCACGGCCGCCGGCACGTACAAGACGTCCACGTCGAGCGCGGCCGCCAGCCTCGGAGCGTCGGGGAGCGGCGCGTCCGTCGCCGACGACGGAGCGATTCTCACGTCGACGAACACCGTGGGCGATCTGCTCACGCAACAGCTCGTCGCGTCCTTCATCGAACCGATGCTCGACAAGTACTACACGCAGTTCAAGGGCGTCTCGCAGAGCCTCGGAGCCGCTGCCGCGATCCTGCAGATGAACTACACGATGCAGTCGACCATGTGGCAGGACGTGCGCGCCGACGCGGCCGCCATCGTCGAGAACGCAAAACGGGCGTGCGTCGAGTACGCGGATAGCAAGAATGCGGCCAACTTGCAGATCACGCTGGGAGTCGTGGCGACCGTCGCCGCAGCCGTGGCCACCGTGGCGACGGCGGGCGCCGCAGCGCCGCTGGTCGGCGCGATGGTCACCCTTTCGAGCGCGGCCGCGACCGCGGTCTCCGCGATCAGCGCGGATGCCTCGATCACGGGCGGAAGCTACGACGAGATCATGTCGTCGTTCGAGAAAGCCCTGGAGGATCTCCGCTCGGCGGTCTCCGACCAGGAATCCGAGGTTCGCACGATGCTCTCCGGCGCCGTCAACGCGATCATCGCGGACCCGAGCGGCTTCGATCTCAACCGCTACCAGATCCAGACGCAGGGTGACTTCTCCGACGAGA
The DNA here is from genome assembly GCF_030246925.1 of Microbacterium sp. zg-Y625. NCBI lineage: Bacteria > Bacillati > Actinomycetota > Actinomycetes > Micrococcales > Microbacteriaceae > Microbacterium > Microbacterium jiangjiandongii. The sequence goes on from NZ_CP126740.1 coordinate 3,013,071, forward strand.
TCGTGATGGCGCGCCAGCATACGAACACCGTGTCGAGCAACATGCAGCGTGTGATCGACGGCCTCGACGCCGCGAAGACCGCACTCGGATCCCCGCCCTACTCCGACCCGACGCCTCACTCGCAGCTCTCGAGCGGAACCCACTCGAATGCGCTCAATCTGTTCGACTACACGGCCGATGCACTCATGTCGACGTTGGAAGAGTACTCGCGCGGCAAGGATCTCTTCGACGCCGAGGTGGATAACTACTTCAACACCGACGAAGAGAACCAGCAACTCGTGGAGGAGCTTGCTGCATCCGAAGCCCTCACGCCGAACTCCTGAGCCTCATCGGGCACCCCGGAACAGATCAGAATGGATCGCATCGCAATGGAAAGCCGTGTCTTCGGACCCGTAGAACTCGTCGGCGGCCCCGGCGGCGCCGTGTTCGAAACCACGACCGAGCTCAGCGGCGCCACCGTGCCGTTCCGCCTCGAAGTGGACGACCCGTCTCGGTTCGACGAGCGGCAACTCGCGCAACTCGACGCCATCCTCCTGGGCTGGGAGCGGATCGACACGATGGCCCATGACGCGCTGGTGGCGGCTCTGGACGATCCTGATTCCGCTCCGTCGGCGCTCCTCCGGGAATGGGTAGAGGAGGCTGAGTCGCGAGAAAGCGACACCCGCCGGTTTCTGGCCGAACTCAAGCCGCAGAGCGTCACGATGCTGTGGGATGCTCCAGGCCCCCATCAGGATCGCATCGTGATGCCCTACAGCTACTCCCTCTCGGCCAACCCGGTCTTCCTGCGTTTTCGTGACCGAATAGGTGTCGAAATCGATCCGGTCCGGCGCGCGACCTGACGAGCCGACTTCGCCGACGCCTGGTTCGACTGACCGCTCGCGCCCGCGCCCCGCACGGGCTCACAGACCGCGGTGAGACGATGGAGGGATGAGCCTGCACATCACCGACGACCCCGCAGCGGATGAGCTGCTCACGCGCGACCCGCTGGCCCTGCTCATCGGCATGCTGCTGGACCAGCAGGTGCCGATGGAGACCGCGTTCGCCGGTCCGTTGAAGATCAGCGAGCGGCTGGGGACGCTGGATGCCGAGGCCATCGCGGGCGCCGACCCGGACCAGTTCGCGGCGCTGTTCGCACAGACCCCCGCGGTGCACCGCTTTCCGGGTTCCATGGCGGCGCGCGTGCAGGCGCTGTGCAGCGCAGTCGTGAACGAGTGGGGCGGGGATGCCGCAGCGATCTGGACCCGTGATGCCCCCGACGGCGCGGCGGTGCTGAAGCGACTGAAGGCGCTGCCCGGGTACGGAGAGCAGAAGGCCAAGATCTTCCTCGCGCTCCTGGGCAAGCAGTACGGCTACACCGGCGACGGGTGGCGCGAGGCATCCGCCCCCTACGGCGAGGAGGGGTCGCACCGCAGCGTCGCCGACATCGTGTCGCCCGACTCGCTGCAGCAGGTGCGTGCGTTCAAGAAGGCCGCGAAGGCCGCCGCGCGCGAGTCGAAAGCGACCTCGGCATAAGAAAGGCAGCGCGAACTCTCAGCTTTCTCATAGGGTAGAGGCGAAGCGACCGCCGACGCCCCGGGGAGGCCTGCATGACGCCATTCATCATCATCGGCAGCATCGGTCTGCTGGTGCTCGTGATCTCCCTCGTGGTCGGCGACGTCTTCGACCACTTCGAGATCGGCGAGGGCGCCCTGTCGGGCACGGCCCTCGGCATCGCCGCCGTGGTCTTCGGCGCCAGCGGCGTGTTCACGCACTCGTCCGATCTCGACGATGTGTGGGTGTACGTCATCGCGGCGGGACTCGCGGTCGTCACCTACGTCGCGGCGGTGCTGTTCATCCGCAAGCTCGCGGCGAGCTCCGACGGCGCTCCCGTCAGCACGGTCGGCCTCACCGGCATCTGTCGCTCCCCGATCACCCCGGCCGGCGGCGAGGTCTCCCTCGACGGCCCGCACGAGATCGAGCGGCGTCTCGCGTACTCCGACACCCCCATTCCCGAAGGCGTGCGCATCCGCGTCGTCGAGCACACCGGCACGCGCGTCAAGGTCGTCGCCGAATAACCCGCGGCGGCCGCCGCGATCCACGGAAGGAATCCCATGCCGGTCGACATCGTCCAGATCGCCGCCGTCCTCGCCCTCATCGTCGCGGTCCTGGGACTGCTGACCTTCATCGCGCGGCGCATCCGGCGCGTGCCTCCGAACGAGGCGCTCATCATCGTGGGCCGCGGCGCCGGCAAGCCCGAGCCGGGCGAGGCCGTCGGCCAGCGCGTCGTGATCGGCGGGCGCACGTTCGTGTGGCCGATTCTGCAGCAGGGGTTCCCGATCTCGCTGGAGCAGCGCCAGATCGGCATCACCGTCGAAGGCGTCGACAAGAACCGCATCAAGATCGCCATCAAGGCGTCCATCAACTTCAAGGTCTCGGGCACCGAAGAGGGCGTGCGCCGCGCCGGCCAGCGCTTCCTCTCGCAGCAGGAGACCCTCACCGACATCATCCGGGAGTCCCTCGAAGGCTCGCTGCGATCGATCATCGGCGACATGACGATCGAGCAGATCATCTCCGACCGCAAGGGGCTGTCCGACCGGGTCGTCGCCGAGACGAAAGCGGACCTCGTCGAGCAGGGCCTGCAGGTGGATCTGCTCAACATCAGCGACATCTCCACGCCCGGCAGCGACTACCTCGCCAACCTGGGTCGCGCCGAGGCCGCCCGTGCCCGTCAGGTCGCCGAGGTCAGCGAAGCCGAAGCCTCACGCGCCAGCGAATTCGCCCGCATCGAGGCCGCCGAGCAGATCGCCGAGCGCCAGAAGGCACTGAGCCTGCGCCAGGCATCGATCAAGGCCGAAACAGACCGCGCCAACGCCGAGGCCGAGGCCGCAGGTACCTTCACGAAGGCAGAGCAGGATCGCCTCGTGGCGCAGCAGGAGCGTGAAGCGCTCATCGAGCAGGCACTCGTGACGCAGGAGCGCCTCGACATCGAGATCCGCAAGCCCGCCGAGGCCGAGGCGTACGCCGAGGTGCAGCGCGCCACCGCCCAGCGCGACGCCGCCAACGCCGCGACCGAAGCCGACGCCTACAAGCGCACCAAGATCGCCGAGGCGAACAAGGTCGCCGCCGTGCAGGATGCCGAGGCGTCCGCGACGTCGGTGCGCTTCGCCGGTGAGGCCGAGCGCGACAAGCAGGTGGCTCTGGCCGCCGGTATCCGCGCCGAGGGCGAGGCCCGCGCCGCCGCCATCCAGGCCGAGGGTGTCGCCGAGGCCACCGCGACCGACGCCAAGGCCGAGGCGCTGAAGAAGTACGGCGAGGCCGCGCTCGCGCAGGAGATCATCTCCCGCCTGCCCGAGATCGTGCGCGCCGCCGCCGAGCCGATCAGCAACATCGACCAGCTCACCGTCATCTCCACCGACGGCGCGTCGGCGGTCACCAAGACCGTCGGCACGGTGCTCGGCGAAGGCACCGAGGTCGTCAAGTCGCTGACCGGGCTCGACCTCGGGACCCTTCTGGCCGGCTTCGCCGGCGCCCGCACCGGGGCCTCGGGCAACGGCTCGGCGCCGGCCGGCACGGGAACGACCGCGCACGGCTGAGCCCACAGCGCAGGATGCCGACGATGCGGTCCACACCGGATGACGGTGCGGACCGCATCGTCACAGCCGGCCGACAGCCCGACCGGGCCTGGCCGACAGCACGACCGGATGACAGATGGACAAGGGAGTCTTCGTGAGCGACACCACCCCCGGCGCGGCAGCACCGAACGCCTGGCAGGACACCGCGCGCCCGGCCGCCGAGCGCGCCGAGACGCTGCTGGCGCAGCTGACCCTCGAGGAGAAGGTCGCCCAGCTCACCGGGTACTGGTTCGACAAGCGCGGCGCCGGCGAGGTGGTCGCGCCGATGCAGGACACGCTCGGGGCAGGACGGCCTCCCTTCGAGGTCGCTGCGCGTGATGGGCTCGGCCACGTCACGCGGGTGATCGGGACCACCCCCGCACCGACAGACGAGGTGGTGGCCCGCCTCGCCGACGTGCAGCACGCGCTCATGCGGGACACGAGGCTCGGCATCCCCGCCATCGCCCACGAGGAGTGCCTGACCGGCGTCAACGCGCTCGGCGCCACCGTCTATCCGGCACCGATCGCGTGGGGCGCCTCGTTCGACTCGGCCCTGACCGAGCGCATCGGCGCCGCCATCGGGGCCGATCTGCGCGCGCTCGGCGTGCACCAGGGGCTCTCCCCGGTGCTCGACGTCGTCCGTGACTATCGCTGGGGCCGCGTCGAAGAGACGATCGGCGAAGACCCGGTGCTGGTCGGCGGCGTGGGCAGCGCCTACGTGCGCGGCTTGGAGGATGCCGGCGTCGTCGCCACCCTGAAGCACTTCGTCGGCTACTCGGCCTCGCTGTCGGGCCGCAACCACGCACCGGTCGCGGTGGGACCGCGTGAGCTCGCCGACGTGCTTCTGGTGCCGTTCGAGCTCGCCGTCCGCGACAGCGGCGTGCGGTCGGTGATGAACTCCTACAGCGATCTCGACGGGGTCCCGGTGGCAGCCGACCGGCACCTGCTCACCGAGCTGCTGCGCGAGGAATGGGGCTTCACCGGCACCGTCGTGTCGGACTACTGGGCCGTCGCGTTCCTCGCCACCGCGCACGGCGTGGCGCGGGACGCGCAGGACGCCGGCCGCATCGCACTGGAGGCGGGGCTCGATGTGGAGCTTCCCAACGGCATGTGCTTCCCGCCGCTGGTGGATCTCGTGCGCTCGGGCGGCCTCGACGTCGCCGTCGTCGACACCGCAGTCCGGCGCGTCCTGCAGCAGAAGGCCGAACTGGGACTGCTCGACGAGCACCCGCCCGTCGCCGGCACCGCGGTGGATCTGGATCCCCCGACCAACCGTGCGCTGGCACGCGAGGCGGCCGAGGCATCCATCGTGCTGCTGCGCAACGAGGGCGACCTGCTCCCCCTCCCCGCCGACACCCGCCGCCGCATCGCCGTCATCGGCCCGACGGCCGACCGCGCCCGCGCGCTGCTGGGCTGCTACTCGTACCCCGTGCACGTGCTGCCGCGGCATCCGGAATTCGGCCTGGGCATCGAGGTGCCCACGGTGCTCGAAGCGCTGCGGGCCGAGTTCCCGCACGCCGACATCGTCCACGAACGCGGCGCGGACTTCCTCGACACCGACGAGTCGGGCATCCCGGCGGCCGTCGCGGCCGCCCGCGACGCCGACCTCGTGATCCTCACCGTCGGCGACCTGCCGGGAATGTTCGGCCGCGGCACCTCCGGTGAGGGGTGCGACGCGACCGACCTCACACTCCCGGGCGGCCAGGCCGCGCTCGTCGCCGCCGTGCTCGCGGTCGGGACTCCGGTGGTGCTGGTCACCAACAGCGGACGCCCGTACGCATTCGACCATCCGGCGTCGGCCGTACCGGCTGCGGTGCAGGCGTTCATCCCCGGCGAGGAGGGTGCCGCCGCGATCGCCGGCGTGCTGAGCGGTCGGGTGAACCCGGGCGGGCGGCTTCCCGTGCAGATCCCGCGCATCGCGGGCGGCGGTCAGCACGTCTACCTCGGCGCCCCGCTCACCCGCACGATCGACCGCATCTCGAACCTGCCGACGGAACCTGCGTTCCCGTTCGGGCACGGCCTGTCCTACGGAGCGGTCGACATCACCCCCGGCATCCTCGACGCCGAGGCGATCGCCACCGACGGCACAGCGACCCTGTCGACCGTCGTCCGCAACACCGGCGACGTCACCGCGCCGGTGGTCGTGCAGCTGTACGTCTCGGATCCGGTCGCCGAGGTCGCCCGCCCGGTGCGGCGCCTCGTCGGGTTCGCGAAGACGACGCTGCAGCCCGGCGCCGCGGCGACCGTCACCTTCACGGTCTCGCCCGAGCTGGCGGCCTACACCGGCATCGACCTGCAGCGGCGGGTGGATGCCGGCACCCTCGTCTTCAGCCTGGGTCGCTCGAGCGAGGACCTCGTGTCCGAGCACGCCGTCGATGTCGTCGGCGACATGCGACACGTGGGCCCCGAGCGGATGATCGTCGCGCCGGTGACAGTGACTCTCCCGGAGTGGGGACCGCGGTGAAATGATGCGCTGGACCATGCCGGAGTCCCAGCCCTGGATCGCGCAGGCCGAGAAGGCCCGCGCCGTGGAGCGGGAAAGCGGAGCACTCGCTCCCGAGGAGGTGGCGGCGTCCGCCGACGCACGCGAGGCGGAGGACGTGCTCTACCGCGACTGGCGCCGGTACTCCCGATTCGGCTGGGGCACGCTTGCGCTGGTGCTGTGGATGGGCGCCGCGGCGGCGGCCTCCCTCATTCCGGCCGGCCTAGCCGAGGGGCAGGACGGCGGCGTGGGCATGGCGGTGACGGGCGCGGTTCTCACCGCCGGCTTCGGGGCGGTGTCGGGATGGCTGCTCTGGCGACTGCACCGTTCCGGGAGGGCGGTGACGCGCGCCCTCGCCTACTGGGTGCGGCTCCCGTGGCTGCGCGGTGAGCCGCGCGGCCGGCACCCGTTGTACGACGGCACGACCCGCGCCTACACCGACCCGGCCGTCGCCCTGCGCTGGTCCGCGGCCGGTGTCACCGGGCTGCTCGGGGCAGGCGGGGCGGCCCTGGCCGTCCGAGGGGCGATGGCCGCGGGGTCCGCGTCCGCCGCGGAGCTCGGACTCGCCGCCTTCGGCCTCGTGCTGGCCGGCGGCATGCTGCCGACCGCGGTGGGTCTGTTCACCGGCATCCGGCGGGCGGTGTACCCCTATTCCGATCCGCGCCAGGCACTCGAGGTCAAGCTCGGTTACGGTCCGCCCGGCCCCGTTCCGTCGCGCCATGCGCCGCGCAGCACCCGCACCGACGCGGACCGCTGACCTCGCAGGCACGTCGCGGGCACGTCGCGGGCACAACGCCGCACCACAATCTCGGAGAACGCCGGCACTTCGGAGCTTTGCCCCCGCTCGCCTCCGAAGAAGCGGCGTTGTCCGAAAAACCGGTGCCGGGGGCGGTCGGCAGCGGAACGCCGCGGACCGCCCGGGTTCAGGCTCCGCGCAGGCGCTCGGCCAGGTACGCGGTGAGCGCGTCGAGCGACACGCGCTCCTGCGCCATGGTGTCGCGGTCGCGCACCGTCACGGCGCCGTCGTCGAGCGAGTCGAAGTCGACCGTCACGCACAGCGGCGTGCCGATCTCGTCCTGGCGGCGGTAGCGGCGGCCGATGGCGCCGGCGTCGTCGAAGTCGATGTTCCAGCCGCGGCCGCGGAGGGTGTCGGCGACCTCGCGCGCCAGCGGCGACAGCCGCTCGTTGCGCGACAGCGGCAGCACGGCGACCTTCACAGGGGCCAGACGCGGGTCGAGGTGCAGCACGGTGCGGGTGTCGACCCCGCCCTTGGCGTTGGGCACCTCTTCCTCGTCGTACGCGTCGACGAGGAACGCCATCATGGCGCGGGTGAGGCCGAACGACGGCTCGATGACGTAGGGGGTGTACTTCTCGCCCGTCGCCTGGTCGAAGTAGGTCAGCGACTGGCCGGATGCCTCGGAGTGGCTCCCCAGGTCGTAGTCGGTGCGGTTGGCGATGCCCATGAGCTCGCCCCACTCCTTGCCGGTGAAGCCGAACCGGTACTCGACGTCGATCGTGCCTGCGGAGTAGTGCGCCCGGTCCTCCTCGGGAACGTCGAAGCGGCGCATGTTGTCGGGGTTGACGCCCAGGTCCACGAACCAGTTCCAGCACGCCTCGACCCAGTGGTCGAACCACTCGGGCGCCTCGGCGGGCGGGGTGAAGAACTCGATCTCCATCTGCTCGAACTCGCGCGTGCGGAAGATGAAGTTTCCGGGCGTGATCTCGTTGCGGAAGGCCTTGCCCACCTGGCCGATGCCGAACGGCGGCTTCTTGCGCGAAGCGGTCAGCACGTTGGTGAAGTTGACGAAGATGCCCTGCGCGGTCTCGGGGCGCAGGAAATGCAGGCCCGACTCATCGTCGACGACGCCGAGGTAGGTCTTCACGAGGCCCGAGAACGCCTTCGGCTCGGTGTACTTGCCCTTCGTGCCGCAGTTCGGGCACGGGATGTCGGCCAGACCGTTGGCAGCCGGGCGGCCCTTGCGGGCCTCGAAGTCCTCGATGAGGTTGTCGGCGCGGAACCGCTTGTGGCACTGCAGGCACTCCACGAGCGGGTCGGTGAACGTCGCGACGTGGCCCGACGCCTCCCACACCCGCTTGGGCAGGATGATCGAGGAGTCCAGGCCCACCATGTCGCCACGGCCGCGGACGAACGTCTGCCACCACTGGCGGCGGATGTTCTCCTTCAGCTCCGTCCCGAGGGGGCCGTAGTCCCACGCGGAGCGGGACCCGCCGTAGATCTCACCGGCCTGGAACACGAACCCGCGGTGGCGGGCGAGGGCGATGACTTTGTCGAGGCGGGACTGCTCGGCCACAGGTGGCTCCAAATGGTCGGGGTGCGGGCGCGATATCGCGGATGCCGCGAGGCCGCGGCATCCGTCGATTCTAGTCGCCGGGCCTCAGCGCACGAACGTGATCGTCAGCGGGTAGCGGTACCACTGCCCCTGGCTGGCCTTGATGGCGGCGATGATCGAGAAGATGAGGTCGACGACGGCCGCCGCGAGCAGCACGAAGGCGCCGACCAGCACGAACAGCAGCACCATGCCGGCGATCATGGCGATCAGCACCGTCAGCTGGAAGTTCAGCGCCGTCGCCGCGTGGGCACGCACGAACGGGCCGCGGTCGCGCAGCGCCAGGTATCCGATCAGCGCGGGGACGAATCCGAAGAAGATGCCGCCCACGTGGATGAAGGTCGCCCACATCTTCTCGTCGGCGGGGCCGAGCGGGACGGGCCCGTACGGTGCGCCGTACGGCGGCTGCGACTGCGGGGGCGGGGGCGGGGGCGGCATGGTCACGGTGTCAGCCTACGGCGGCGCTCGGGTCGGCGCGGCGGAGGGCGGCCGGGGTCAGGTCGCCGACGGAGGTGTGACCGGAGAGGCCGAGGGTGATGTCGAGCTCGGCGAGCACGTTGCGCACCACCTCGGCGACGCCGGCCTCGCCCGCGATGCCGAGACCGTACGCGTAGGGGCGGCCGAGTCCCACCGCGGTGGCCCCCAGGGCCAGCGCGATGAACACGTCCGCACCGCTGCGGACCCCCGAGTCGAACACGACCGGAACGCGTCCGGCGACGCGCTCCGCGATCGCCGGCAGCACTGCGAGCGTCGGCACCGACCGGTCGATCTGCCGGCCGCCGTGGTTGGAGACCCAGACCCCATCCATCCCCGCGTCCACCGCGCGGGCGGCGTCGTCGGGATGCACGATGCCCTTGAGGATGATCGGCAGCGACGTCCACTCGCGGGCGCGGGCGAGGGCGTCCCACGTGAGTGCCGGAGTCGAGAACACGTCGAGGAACGCCTCGATCGCCGCGCGCGGCAGCGGCGATCGCAGGTTCTCGCGCAGGCGCGTGGATCCGGTCAGCGCCGCGCCCCGCCGCGCGATCCCCACGCCGGCGACCACCGTCCGCGGCGTCATGCGCAGCTTGTCACCGGACGCCGCCTCGTCCGCGCCGTTCAGCGCGGCGCTGCGCACGCGCTCGCGAACGAGCCCACGGAAGACGGGGTCGGCGGTGTACTGCGCGATGCCGAGCCCGCGCGTGAACGGCAGGTACGCGAGGTCGAGGTCGCGGGTGCGCCACCCCAGCAGATGCGTGTCGAGGGTGATCACGATCGCCTCGCACCCGGATGCCTCGGCCCGCCCGATCAGGGAGCGGTTGAGTTCGTCCGAGGCCGACCAGTACAGCTGGAAGAGCCGGTCGCCGTCGGGCGCGGCATCCCACACCCGCTCCATCGCATACGAGGCCTGATTGCTGAGCGTGTAGGGGACCCCTGCGGATGCCGCGGCGCGCGCGACCGCGAGATCGGCGTCGGCGTGGGCGAGCTCCATCACCCCGAGCGGTGCCAGCAGCAGGGGCGTCTCGCGGCGACGCCCGAGGAAATCGACCGACAGATCACGGCTGGACACGTCGCGGAGGGGCCGCGGCCATACCTCCCAGGCGTCGAAGGCGGCCCGGTTGGCGGCCATAGTGCGCTCGGCGCCCGCGCCGCCGGCGAGGTAGGCGAAAGCCTCGGCGCTCAGCGCGCGGCGCGCGGCCGTTTCCAGCTGCAGCGGGTCCACCGGCACGCGGGGCGTCTGGCCGCTGATGCCGGCGCGGTAGATGTGCGACTGGGTGCGGCGGGAGATGCCGCGCGCGGCGGCAGCGGGGTCCTCGGGAGCGACGGTGCTCATCTCCACACCCTATGGGCAGTCGCGCGTCGCGCCGTGCCGGCGGAGCCCTCTCACCCGAACCCGCACCAGTCGGCCACCCACGTCAGCATGCGTGCCCGCTCCTCTTCATCCACGGGCACCTCGATCAGCCCCTCCCCCGCGGCGGTCTCGACGCCGATGGTGAACACGGTGCCGCGCTTGTCCTCCTGCACCGCGTGCGCGTCGCAGCGCAAGGGCACCAGCGGGACGGCGACGGATGCCGCCTCGCCGGTGCCGTCGACCTCCAGACCCACCCGGAGGGGTTCGCTGCTGTCGGCACCGAACTGCAACAGGTTCGTCGGGCGCACCTCCACGATCCGCAGCGACTCCGCCCCGCCGGCGGGCGCGACGTCGAGGCGCAGCGTCGCGGGCGACCCGGGCGGGGACGGCGTGAACCCGCCCCACGACAGCGCCGCCACGGCCGCCACGTCGTGGGCGAGGCACTCCCGCGCGTGCAGGTCCGTGATGAACCCGAGCGGGTCGGCCGCGGCCACGCGGTATTCGGCGCCGTCGCGGGTCGCGATGACGAGCGTGCTGCGGCGCTCCGCGGCATCCGGTTCTCCCTCGCACGCCGACGGCGGCAGCGCGATGCGCAGGTCCACCGTGCGGCCCGCCCGGACGGTGCTGTCCCGCTCGCGGACGACGGCGCCCGTGAACCAATCGTCCCGCAGCTCGATGCGCGCGATGCGCAGGTCGTCGTCCGACGCGTTCGCCACCCGCACCTGGGCGGTGCGCTCGGCGACGTCCGAACGCAGCTGCTGCAGCGTCACGGTCACCCCGGCGGGAAGCGCCTCCGGCTCGGAAGCACACGCGGCGAGCGCCAAAACCACCCCGATCGCGAGGGTGCTCGCCGCACCGCGTGCACGATGTCGCCAGATCGCCATCACCGGGCGCCGAAACCGCCGTATGCGGGCCGTTCGCGCACGGATCGCCGACGTGGTGCACACGGCGCGCGCCTGCCTACCGCCGCAGGGTCTCGCGGGCGACGGTGAAATCCTCCAGCGCCACCGGGTCGATCTCGATCCCGATACCCGGGCCTGTCGGCAGCCGCACGTGGCCGTCTTCGAGCACGATCGGCGCGGTGACGATGTCGCGCGGGTAGAACCGGTCCGACGCCGACACGTCTCCGGGCAGCGTGAACCCCGGCAGGGCGGCGAGCGCCGCGTTCGCGGCCCGGCCGATGCCTGTCTCGAGCATGCCGCCGCACCACACCGGGATGTCGGCGCCGCGGCAGAGGTCGTGGATCGCGACCGCCTCGAGGTAGCCGCCCACCCGCCCCGCCTTGATGTTGATGACGGATGCCGCGCCCAGCCCCCGCGCGTCCTGCGCCGCCTTGAGCGAGACGATCGACTCGTCGAGGCAGAGGGGGGTGCGCAGGCGCTCGGCGAGCACCGCGTGGTCGACGAGGTCGTCTTCCTGAAGCGGCTGCTCGATCAGCAGCAGGTCGAAGCGGTCGAGCTCGACGAGCGTGTCGACGTCGGCCAGGGTGTACGCCGAGTTGGCGTCCACCTGCAGCGGGATCGTGCCGAAGGCGTCCCGCACCGCCGCGGTGTCGGCGATGTCCCGACCGGGCTTGATCTTGATCTTGATGCGCACGTATCCGGCGTCGAGGTATTCCGCCACTGCGTCCACGAGGGCGGCGGGGTCGCGCTGGATCCCCACGGAGACCCCGCTGGGCACGCGGTCGCGCACCGCGCCGAGGTACTCCCCCAGCGCCCGCCCCTCCGCCCGAAGGCTTGCGTCGAGCACCGCAAGCTCCAGCCCCGCCTTGGCCATGCGGTGTCCCTTGAAGGGCTCGAGGATGCCGGCGACCTGCTCCGGCGCGAGAACGTGCGCGTCCAGCAGCGCCGGCGCAAGCCACCGCAGCGTCACGTCCCACGCCCCCTGCGTGTACTCGCTCGAGTACAGCGGAGCCGCCTGCGTGACGATCTCGCCCCAGCCCTCGCCGTCCGCCGTGAGCGCCCGCACGACGATCACCTCCCGCTCGGTCTCGGTGCCGAACGAGGTGGTGAAGGGCGAGACGAGCGGCATCCGCAGCACGCGCAGCTCGATGCCCTCGAGGGCGACGGGTGCCGAGGGCGTGGCGATGGGCATGCGCACAGGCTAGCGGCGGCGGCTCAGCCGGTGAAGGTGAATCCGTCGGGGTCGCCGGCCTGCGGCTGGCGCAGCCGGGCCGGAGCCGGCCAGGGCAGTTCGATGTGCTGCGAGTGGCGGCTCACATCGCCATAATCGTCGACCTTCACCACGACGTGCTCGGGCGTGACCTCGACCATGCGCACCCGCACCGGCTGCGGCGCCTCGCCTTCGAGCATCCACGGGTCTGCCAGCCAGCCGATACCGCGGTCCTCGAGCGCGGCCTCGGCGTCGAGCCACTCCGTCGCCGCCGTGATCTCGCGGCCGAGCAGATCCACCGCGAGCCAGCCGCCGCCGTCGGGACGGATCCATCCGATCAGCTCGCCGTCGTCGCGGCGGTGCGGGGTCCAGTCGGAGGGGATCACGCGCCCCACGCTAGCGGGGCGGGTGCCGGCGTCGGCCCCACGCGGCATCTGCCCGCCACATCGTCGGAGATCGGCACTACTTCGGATCGAAACAGCCGATCGGCCCCGAAGAACCGGATTTCTCCGAAGAACCGGTCCACGCCGCGGCGCGGTGGGGCAAACGGCGCCGCCCGCGCGCACCTCACCCCCGCACGAAGAGGTACCCGCGGTCGGGGTCGAATCCGCCGACGACGAGCCCGGATGCCGCCTGCTCGGCGAACTGCTGGCGCACGCGGCGCCGCCAGGCTGCGGCCTCGACGGGCACGGCGCGGCGGAGCCCCTCGATGTCGCGGGGCACCGCGACCGTCGCCACCACGTCGCCGGGTTCCGGGGTGGGCGCCGGTGCGGCGAGCGCCCACGACGCCATCAGCCGGTCCGTCTCGTCGCCCCGGTTCACACCGTCGTCCATGGGGCCGTACTGGTCGACGAGGTACTCGGTGACCCGCGCGCCCAGCACGACGAGGTTGAAGTACGCGTTGCGGGCCACCAGCGGGTCGAAGGTCCAGGTGATGTGGCCGACGTCGTGCGCGAAGGCCCACGTGCGCTGATGCTGCTTGAGCAGCCGGCCGAGCCCGCGCCCCTGGTACTCCGCGAGCACACCGGTGACGTGGGAGTGCATCGAGCGCTCGGCGGGGGCCGCGAAGAACGCCACTGATGCTCCGACGATCCGTTCGCCGTCGTAGAGGCCGACGGCGTAGTTGCCCGAGTGCGCGAGGGCGCGCAGCAGGTTCGGCGGCATGGCGTCGCGATCGCCGCCCCAGACCTCCGAGAGCACGGCAGCCGCGGCGAACACCTGCTCCACGGTCTCAAGGGAGCGGATCCCGATGCCGGCAGGCGCGGTCAGCTGATCGAAGTCGGCCATGTCGACACCCTACGACCCACCGGCCGCCGGGCCGGCGATAGCCTGGAACGATGGGCCGGGACGAGGATGCACGCAGACGCCTGACCCGCATGCCCCGCCAGGGCGCGATCGTGGCGGTGCTGGCCCTCGCGGGCCTTGCGTCCTCGTTCATGTTCACCCTCGTGGTGCCGATCCAGGCGAAGCTGCCCGAGCTGCTGAACGCCAGCCGCGAGGACACCGCGTGGGTGGTCACGGCGACGCTGCTGGCAGCGGCCGTCGTCACGCCGATCGCGGGACGCCTGGGCGACATGTACGGCAAGCGCCGCATCGTGCTGGTGCTGCTGGGCGTGCTGGTGCTCGGCTCGGTCGTCGCGGCGCTGTCCACTGAGATCATCGGGGTGATCGTCGGACGCGCCCTGCAGGGCGCGGTCACCGGCGTCGTGCCGCTGGCGATCTCGATCCTGCGCGATGTGCTGCACGAAGACCGGGTGGATGCCGCAATCGCCCTCATCAGCGCGACGATGGGCGTGGGCGGTGCTCTCGGCATGCCGCTGAGCGCCTTGGTGACCCAGTACAGCGACTGGCACGCCCTGTTCTGGCTGGCCGCCGGCATGGGGGTCGCGGTCTTCGTCCTCGTGCTGTGGATCGTGCCGGTCAGCGTGCTGCGCACGGCGGGACGCTTCGACTATGTCGGCGCGTCGGGCCTCGCGGTGGGCCTCACCGGCGTGCTGCTGGCAGTCTCGCGCGGCAACGAGTGGGGCTGGACGTCGCCGGCGGTGCTCGCGTGCGGGCTGGGCGGGCTCGCGGTGCTGCTGGTCTGGGGCTGGTACGAGCTGCGCATCGCCGAGCCCCTGCTCGACCTGCGGGTGGCTGCTCGTCGCCCGGTGCTGCTCACCAACATCGCCTCTCTCGCGATGGGGTTCTCCCTCTTCGCCTCGAATGTGGCCTTCCCGCAGCTGCTGGAGCTGCCTGCCCCGGCAGGTTTCGGCCTGTCGCTGCTGAACGCCAGCCTTGTGATCGCGCCGGCGGGCCTGGTGATGATGGTCCTCTCGCCCTACTCGGGGCGCGTGGCGCGCACGGTCGGCCCGCGTCTGCTGCTCATCCTCGGCGCGATCGCCCTCATCACCGCGTATGGGTTCACGCTGCTGTTCTCCTCCGAGGTGTGGCACATCCTGGTGGCCAACCTCCTGGTGGGCGTGGGCATCGGATTCGGGTACGCCAGCATGCCGATGCTCATCATGCGCAGCGTCCCCCAGAACGAGACCGGGGCATCCAACGGCTTGAACGCGCTGTTCCGTTCGCTCGGCACCAGCACGGCCGCCGCCATCATCGGCGCGGTGCTGGCGAGCCTGTCGGTCACGCAGGGCGGCGTGCAGGTGCCGACGGCGGCGGCGTTCGACGTGGCGTTCGTGCTCGGAGGCGCCGCGGCCGTGATCGCCCTGGTGCTCGCTCTGTTCATCCCGCAGCGCCCTGCACGCGAACCCCATCCCTCTCTGCCGCAGTGAGGTCTACCCTGGGCCAATGAGCGCGAACGAGCCGGCCCAGGTCCCCGTCGGACCTCCCACGGGCCCCATCGAGACCGCCGCCGACGACGCCGGCGACCGCGACACCCGCTTTTTCGGGCAGCCCTGGTCGCTGGCGCACATCTTCGGCGTGGAGATGTGGGAGCGGTTCAGCTTCTACGGCATGCAGGGCATCCTGCTCATCTACCTCTACTACTCCACCACCGACGGCGGGCTCGGGCTCGACCGCGCCGTGGCCGCCGGCATCGTGGGAGCCTACGGCGGTTCGGTCTATCTTTCGACGATCCTCGGAGCATGGATCGCCGACCGCATCCTCGGCTCGGAGCGGGTGCTCTTCTACAGCGCGATCGTCATCGTCGCCGGCCACGTCGCCCTCGCCCTCATCCCCGGGTTCCTCGGGGTGGGCGTCGGCCTCATCCTCATCGCGCTGGGATCGGGGGGCCTCAAGGCCAACGCCACGAGCGTGGTGGGAACCCTGTACCGGCAGGACGACCCGCGACGGGATGCCGGCTTCTCGCTGTTCTACCTCGGCATCAACCTGGGCGCGCTGGCCGGCCCCCTGCTCACGGGGCTGCTGCAGAAGTCGCTGGGCTTCCACTGGGGCTTCGGCCTGGCCGCCGTGGGCATGGCCCTGGGACTGCTGCAGTACTCGTTCGGCCGCAAGTCGCTCCCTGCGGGGTCCCGCCACGTCGCGAACCCCCTCCCCCGCAACCGCTACGCGCTGGTCGGCGGCATCGCGGTGGCGGGCGTGGTGCTCATCGTCGTGCTCGTGCTCACCGGGGTGATCCGCCCCGAGAACCTGTCGCTCATCGTCATCATCACGACGGTCGCGGCGACGATCGCCTACTTCGTCGTGATCCTCTCCAGCCGGCACATCGACGCCGTCGAGCGCAGCCGGGTATGGGCCTTCGTCCCGCTGTTCATCACATCGGTGGCCTTCTGGTCGCTCTATCAGCAGCAGTTCACCGTCGTGACGATCTACGCCGATGTGAAGCTGAACCGAGACCTCTTCGGCTGGGAGATGCCGGTGTCGTGGGTGCAGTCGATCAACCCGATCTTCATCATCGTGCTGTCGGGCGTCTTCGCGTGGCTGTGGACGAAGCTCGGCACACGCCAGCCGTCGACACCGGTGAAGTTCGGCCTGGGTGTCATGATCATGGGCGCGGCGTTCCTGCTGTTCCTCCCGTTCGCGGGCGGCGGCGCCGCCTCGACGCCGCTGCTGGCGATCGTCGGCATCCTGCTGGTGTTCACCATCGCCGAGCTGCTGCTGTCGCCGGTGGGCCTCTCGGTGACGACGAAGCTCGCCCCGGCGCGCTTCCACACCCAGATGGTCGCGCTGTTCTTCCTGTCGGTCGCGCTGGGGACCGCGATCTCGGGGCTGCTCGCGGAGTACTACGACCCCGACAACGAGGTGCCGTACTTCTCCATCCTCGGGTTCATCGCGATCGGCGTCGGCGTGCTGCTGCTCGTCTTCGCCCGCCCGGTGCTGCGGCTCATGAAGGGCGTGCGCTGAGCGCAGGGGTCGGTGGCGTCGACCTCAGCGGCGCCATTCCTCCTGCGGAGTGAGCGGAACCGGCGACGGCCGACGCGCCGTCGTGGTGAGCGCCACGCGCTCCCCGCTGTGGGCGGAGTCGATGAGGGCCGTCATGATCTCCAGCACATGCAGGGCAAGCTCTCCGCTCGCGCGCCCCTCGCCGTCGCGCACATGATCGATGACGCCGATGCCGCGCCCGGCGTCGACGTAGCCGCCGGCATCGGGCAGGGTGGTCCACTCGCCCTCGCCGCGGCGGCGCAGCCGCACCTCGCCCGCGAACGTGTTCGGATCGGGGACGCTGAGCGACCCCTCCTCGCCGTGCACCTCGATCGGCGCCGCGGTCGACCCCACGGCGTCGAAGCTGAAGGTCACCGTCGACAGCGCGCCGCCCCCATGCTCGAGCACCCCGGTGACGTGCGTGTCGATCTCGACCGGGATGATCTCGCCGGCGCGGGGACCCGAGCCGATCCGTCGCGTGTCGCGGGTGCGTGACGATGCGCCGCTGACGCGGACGACCGGGCCCAGCAGGTGCACCAGCGATGTGAGGTAGTACGGCCCCATGTCGAACAGCGGTCCCCCGCCGTCGCGGTAGTAGAAGTCGGGGTGCGGATGCCACGACTCGTGGCCGCCCGAGACCCAGGTCGCCACCGCCGAGACGGGGCGGCCGATGTCGCCTGCCTCGACCGCGGCGCGGGCGGTCTGGATGCCGGTGCCGAGCACGGTGTCGGGTGCGCCGCCGACCCAGCGATCGCCGGCGGCATCCATCATCGCCTTGGCCTGGGTGAGCGTGGCCGCGAGCGGCTTCTCGCCGTAGACGTCCTTGCCGTGGGCGAGCGCGGCGAGCGCGATGTCGGCGTGCGCTGCGGGGATGGTGAGGTTGATGACGGTGTCGACGGCGGGGTCTGCCAGCAGTTCGTCGACGGTGAGCGCCCGGCATCCGGGGACCTCGGCGGCCACCGCCGCGGCGCGGTCGGCGTCGAGGTCTGCCGCGGCGACGATGCGCACGCTCTCGAGCCCGGCAAGGGTCTCGAGGTACTGCCGGGAGATGACGCCGAGCCCGATTATGCCGATTCCGCGCGGCTGGCCCACAGCATGCCCCTCTCGATGATGGTGCGGACGTTGTCGTCCTGCAGCACGTCCAGGCTGTGCCCGGGCGTGGCCACGAAGATGCGCCCCTTGCCCCAGAGCCGCGTCCATACGGCCGGGGACGTGATGGGTCGGTGCCAGGGGTGGTACGGCTGCACCGGGTGGGTCGTCGTCGCCAGAACGTCGATCAGGTCGTCGTGCAGCACCCAGTACTGCTCGGTGTTCAGCGAGAAGTCGTCGAGCCCCGCCATGATCTCGTGGCCGCGGCCCAGGTCGGTGAGCTCGACGGTGTAGGGCAGGTAGTTGTCGGACTGGTCGCCCGAGCACTGGTCGGGGTGCTTGGAGGGGTGGGTGGCGAACTGCCCGCCGATGAGCTGCAGGTAGTCGGAGTTGTTGCGGTACGAGTCGGCGATGCCGCCGTGCCAGCCGGCAAGGCCCGTGCCGCGCTCCACAGCCGCCTTCAGACCGGTGAACGCCTCGCGGGAGATCTCGGACATGGTCACGGACTGCAAGATGAGGTCGATGGATGCCATGACCTCGTCATCGGCGTAGATCTCGTTGGAGTCCTCGACGCGCACGTCGAAGCCGCTCTGCTCGAGGAAGGGGAGGAAGAGGTCGGTCGCCTCGACCGGGTGGTGCCCCTCCCACCCGCCCCGGACGACGAGTGCCTTGCGTGCGGTCACGGGTTCTCTCCTTCGACGGTGACATACAGACTGTCCTGCGCGGCGCTGCGCTCCACCGCGGCGAGCACCCGCTGCACGCGGGCCGCGTCGGCGAAGCTGGGAGAGACCGGAGGGCCCCCGGCGATCGCCCGCACGAGGTCGACGATCTGGTGGGTGAACAGGTGCTCGTACCCGAGCCCGTGTCCGGCCGGCCACCAGGCGTCGGCGTAGGGATGCTCGGGCTCGTTCGCCTGGATGCGGCGGAACCCCTGCTCGCCCACGGGGTCGGAGGCATCGTAGAAGTCGAGCTCGTTCATCGCGCGGAAGTCGAACGCGATCGAGCCGCGGTCGCCGTTGATCTCGATGCGATTGGAGTTGCGGTGCCCGGTCGCCAGGCGCGTCGCCTCGAACACCCCCATCGCGCCGCCGGCGAACCGGGCCGTGAATGCCGCGGCGTCATCGACGGTGACGGCCTGCCGGGGAGCGTCCGCCTGGGCGCGTCCGCCGAGCCCCACCTGCTGGTCGAGCACCGGGCGGGTCTCGACGAAGGTGCGCATCATGGCCGAGACGCCCACGATGGCGTCGCCGGTCAGCCACTGTGCGGTGTCGATGCTGTGGGCGCCGATGTCCCCGAGGGTGCCGGAGCCGGCACGGTCCTTGTCGAGCCGCCACGTGAAGGGGGCATCGGGGTCGCTCAGCCAGTCCTGCAGGTACTGGGCGCGCACGTGGCGCACCTGCCCGATGCGGCCGTCCTCGATCAGCCGGCGCGCGAGCGCGAGCGCGGGGGTGCGGCGGTAGCTGAACCCGCACATGCTGACAACGCCCTCGGCGCCGGCGCGCTCGGCGGCGGCGACCATGAGGTCGGCCTCGGCGACGTCGTTGGCCAGCGGCTTCTCGCAGAGCACATGCTTGCCGGCCGCCAGCGCCGCCAGCGCGATCTCGGCGTGGGTGTCACCGGGCGTGCAGATGTCCACCACGTCGATGTCGTCGCGCTCGATGGCCTGACGCCAGTCGCCCGTCGACTCCGCGAAGCCGAAGGTGTCGGCCGCCGCCGCGGTGCGCTCCGGGTCGCGTCCGACCAGCAGGGTCAGCTCCGGCGTGACGGGCAGGTCGAAGAAGCGGTGGGCGGTGCGCCAGGCGTGCGCGTGCATGCGCCCCATGAAGCCCGTTCCGATGAGGGCGACGCGCAGAGGCCGGTCGGCCCCGACCATCAGACCGCCTCTGCGATCGCCGGCCGGGACTCGGCCACCTGCACATCGACGCTCACGCGGCCGGCCTCCTGCACGGCGACTTCGCGCACCGCGCCGGTGAACGTCATGGTCGCCGTCGCCTCCTGCGTCTCGCAGTCGCGTCCGACCCACAGCCGGATCTCGCCCGGCTCGACGATGCGGCGCATGTCACGGCCGGTGAACGCGAGCTGCGCTGCGGGCACGCGGAAGGTGACCAGCGCTTCTTCCCCGGGCTGCAGCGCGACGCGCCGGTAGGCCAGCAGCTGCGCCACCGGACGGGTGACGCTGGCGTACACGTCGCGCCCGTACAGCTGCACGACGTCGACACCGGCACGGTCGCCGGTGTTGCGCACGCGCACCGTGGCGACGATGTCGCCGTCGGTGGGGACCTCGGCATCGACCGACAGACCCTCGTGGGCGAACGTCGTGTAGGTGAGCCCGAAGCCGAACGGCCGCAGCGGCGTGCTGTCTGCGCTCGTGATGTCGTTGGGTCCGCCGAGGATGGGGTGCAGGTAGCTGTACGGCTGCGCACCGCCGCCACGCGGCAGCGAGATCGGCAGGCGGCCCGACGGGGCCACCCGTCCCGACACGATGCCGGCGAGCGCCCGGGCGCCCTCCTCACCGGGGAAGAACGCCTGCACGACGGCCGAGACCGAGCCGTCCAGCGCCCAGTCGAGCACGTACGGCCGCCCCGTGAGCAGCACCATCACCACCGGGGTGCCGGTGGCGACGACGGCTTCGACCAGCTCCCGCTGCACTCCCGGCAGGTCGAGGCTCTCGACGTCGTTGCCCTCGCCCACGGTGCCGCGGCCGAAGAGCCCGGCACGATCGCCGACCACGACGATGGCGACATCGGCACCGGATGCCGAGGCGACGGCATCCGCGAACCCGGACCGGTCGTCGCCCTCGACGTCGCTGCCGACGGCGAAGGTGATCTCCGCGGCACCGAACTCGCGGGCCAGCATCTCGCGCACGGTCGGGGCCTCGAAGCCCACGGGGGTGCCGGGGTGATGGGCGAGCACGTGGTTGACGAAGGAGTAGCAGCCGAACAGCGCCCGCGAATCGTCGGCGTTCGGGCCGATCACCGCGATGCGACCGGGGGCCGCCAGCGGCAGCACGCCGTCGTTGGCCAGCAGCACGACCGACTGCTCGGCGAGTTGCAGCGCCACCTCGCGGTGCGCGGGCGAGTCGAGGTCGACCGTTGTCGGCGGGGCGTCGAACGTCGCGTCGAGGAGCCCCAGCTCCTCCTTCTGCGCGAGCACGCGCAGCACGGAGCGGTCGACCAGCGCCTCGTCGAACAGGCCCGCGCGCACCCGCTCGGCCAGCGGCTCGAGGTACGCGTCGCCCGTGGGCAGCTCGACGTCGATGCCCGCTTCGAGAGCGAGGGCCGCCGCCTCGCCGCGGTCGGCGGCGATGGCGTGCATGGTGTGCAGGAACGCGACGGCGAAGTAGTCCGACACCACGACGCCGTCGAATCCCCATTCGCCGCGCAGCAGGTCGGTGAGCAGCCGCGGGTCCGCCGCCACCGGCATCCCGTCGATCTCGGCGTACGAGTTCATCACCGAGCGCACCCCGCCCTCGCGCACGGCCATCTCGAACGGCGGCAGGAACACGTCGCGCAGCTCACGCTCGCCCACGTGCACCGGGGCGTGGTTGCGCCCGGCCTGCGACGCGGAGTACCCCACGAAGTGCTTGAGCGTCGCGTGCACGCCGGCATCCTGCATGCCGCGGATGTACGCGGTGCCGATGGTGCCGACCACGAACGGATCCTCTGCGATGCACTCGTCCACGCGCCCCCAGCGCGGATCGCGGATGACATCGAGCACGGGCGCCAGCGTCTGGTGGATGCCGAGCTCGCGCATCGAGTCGCCGATGAGGCGGCCCATGCGCTCGACGATCTCCGGGTCGAAGGCCGCACCCCACGCGAGCGGAGTCGGGAAGGTCGCCGCCTTCCACGCAGCGAGCCCGGTGAGGCTCTCTTCGTGCACGATGGCCGGGATCCCCAGCCGGGTCTCCTGCTGCAGGCGACGCTGCTCGGCCCACAGCCACTGCGCCCGCTCGATCGGGTCGACCGGCCGCGTGCCGTAGACCCGGGTCAGGTGACCGAGGCCGTGGCGGGCCGCCTCGTCGTAGCGCGTGCTGGTGGCCATCTCGCCGGCCATCGGCGCGACGACCTCGTCGCCCTGGTCGACCCAGTAGCCGACGAGCTGAGCGAGCTTCTCCTCGAGGGTCATGCTCTCGAGCAGGGCGCGCACGCGCGCCGAAACGGGGGTGTCCACGGGGGTACTCCTAATTTGGGGAACGTCAGCCCTTGACGGCGCCGGTCAGACCGCCGACGATGCGGCGCTCGAACAGGCTGAAGAAGACGAGGGCGGGGATCATCGACAGCGACGTGAACGCGAGCACGCGAGCCGTATCCACGGAGTACTGCGACGAGAACGCCTGCACGCCGAGGGGCAGAGTGTAGGTCGCCTCGTTGTTGAGGATGAACAGCGGCAGCAGATAGCTGTTCCAGCTGCCGATGAACGCGAGGATGCCGGTGGTGATGACACCCGGCAGGGCGAGCGGGATCACCATGCGCCAGAAGAACCCGATGCGGCTGGCGCCGTCGATGAAGGCGGCCTCTTCGATCTCGTCCGGGATGGCCTTGAGGAACGGCACCAGGATGATGATCGTCGTCGGCAGGGCGAAGGCGATCTGCGGCAGGATGATGCCCGGCAGCGAGTTCATGAGGCCCAGATCGCGCACCACGATGTACAGCGGGGTGATGGCGACGGTGATGGGGAACATCAGGCCGGCGGCGAACATGGCGTACAGGGCTCCGCGTCCGCGGAAGCGGTAGCGCGCGAGCACGTAGCTGGCCATGAGGCCGAGGATGACCGCGCCCGCCGTGGTCGACAGGGCCGCGATGGCCGAGTTGAGCACCTGGCGCCAGAACATCGACCCGCTGAGCACGTCGAGGTAGTTCCCGAAGTTCCAGGGGCTCGGCAGTCCCGACGGGTCGGCGGTGATCTGCGCGTTGGTGCGGAACCCGCCGAGGATGATGTACGCCACCGGCACGAGGATGACGGCGATGACCACGAGGGCGATGAAGTAGACCACCGGGCTGCCCCAGGGGAGCTTCTCCTTCGGCTGGCGCCCCATCTTGAGCAGCGGCTCGTCGGGCGGGGTGGTGGTGATGAGTGCTGTCGCGGTCATCGACGCTTACCTCCCGTGAGGGCGCCTGCGGTGTCGCGGCGCAGGACGAAGCGCTGGTAGATCAGCGCGACGACCAGTGAGATGAGGAACAGGACGACCGCCACGGCGCTGCCGTAGCCGTAGTTCCCGGAGTTGCGGCCCTCGGAGACCATGTAGGTCGCCATCGTGGACGTGCCTGCGGTCGAGGCGACGTACTGGCCCCAGATGATGTAGACGAGGTCGAACAGCTGCAGCGAGCCGATGATCGACAGGAACGCCCAGATGCGCAGCGTCGGCCCCAGCAGCGGCACGGTGATGCGCCACTGCGTCTGCCAGAACGAGGCGCCGTCGATCGCGGCCGCCTCGGACAGCTCCTCGGGGATGCCCTGGAGCCCGGCGAGGAAGAGGATGACCGCGAAGCCGAAGTACTTCCAGGTGATGATCGCCATCAGGGTCCAGATGGCGATGTCGGGGTTGGCGAGCCAGTCCTGCTCGAGCCCGCCGAGACCGACGTTCTCGAGGAAGCCGTTGAGCGCGCCGCGCTGCTGCAGCATGAGGCTCCAGCCGACTCCGACGACGACCTCGGCGATGACGTAGGGGACGAAGATCAGCACGCGGATGATCGACTGACCGCGCATGCGGCGGTTCAGCAGCAGCGCGACCAGCAGCGCCGCCGGCCCCTGCAGCACGAGCGACATCACCACGATGAACGCGTTGTGGCTGAGGGCCGCGTGGAAGGCGGGGTCCTGCAGGATCAGCAGGTAGTTGTTGAACCCCACGAAGTCGGTGGGCGGGCCGTAGCCCTGCCACCGGAAGAAGCCGTAGTAGGCGGCGGCGACGACGGGGAAGATGACGAAGCCGAGGAAGACCAGCAGAGCCGGCCCCACGAGGATCGCGACCTCCAGACGCCCGGCCCAGCCGAGCCCCTTGCGCCGCCGCCGCACGGGCGGGGGCGACACCTGGGTGTCGCCCCCGCCGCGCCGCGCGAGCTCGGCGGATGCACTCTCCGTCGACGAGTTCTCGCGAACAGACATCTGCTGCTTCCTAGCCCTTTGCTGCGGCCGCGTTGACCGCATCGACGAGCTGCTCGGGACCGCTGTTGCCGGCCAGCATGTCCACGACCGCCACGTTCAGCGCGTTGCCGACGTTCAGGCCGTAGATGGTGTCGAGCCACTGCGAGACGAACGGGGCCTCGTTGTAGGCCTCGATGATCTGGATCAGGTAGGGCTCGGTGACGGCCTCCTGGGCCACGGTGTTCACCGGCGGGGCGTCGAAGGCGTCGTAGTACGCCTCCTGCACCTCGGCAGTGGCCAGGTAGTTCAGGAAGTCGACACAGGCGTCGGGCGCATCCACGTAGCAGGAGTAGCCGTCGATGCCACCGAGGATCGCGCCGGGCTCGCCTTCACCGCCGGGCACCTCCGGGAAGGGGAACCAGGACAGGTCGGACAGCGGCTTCTCGTCCGGGGTGAGTCCGGCGATCACGCCCGGGTTCCAGGCGCCCATGAGCTCCATGCCCGCGAGGCGGTTGGCGATGAGGCCCGCCGACGAACCGGCGCCCTGCTGGGCCTCGGTCGTGAGGAAGCCCTGGTTGAAGGGCTCGGTCTCGGCGAAGTCGGCGAGGTTCTGTGCGGCATCCAGCCAGCACTCGTCGCTGAAGTCCATCTCCTCGGCCGCGGTGGCCATGGTGTCGGGGCTGCAGGCGCGCAGGGCGAAGAAGTAGTACCAGTGCGCTGCGGGCCACGCGTTCTTGCCGCCGAGCGCGATGGGCTCCACACCGCTGGCCTTGAGGGCCTCGGTCGCGGCGACCATCTCGTCGATCGTGGCGGGTGCCTCGGTGATGCCGGCCGCGTCGAAGACCTGCTGGCTGTAGAACATGCCGCCGGGAAGCACAGCGACGGGCATGCCGTAGAGCTTGTCGTCGACGCGCAGGTTGTCCAGGGTGGTGTCCGGGATCTCCTCGACGGCCGTGTCGGAGATCGCGTCCGTGATGTCCTTGATCTGGCCGGCCGCGACCATGGCCGCGAGCTTGCCGCCGCCGCGCTGCAGGAACAGGTCCGGCGCGTCACCCGAGTTCAGCGCGGTCTGCAGCTTGCCGTCGAGCTCTTCGTTCTGCACGACCTGCACCTTGATGGTGACGCCGGGGTTCTCCTCCGAGAAGGCGGCGGCGGTCTGGTCCCAGAACTCCTTGCCGGGACCGGTGGTCGAGTTGTGCCAGAGCGTCATCTCGACGTCGCCGTCTTCGCCGGCACCTCCGCCACCGCCGCCGGAACAGCCGGCCAGCGCGAGCACACCGGCTGTGACAGCTGCTGCGGCTGCGAGCGTCCTCTTCGCAATCATGTGATTCTCCTCTTTGAGTGGGCGCAACCCGCATCATCATGATCCGGGTTGGAGGCAAGTCTCGCCGCACCTCGAAACCCTGTCAAACGTTTTCGAAATCCTTTTTCATGCGTAGTATCAGGGCGATGTCCCGTCGAGCCACGATCCACGACGTCGCCGCTGCCGCCGGCGTCTCGGTGTCGACCGTGTCCAAAGCCGTCAACGGCAGGTACGGAGTCGCCGAAGACACCGTCGCGCGCGTGCTCGACGTGGTCGAGCGACTGGGCTACGAGTCGTCGCTCGTGGCCAGCAGCATGCGGTCGCACCGAACCGGGGTGATCGGCGTGCTGGTGGCCGACTTCGAGCCGTTCAGCGCCGAGGTGCTCAAGGGCGTCGGGTCGGCGCTGCGCGACTCGCGCTACGACCTGCTCGCGTACAGCGGCTCGCGCCAGGGCGGCAGCGCCGGCTGGGAGCGACGTTCGCTCAGCCGGCTGAGCGGAACGCTCATCGACGGGGCGATCATGGTGACGCCCACCGTCATCGGCGTCACCAGCGAGGTCCCGATCGTGGCCGTCGACCCGCACAGCGGCCGCGCCGACCTGCCGACGGTCGAGTCGGACAGCTACGGCGGGGCGCTGCACGCGATGCAGTACCTCGTGCAGCTCGGCCACCGGCGCATCGGGTTCATTGCGGGTCGACCCGACCTGCGCTCATCCGAAGCGCGCGACGCCGGCTACCGGGCGGGGCTGCGCGAGGCCGGCATCCCTGCCGATCCGTCGCTCGTGCGCGTCGGGCTCTACCAGCCCGAAACCGTGCGCGACCAGGCCCGCGCCATGCTGCAACAGCGGCAGCGCCCCACGGCGGTGTTCGCCGCCAACGACCTCTCGGCCCTCGCGGTGATCGAGGTCGCCGGCGAGCTGGGGCTGCGCGTTCCGCAGGACCTGTCGGTGGTCGGCTTCGACGACGTGCCCGAAGCGTCTCGCGTGCACCCCGCGCTCACCACCGTCGCCCAGCCCATGCGTCGCCTCGGGGCGGTCGCGGCCGAGTTCGTCGCCGCCCTCCTGGCGGGTGAGACGCGCGAAGAGCTGCATGTGACGCTGCCGACGCGCCTCGTCGTGCGGGGCACGACGGCTCCTCCGTCCGACCCCCTCCGCTGATCGACGGCCGTCCGCGTCACAGCCCGTCACACTCCGGCGGCGTCGCGGGCGTCGTCCTAGAGTGAGGGCGGCTCGAGAACCGGAAGCCTCCGCCTTGAGCAGCGCCGCCCATCGCGGGGTCTGCAAGAGCCGTGCCGCCGCCGTGACCATCCCGGCATCCCGACATCAGGAGGAGCACACCCATGTCCGCGATCCGCACCACCACCGCAGGCAGCCTGCCCCGCACGCAGGCTCTCATCGACGCCAACGCCGCGCGCACGTTCGCCGACGACGGCTTCACGCTGCAGACCACGCCCGAGTTCGAGGAGCTGACGGCGCAGGCCGTCGCCGACGTGGTCGAACGGCAGCGCCAGGCCGGCATCACGCTCGTCGGAGACGGTGAGTTCGGAAAGGCGATGTCCAACGCTGTCGACTACGGGGCGTGGTGGTCGTACTCGTTCCAGCGCGCCGGCGGCCTGTCGCTGACCGACGTCAACGCGTTCAACGAGCCGCCGGTGCGCTCGGAGCCCGGGAACATCCGGCTGACGTCCTTCCTCGACCGCCGCGACCGGCAGCTGTTCCCCGCGGTGTACGCCGAGGCCGTCGAGGTCGGGCGCAACGCCACCGGCTTCCCCACGACGACCGGCCCCATCACGTACCGCGGCCAGGACGCCGTGGCATCCGACATCCGCCACCTGAAGGCGTCGCTGCGCGACGGCGAGCAGGGCTTCCTCACCGCGATCGCCCCGGGCTCGGCGGCGCGGGTGCGCAACGACTACTACGCCACCGAGGAGGAGCACATCTGGGCGTGGGCCGAGGCCCTCCGCGAGGAGTACCGGGCGATTGTGGATGCCGGCCTCATCCTGCAGCTGGACGACCCCTCGCTCGCGGAGAACTTCGACCAGATCAACCCCGAGCCCTCGATCGCCGACTACCAGGCGTTCACGAAGATCCGCATCGACGCGATCAACCACGCGATCGCGGGGCTCCCGAAGGAGCAGGTGCGTCTGCACCTGTGCTGGGGATCCTGGCACGGGCCGCACACGACAGACATCGAGCTGCGGCACATCCTCCCCGTGGTGCTCGGGGCGAATGTCGGGTCAGTGTCGTTCGAGGCCGGCAACGTCCGCCACGAGCACGAGTACACCGTGTGGGGCGAGGTCGCCGTGCCGGACGACCTGGTGCTCGTGCCCGGCGTCGTCAGCCACGCGACGAACGTCGTGGAGCACCCGGACCTCGTCGCCCAGCGCATCGGCCGGTTCGCCGACATCGTGGGCGCCGACCGCGTCATCGCCTCGACCGACTGCGGTCTGGGCGGGCGCATCCACCCCGACATCGCATGGGCCAAGCTGGCGTCGCTCGGCGAGGGCGCGCGCCGGGCATCCGCCGGGGCCTGATCCGGGCTGCTCGCCTGGCTGCCGGAGCGCGCGGATGCCGGTGCGCGCGGATGCCGGTGCGCGCCGCATCCCCACCCCGCCCCCGCACGCTCACCTGTCGCAGATTGTCGCTGCGGGCACTCCCAGGCGACATTTTGCGACAGGCGAGCATGTCCGATGACCCGCACCGCCCCGGGTGGGATGCCGCCTGCACGCGGCATCCACCCGGACACGGCAGAATCGAAGGATGACCGTGCACGCCCCGAACCTGCCGCCCGCCCACGCATGCCTCATCGTGCACGGCAAGGACCAGCCGGGCATCGTCGCCGCGGTGTCGGCCATGATCACGCGCATCGGCGGCAACATCGTCGCGTTCGATCAGTACTCCGACAACCCCGAGGGCGGCGCGTACTTCCAGCGCGTCGTCTTCCACCGCCCCGGGTTCGCCGCTGACCGACCGGTGATCGAGGACGAGGTCGCCCGCACCCTCGCGGACTTCGAGCTGGAATGGTCGTTGACCGACCAGTCGGTGCCCAAGCGCATGGCGATCCTGTCGTCGAAGCAGGACCACTGCCTGCTCGACCTGCTGTGGCGCCACCGGCGCGGCGACCTGCCTGTCACCATCCCGATGGTCGTGTCCAACCACACGACCTCCGCCGAGGACGTGCGCTCGTTCGGCGTGCCGTTCTTCCACGTGCCGTCCACCCCGGGTCCCGACAAGTCGGAGTCCGAGGCGAAGATCCTCGAACTGCTCAAGGGCAACGTCGACTTCGTCGTGCTGGCGCGGTACATGCAGATCCTGTCGGCGGACTTCCTCGATGCGCTCGGGGTGCCGGTGATCAACATCCACCACTCCTTCCTCCCCGCCTTCATCGGCGCGGAGCCCTACAAGAAGGCCAAGGAGCGCGGCGTCAAGCTCATCGGCGCCACGAGCCACTACGTCACGACCGACCTCGACGAGGGCCCGATCATCGAGCAGGACACGATCCGGGTGACCCACGCCGACACGACCGCCGAACTCGCCCGTCGGGGCGCCGACGTCGAGCGCCAGGTGCTCTCACGCGCGGTGCTGTGGCACGCGCAGGACCGCGTGATCCGCCACGGCAACCACACGATCGTCTTCTGACGCGAGCGGCGTGCGCGGGCCCCGCCGGTCCGGCTACTGCGTCTGCTGCGGCGGGTTGTGCATGAACTCGATGCGGATGCCGTCGGCGTTCTCCACGAACGATGCGTAGTACCGGTCGCTGAAGCGCGGGTAGGTCTTCGGCTCGCGCACGACCGACCATCCGGCATCCACCGCCACCTGGTGCATGCGGTCGACCTCGGCGCGCGAGTCGACGGCGAAGGCCAGGTGCTGCCACCCGACGCGACCGTGCCGGTGCGGGCCCGACCCGGGCTCCCGGGCGGGCATGAGGATGAACTCGGTCTCGCCCTCGGCGTACCAGGCCGCCCCGTTGCCGTCGCCGGTCTCACGGGCGAGCCCCAGCGCCGTCAGCACGGGGTCGAACTCGGCGACAGCGCGGTCGAGGTCGGCGACGGCGACGCTGAGGTGGTCGAAGAGCGGCATCCCCGCATTCTGGCGCATGGAGTGGAGCGGCGTGGTGAGACACCACGGCCGGGACGAGACACCACGCGACGCGAGGTGTCTCGCCGGGCGTGTGGTTTCTCGGCGGATGTCGCGGCACCGCGGCACCGCGGCACCGCGACCCGCGACCTTGCCGCTAGTCCAGCTGCCGCACCAGGCGGGCGGGCGCGGTCACCCGGAACGAGGCGTCGATGAGCTCGCTGACCTCGTCCCAGCCCGCATCGGCGAGGTCGATCCCGAGCCACCCGGAGGCGCCCAGATACGCAGGCACGAAGAAACGGGCATCCTGGCGCAGTGCCGGGGCGTCATCGGGGTCAGGCCGCACCAGGATCGCCGCGTCGTGACGCACATGGTCCCCCTCGCCGCGGCGCTCACCCCCGCCGAAGTAGCAGAAGGTCCGCACCGTGAAGAAGTTCGGGCGGCCGTGACTGATCCGCTCCTGCGCTCCCGGGTAGGCCAAGCACACCGCCCGCAGCCGCTCCAACTGCGGATCGTCGGGATCGAACATCAGGGGATGCTCCATGCCTACATCCTGCCGCGCCGCCCGGCGCGGGGGAACCTCGTCGGCGCCGACTCAGTACACGTACTCCATCAGCTCGACGCCCAGCGTGCGGAAGGCCTCGTGCACGCGCAGCCGGTGCGCGATCGACAGGTCGTCGAACGCGACGAGCAGGGCGTATGCCACGCCGGCGCGGGGGCCCGCGAGCACGCCCGCCTCGGACCGGATCCCATCGCCCCGACCGGTCTTGTTGACGAACAGCAGCCCGTGGGCGTCGTCCTCGTGCGCGAAGGGGTCGAGTCCCGTGGCGGATGCCACGAGGGTCAGATCCACGTTGAGGCTCAGCCACTCCGACACCTGCGCGCTCACGCCGGGCGAGACGGCCTGGGCGTTGACGAGGGAGGCGAAGAGGCCTGCCAGCTCCCGCGCCGTGCCGAGCGCCACCTGCGGCGCGTCATCGGGACCGCGCTCGTTGCGGAATCCGTCCATGAGCGCGGTGTGCTCCAGCCCCAGCGACTCCAGCCGTGCCCGCACCGCCGGCAGGCCGACCCGTTCGAGCAGCGCGTTCGCGGCGAGCGCGTCGCCGGTCGCCGCGGCGAGCACGGCGAGGTCGGCCAGGGGCAGCGCCGGCGCCTTCAGGTGCTGCCACACCCCTGCCACCCCCACCGCCGGAAGCTGCTGGCGGTCGACGATCTCGAGCGGGTCCAGCCTGCCGTCCTCGAACGCTGCGGCCGTCTCGACCAGCAGCGGGACCACGCCCAGACCGGCGATCGGCAGGGTGCGGTGGTCGTCACCCGACAGCAGCGCCTCGCCGCTGTCGAGGTCGGCCACGCGCACCGACACCCGCGCTCCGGACGCGGCGAGCTCGTCCAGCGCCCGCCAGGTCGCGGGGAACGACCGGCGATCGGCGGCCGGACGGCGCGGCCGCCGGTGCGCACCCCGAAGGTGCGGCTGCTGCTGGCTGCTGCGCTGCGGGTCGGGGGTACCCACGCGGATCCTTCCGGAAGAGAGGTGATGCGCTCACGCCGACGGTCACGCCGGCGTGAGCGCGGGGACGGTCACCAGATGGTCACGCGCTCCTCGGGCGCCAGCCACAGCCGGTCGCCCTCGGTGACGTCGAAGGCGTCGTAGAACGCGTCGATGTTGCGCACGATCTGGTTGCAGCGGAACTCGTTGGGCGAGTGCGGGTCGATCGTCAGCAGACGGATCGTCTCGGCATCCCTCCCCTTCTGCTGCCAGATCTGCGCCCAGCTCAGCAGCAGGCGCTGGATGCCGGTGTACCCGTCGATCTCGGGTGACTCGGCGCCCTCCAGTGACAGCTCGTAGGCCCGCAGCGCGATGCCGAGACCGCCGAGGTCGCCGATGTTCTCGCCGATCGTGAGCGCACCGTTGACGTGGTGCTCGGCCGAAAGGCCCTGCGGCACCAGCTGGTCGTACTGGGCGATGAGGTTCTTCGTGCGCTCCTCGAACGCGGTGCGGTCGGCGTCGGTCCACCAGTCGCGCAGCGACCCGTCGCCGTCGAAGCGGCTGCCCTGGTCGTCGAAGCCGTGGCCGATCTCGTGACCGATCACCGCGCCGATGCCGCCGTAGTTGGCCGCGGCATCCCGCTCCGCGTCGAAGAAGGGGTACTGCAGGATCGCCGCCGGGAACACGATCTCGTTCATCAGCGGGTTGTAGTACGCGTTGACCGTCTGCGGCGTCATGAACCACTCGTCGCGGTCGATCGGCTGGCCGACGCGGGAGATCTGACGGTCGTGCTCCCACACGTGCGCACGGCGGACGTTGCCGAGCAGGTCGGTCGCATCGATCTCGAGCGTGCCATAGTCCTTCCACTTCACGGGGTAGCCGATCTTCGGCGTGAAGGCGTCGAGCTTGGCGAGGGCCCGCTCGCGCGTCTCGGGGCTCATCCACTCCAGGCCCGAGATCGACTGCCGGTAGGCCTCGACCAGGTTGGCGACCAGCTCGTCCATGGCCACCTTCGCCTGCGGCGGGAAGTGGCGTTCGACGTACACCTTGCCGACCGCTTCGCCGAGAGCCGCCTCGACCAGGCCCACGCCGCGCTTCCAGCGCTCGCGGTTCACCGGCACGCCGGTGAGCTGCGTGCCGTAGAACGAGAAGTTCTCCTCGACGAACTCGTCCGAGAGGAAGGGCGCCGCGCTGTGGACGATCTGCAGTCGCAGCCACGCCTTCCAGTCCTCCAGGCGGTCCTCGCTCAGCAGCGCGCCGAGGCCCTCGAGGTAGGAGGGCTGGTTGACGTTGAGCTCGGCGAACGCCTCGCTGCGCCCCGGCGCGAGCGCGTCGAGCCACGGCTCCAGGTCGACGCCGACCAGCGCCTGCACATCGGCCCAGCTCATGAGGTTGTAGGTGGCGACGGCATCGCGGCTGCGCACCTTGTCCCAGTGGTGCGAAGCGAGCTCGGTCTCGAGCGCCACGACGCGATCGGCCTGGTGTGCGGCATCCGCCACGCCGGCGAGCTCCAGGACCCGGTGGATGTGCGCGCGGTGGGCGGCGCGGGTCTCGGCGAAGTTCTCGAGCCGGTAGTAGCTCTCGTCGGGCAGCGACAGCCCGCTCTGCAGCACGAACGGCACGTACCGCACCGGGCTGCCGGGGTCGGGCTCGACGTAGATCCCCAGGAATCCGCCGACGCCGTCACGCTCGAGGCGTCCGACCGTCGCCAGCAGCTCGGGGATCGACGAGATGGCGTCGACCTGCTGCAGCTGCGGGCGCAGCGGCTCGGCGCCGAGGGCCGAGATGCGCTCGGTGTCCATGAAGCTCGTGTACAGGTCGCCGACCTTGCGGGTCTCGCTGCCGGGCTCGGCCCGCTGCGCCTCCTCGATGATCGCGCGGACGTCCTTCTCCGCCTGCTCGGCGATGAGATGGAACGAGCCCCAGCGCGCCTTGTCGTCGGGGATCGCGGTGCGCTCCAGCCACGCGCCGTTCACATGGCGGAAGAGGTCGTCCTGGGGGCGGATCTCGGGGCTCAGTTCGTCGAGCGCGAGACCGGAACGGAGGGCATCGGTCATGCTCCCAGGATAGGTGCCGTCACCGACGTCGGCCGAGGCGGATGCCGCCCTCCCGCGGCCCTAGGCTCGTCGGGTGACTTCGCGCGATCCACTCAACCGCGACATCCTGCGCCTGGCCGTGCCGGCGCTCGGCGCCCTCATCGCCGAACCGATGTTCCTGATCGTGGATGCCGCGCTCGTCGGGCACCTCGGCATCGTCCCCCTGGCTGGCCTCGGCATCGCCGGCGCGGTGCTGCAGACGATCGTGGGGCTGATGGTGTTCCTCGCGTACGCCACCACCCCGGCCGTCGCCCGCCGGTTCGGTGCGGGCGAGATGGCCTCGGCGGTCCGCGCGGGCATCGACGGCCTGTGGCTGGCGCTGGGCCTCGGGGCGATGCTCGCCCTCGCCGGGTCGCTGGCGACGCCGACCATCGTCGGACTGTTCGGCGCGACGCCGGAGGTGTCCGAGCAGGCGGAGATCTACCTCGGCATCTCGATGTGGGGCCTGCCGGCCATGCTCATCGTCTTCGCCGCCACCGGGCTGCTGCGCGGCATGCAGGACACCGTCACCCCGCTGTGGATCGCGGGACTCGGGTTCGCGGCGAACGCGCTGCTGAACTGGCTGTTCATCTACGGGTTGGGTTGGGGCATCGCGGGTTCCGCTGCCGGCACGGTCGTGGCCCAGTGGGGCATGGTGGGCGCGTACGCGCTGGTGGTGCGGCGGTTGGCCCGCCGCCATGCGGCATCCGTCCTGCCCCAGCGCGAAGGCGTGCGCGGTTCGGCGCGCTCGGGCGCATGGCTGTTCCTGCGCACCGTGTCGCTGCGGGCGGCGCTGCTGGCGACCGTCGGGGTGGCGACGATGCTCGGCACCGACGAGCTCGCCGGCTGGCAGATCGCGTTCACCATCTTCTCCACCGCCGCGTTCGCCCTCGACGCGCTCGCGATCGCCGCGCAGGCCCTGATCGGCAAGCACCTCGGCGCCGGCGACGAGCGCGGCGTGCGACGGGTGCTGCAACGCACGCTCGCCTGGGGCGCCTGCTTCGGCGTGCTGGTGGGCGCCCTCGTCGCAGCGGCGTCGGGGGTCATCGGGCTGGTCTTCACCGGGGAAGCCGAGGTGGCGGCGCTCGTGCAGCCGGCCCTGCTGGTGCTGGCCGTGGCGCAGCCGATCTGCGGCATCGTCTTCGTGCTCGACGGGGTGCTGATGGGAGCGGGAGACGTGCGCTACCTCGCCATCGCGGGCGGCCTCAACCTGGTGCCCTTCGTCCCGGCGCTGGTGCTCGTGGCTGTGCTGCACCCCGTCGGCGCGGGGGGACTTGCGTGGCTGGCGGCGAGCTTCTTCGGCGTCTACATGCTCGCCCGGCTCGCCACCCTCACGTGGCGCGTGCGCCGCCCCGAGTGGGTCACCGCGGGCGCCTGACCCTCACGCCCAGCGGCGGCACCACTCATACATCACGACAGCGGCGGCGGCGCTGGCGTTGATCGAGCGGGTGGAGCCGTACTGGGCGATCTCGACGGTCGAGGCGGCGGCCGCGAGCGCCTCGGGCGACAGCCCCGGACCCTCCTGACCGAAGAGCAGCACGCACCGCGCGGGCAGTTCGGCGCGGTCCACGGGCACCGATCCCGGCACGTTGTCGACCGCCACGATCGGCAGGCCCGCCTCTGCCGCCCACGCGGCGAACGCCGCGACGTCCTCGTGATGGCGCACGTGCTGGTAGCGGTCGGTCACCATGGCGCCACGGCGGTTCCACCGGCGCTTACCCACGATGTGCACCTCGGCCGCAGCGAACGCGTTGGCGCTGCGAACGATGGAGCCGATGTTCATGTCGTGCTGCCAGTTCTCGATCGCGACGTGGAACGGATGCCGCTTCGCGTCGAGGTCGGCGACGATCGCGGCCATCGTCCAGTACCGGTAGTGGTCGACGACGTTGCGCCGGTCGCCGTGCGCCAGCAGTTCGGGGTCGTATCGCGGGTCGTCGGGCCAGGCGTCCGGACCGCCGGGCCACGGCCCCACCCCGTAGGGCAGCGTGGGCTCGGCATCGGCCTCAGGTGCGGCTCGGGTTCCCGCCTCGGGCTCGGCGGCTCGATCGGATTCCGCGGGATCGGTCATCGAACCAGGCTAGCCACCGCCGCGCAGTCGGAATTCCGCCCCACCGCGCCGCAGGCCCGGCCCCCCGCCCGTTCGCGCACAGCAGGAATTCCGCCCGCACCGACCTCTTTTCGGCGCGCCGAAACCTCTGCTAACTTTTCGGCATGCCGAAATCTGCCGCGCTCGACGCGCCGCCGACAGCGCCTCGCCGGGCCGCCGACTCCCGCCGCCTCACCTGGCTGATGGGCCCGGCGATCGTCGCGGGTGTCGCGTACCTCGATCCGGGCAACGTCGCCAGCAACATGACGGCGGGAGCCCGCTACGGCTATCTGCTGGTGTGGGTCGTGGTCGTGGGCAACGTCATGGCGTGGCTCATCCAGTACCTCTCGGCCAAGCTCGGCGTCGTCACCGGCGAGAGCCTGCCGGAGGTGCTCGGCCGGCGCATACGCACCCGCTGGGGCCGGCGCGCCTACTGGGTGCAGGCCGAGCTCGTCGCGATGGCCACCGACATCGCCGAGGTCATCGGGGGTGCCGTCGCGCTGCACCTGCTGTTCGGCATTCCGCTGGTGTGGGGCGGGGCGATCACCGGCGTCGTCTCGCTGGCGCTGCTGCTGCTGCAGGCTCGCCGCGGCCCCCGCATCTTCGAGTTCGTCATCGCAGGCCTGGTGGTGATCATCGCCGTCGGCTTCGTCTTCGGGGTCTTCGTCGCGCCGCCGGATCCCGCCGGGATCGTCGGTGGACTGCTGCCCCGTTTCGAGGGAACCGATTCGGTGCTGCTGGCCGCGTCGATCCTCGGTGCGACGATCATGCCGCACGCGATCTACGCCCACTCCGCCCTCAGCCGCGACCGGTTCGCCCCCGCCACCGAGGGCGCGGCCGAGACCCTCGAAGCCCGCCGCGGCATCTCGATCCCGCGGCTGCTGCGCGCCACCCGGTGGGACGTCACCATCGCCATGGCCGTCGCGGGCACCGTGAACCTCTGCATCCTGCTGCTGGCGGCCGCCGCCCTTTCGGGCGCGCCGGGGACGGACAGCCTCGAGGGCGCGTACGCAGCGCTGCGTGACGGCATCGGGCCGGTGGTGGCCACCCTGTTCGCCGTCGGCCTGCTGGCCAGCGGCCTGGCGAGCACCGCCGTCGGCGCCTACGCCGGAGCCGAGATCATGCACGGCCTGCTGCGGGTGCGCATCCCCCTGCTCCTCCGGCGCCTGGTGACCCTCATTCCGGCGCTGGTCGTCCTCGCCCTCGGCGTCGACCCGACGCTCGCCCTCATCCTCAGCCAGGTCGTCCTCTCCTTCGGCATCCCGTTCGCCCTCGTGCCGCTGGTGGCACTGACCGCCCGCCGCGACGTGCTGGGCGCCTACCGCAACCGGCCGTGGACGACCGTCGCGGGCGTGGCGTCGTCGGTGTTCCTCATCGCGCTGAACGCCCTGCTGCTGTGGCTCGTCCTCACGGGGTCATGACCGGGCCCCGGTAGCCTGGATCGGTGCCCGCGTCCCGTCCCGTCGCCGACGATTACCTGAAGACGATCTACCACCACACCGAGTGGCAGGGCGATCCGGTGACGCCGTCGCGACTGGCATCCGAGCTGGGGCTGGCTCCCTCGAGCGTCACCGAGATGGTGCAGAAGCTCGCCGCGCAGGGCCTGGTCACCCACCGCCCGTACGGCCCCGTGCAGCTCACCGACGAGGGGATGCGCCGGGCGGCCGCCGTCATCCGCCGACACCGCCTGGTCGAGACGTGGCTCGTGCGCGAGTTCGGCTACGCCTGGGACGAGGTGCACGACGAGGCGGAAGTGCTCGAGCACACCATCAGCGACCGGCTGCTGGAGGGCATCGCCGCCCGCCTCGGCCACCCCCGGTTCGATCCGCACGGCGATGCCATTCCGGATGCCGACGGCACGGTGCACCGCGAGCCCTTCGTGCTGCTCGCGCGCGCCGACGCGGGGCACACCGGCCGCGTGCTGCGGGTGAGCGACCGGGACCCGGCGTTGCTGCGCGCGTGCGAGGAGGCCGGCCTCGACGTGGGGCACACGCTCACCGTGGTCGGCGACGGCACCGTCTCGATCGACGGAGCCCCCGCGATCGCGCTGCCCGCCGGTGCGGCGGAGGCGATCTGGGTCACCGCCTGACCCGCGTCAGCCGCGCACCCGCCGCCGGGTCCGCGCTGCCTGCTCGAGCGGCCACGCCACGCGGGTGGCCTCTTCGCAGAACTCCCACAGGCGCGCCGCCCGCTCGGGGTCGCGCGTGATCTTCGACGAGGTCGCCGTGCGGGGCGCGCCGCGGGCGACGAGCCCGGGACCCCAGAACGACCCGTTCTCGGCGGCGGGGTCGACGAGCGCCCGCACGAGCGGCCAGGCACCCCGCTCCTTGGACTGCGCGACCGCCGCCTGCAGGTTCGCGGTGAACCGTTTGCCGCGGCTGGGCTCGTTGACCCCCTGGATGCCACGGGTGCGGCCGCTCGTGGAGTATCCGGGGTGGGCGACGACGCTCTCCACCGCCACACCCGCGGCGGCCAGCCGACGCGCGGCTTCGAAGCCCACGGCGGCGGTCATGACCTTCGACTGCACGTAGGCCCGCCAGCCGGTGTAGCCCTTCTCGAGCTCGGGGTCCTCGGGGTCGTACGACCACAGCGACGTCGCCATGCTCCCGACCCACACCATGCGTCCGCCGGCCGCCGCCAGTGATGTCAGCAGCTCACCGGCCAGGGCGAAGTGACCCAGCACGTTGGTGGCGAGCACCACCTCGTGACCGTCGGCGGTCAGTTCACGGGTCTTGGGCGGATGCACGATGCCGGCGTTCAGCAGCAGCCCGTCCAAGCCCCGCCGCCCGCGTGCGGTGGCGGCGGCAGCGCGCACCGAGCCGAGGTTGCTGGTGTCCAGCAGCAGAGTCTCCACGGTGCCGGGGCCGGCATCCCCCAGCTGTCGCATGAGCGCGCCGCGGGCGGCGGCGAGCCGGTTGGGATTGCGCCCGGTCATGACGACGTGGGCTCCCGCGGTCGCCAGCTGGAGCGCGGCGAAGAACCCCAGCCCTTTGTTGGAGCCGGTGATCAGGTAGCGGCGGCCCCCGAGGTCGGGAAGGCGCTCGGGGTCCCAGTCATCGTCGCGTCGCGGCACCCTTCCGACATTAGAGCCACCCGCGCCGTTAGGCTGGCCCCATGCGGACCCGTGCCGACATCGACTGCTGGCTGACCGACATGGACGGCGTACTCGTGCACGAGAACCGTCCGATTCCGGGAGCCGCCGAACTGCTGGCACAGTGGCGCGACACCGGCACCCCGTTCCTGGTGCTGACGAACAACCCGATCTTCACGCCGCGCGATCTCAGCGCACGGCTCCGCGCCTCGGGGCTCGACGTGCCCGAGGAGAGCATCTGGACCTCGGCGCTGGCGACGGCGGAGTTCCTGCGCTCGCAGCTGCCCGGCGGCACCGCCTACGTCATCGGCGAGGCAGGGCTGACCACCGCCCTGCACGAAGCCGGCTACATCATGACCGAGACGCAGCCGGACTACGTCGTGGTCGGTGAGACGCGCCAGTACTCGTTCGAGGCGATCACCCGGGCGATCCGGTTCATCAACAACGGGGCCCGGTTCATCGTCACGAACCCCGATGCCACCGGCCCGACCCCGTACGGCGTCGTCCCCGCCACCGGAGCGTTCGCGGCGCTCATCACCAAGGCCACCGGTCGGGAGCCCTACGTGGTCGGCAAGCCCAACCCGATGATGTTCCGCTCGGCCCTCAACCGCATCGGCGCGCACTCCGAGTCCACCGGCATGATCGGCGACCGCATGGACACCGACGTCATCGCGGCGATCGAGGCGGGCCTGCACTCGGTGCTCGTGCTCACCGGCATCAGCGACCGCGCCGAGATCGAGCGCTACCCGTTCCGCCCCGACGAGATCCTCGACTCCGTCGCCGACCTCGTCACCGAGCCGATCGAGACCGAGCTGCCCGAGGTGCTGTGATGGGGGCCTTCGACGAGGCCGAGGTGCTGCGGGCGGCGGATGCCGCCACCTGGCGCGCGTGGCTGGAACGCCACCACGCGTCGTCGCGGGGGGTGTGGCTGCTGCGCCCGCGGGCGGGGGTCGTGCTGGAACTGGTGGACTACGGCGATGCCGTGCGTCAGGCGCTGTGCTTCGGCTGGATCGACGGCACGGTGAAGCCCCACGACGCCGAGACGATCGGGCAGTGGTACGCGCCCCGCCGTCCCGGCAGCGGCTGGGCGGCGACGAACAAGGCCCGGGTGGCGGAGCTCGAGGCCTCGGGCGAGATGGCCGAGGCGGGACGGCGGGTCATCGCCGAGGCGAAGGCGAGCGGCGCGTGGGAGCTGCTCGACGGCCCCGAGGCCGGCATCGAGCCGCCCGAGCTGACCGCGGCGCTCGACGCGGTGCCGGTCGCTCGGGCGAAGTGGGATGCCTTCCCGCCGTCGGCGCGCAAGATGGGACTGACTGCGGTGGCGATGGCCAAGCGCACCGAGACGAAGGCGGCGCGCATCGCGAAGATCGTGGCCGACGCGGCGGAAGGAAGACGACCCTGAACGAGTTCGAACAGACCCTGCTCCTGGTGTCGGTGGCGGCGATGACCGCGACGACGCTCGTGATCGTCGTCGTGCAGTACGTGCGCGGGCGGGGCCGGGAGGACTGACGTGGCCGTCGCGCTGGCGGTGTCGGGGCTCGTCGTGCTGCTGGTGGCGCTCGTGCTGTTCGTGCGGTCGTCCCGCCAGGCATCCGCCGCCGGTGCGA
The DNA here is from genome assembly GCF_030246925.1 of Microbacterium sp. zg-Y625. Taxonomy (NCBI): domain Bacteria; kingdom Bacillati; phylum Actinomycetota; class Actinomycetes; order Micrococcales; family Microbacteriaceae; genus Microbacterium; species Microbacterium jiangjiandongii. The sequence goes on from NZ_CP126740.1 coordinate 3,052,648, forward strand.
CGACGAACCGCCGGACGCTCGTCATCCTGACGTTCCTCGGGCTGCTGCTCGCCCTGGCGTCGCAGCTGCCGGTGTTCCAGGGGTGACGCGGCCTGTCGCGGCGGGATCGGTCCGCCGGGGCGGGGCGATGCGGCATCCCCTCGCCACAATTTCGGAGAACGACGGTTCTTCGGAGCGAAACGGGGATTCGCGTCCGAGATCGTGCAGATCCCCGAAGAAACGGGGGATGCCGCGCGGGGCGCGGTCGCTACTGCGGCTGCAGGCCCAGGTCGTCGAGGTCGATCGCGGCGAGCCACTGCAGGCCGGCGGCCTCGACGGCATCCTGCGCGCCGGTCTTGCGGTCGACGATCACGGCGACGGCGACGGGCTCCGCGCCCTCGCGGCGCAGGGCCTCGACGGCCTTGAGCGCCGACTGCCCCGTCGTGGAAGTGTCCTCGACCACGACGACCCGCTTTCCGGCGACGTCGGCCCCCTCGACCTGGCGGCCGCGGCCATGGTCCTTCGGCTCCTTGCGCACGACGAAGGCGTCGAGCGGGGTGCCGGCGTGCACCGACTCGTGCATGATCGCGTTGGCGATGGGGTCGGCCCCGAGGGTCAGCCCGCCCACGGCGACGACCCCGTCGACGTCGCGCACGAGGTCGAGCATGATGCGTCCGATCGCGGGCGCGGCGCGGTGGTCGAGCGTGAGCTTGCGCATGTCGACGTAGTAGGTCGCCTTCTTGCCCGAAGACAGCGTGAAGTCCCCGTGGAACACGGCCTCGTCCTTGATCAGCGCGATGAGCGCCTGGCGGTCGGCTTCGAGGGCGGGCGTGGAGGCGACGGTCATGCCCTCGAGTCTACGGACGCCGCCGAGTGAGTATTCGCGGTGCCGAGTGAGTATTCGGAGTGCCGAGTGAGTATTCGGAGTGCCGAGTGAGTATTCGCGATGCCCGGATGCCGGCGCGCACCCGAGCACCGATTTTGCACGTTGCCGTGCGGCGCCGGTGTGGGCGAGGCGTCCTATAGTCGGGATCGACAGTCCCGACCCGGCGGCGTCGCGAGAGATCCGCCTCGAGCACAGGAGCCCGAATGACGCGCGTGGGCATCGTCGCCGAGGCCGCTCCCGAGACCCGGGTCGCCGCCACTCCGACCACCGTCGCGAAGCTCATCGCGCTGGGCTACGACGTCGTCGTCGAGGAAGGGGCCGGTGCCGCCTCGTCATTCCCGGATGCCGCGTATCGCGACGCCGGCGCGCAGATCGATGGCCGCGACGAGGCGTGGGCGTCCGACGTCGTGCTCAAGGTCAACCCGCCGACGCCGGCGGAGGTCGAGCTGCTCGCCGACGGCGCCACGATCGTCTGCCTCTTGGCCCCCGCGCTCCGCCCCGACGTGCGGGAGTCGCTGCAGACGCGCGGCATCACGGCACTCGCCCTCGACGCCGTGCCCCGCATCTCGCGCGCGCAGTCGATGGACGCGCTCAGCTCGATGGCCAACATCTCGGGCTATCGCGCGGTGGTCGAGGCGGCGCACGAGTTCGGACGCTTCTTCACCGGCCAGGTGACCGCCGCCGGCAAGGTCCCGCCCGCGAAGGTGCTGGTCGCCGGCGCGGGGGTGGCGGGGCTGGCGGCCATCGGCGCGGCATCGTCGCTGGGGGCGATCGTGCGGGCCACCGACCCGCGGCCCGAGGTCGCCGACCAGGTGCGCTCCATCGGCGGCGAGTACCTGCCGGTGGTCGTGGACGAGGTGATGGAATCCGGCGACGGCTACGCGAAGGCGACCAGCGAGGCCTATGACCGCGCCGCGGCCGCGCTGTACTCGGCGCAGGCGCGGGAGGTCGACGTCGTCATCACGACCGCGCTGATCCCGGGGCGTCCGGCGCCGCGCCTGCTCACCGCAGCGGATGTCGCGAGCATGAAGCCCGGCAGCGTGATCGTGGACATGGCCGCCGCCCAGGGCGGGAACGTCGAGGGCACGATCGACGGGGAACGCGTGGTCACCGACAACGGGGTGATCATCCTCGGCTACTCCGACCTGGCATCCCGGCTTCCCGCGCAGGCGTCGCAGCTGTACGGCACCAACCTCGTGAACCTGCTGGCCCTGCTCACCCCCGGCAAGGACGGGAGACTGGTCCTCGATTTCGACGACGTCGTGCAGCGCTCGATCACGGTCGTCCGCGACGGGCGGTCGACCTGGCCGCCACCGCCGGTGCCGGTGTCGGCGGCGCCGGCCGCGGCATCCACCCCGGCGGTTAGCACGGCCCCGGCGGCACCGAAGCGCACCCTGTCGCCTGCGGGCCGCACCGGGCTGATCGCCCTCGGCATCGCTGCCCTCTTCGTGGTGTCGGCGGTCGCCCCGGCGCCGTTGCCGCAGCACCTGACGGTGCTGGTGCTGTCGGTGATCGTCGGGTTCTACGTGATCGGCAAGGTGCACCACGCGCTGCACACGCCGCTCATGAGCGTCACCAACGCGATCTCGGGCATCATCATCGTCGGCGCCATGCTGCAGGTGACCACCCCCGACCCGGCGGTGCAGATTTTGGCCGCGGTCGCGGTGCTCCTGGCATCCGTCAACATCTTCGGGGGGTTCGCGGTCACGCGCCGCATGCTCGCCATGTTCTCGAAGGGCGACCGATGACCGCCGCGTCCGTGGCCACCGCCGCCTACATCGTCGCGGCCCTGCTGTTCGTGCTGAGCCTGCGCGGACTGAGCACCCACGAAACAGCCCGGTCGGGCGTCGGGTACGGCATCGCCGGCATGGCCATCGCGCTCGCGGCGACCGCCTGGGTGTCGGTGCAGAACGCGTGGGGCGACCCGCAGGCGACGTTCGGGCTGGTGCTCTTGGCCGCGGCCGTGCTGATCGGCGCGGCGGTGGGACTGTGGCGGGCGCGCGTGGTCGAGATGACCGGCATGCCGGAGCTCATCGCGCTGCTGCACTCGTTCGTGGGTCTGGCGGCGGTGCTCGTGGGATGGAACGGCGCTCTCCACGACCCCGGGCTGACCGGAGCGCTGCGCGACATCCACCACGCCGAGGTGTTCATCGGCGTCTTCATCGGCGGGGTGACCTTCACCGGGTCGATCGTGGCGTTCTTGAAGCTCTCGGCGCGCATGTCGTCGCGCCCGCTCATGCTGCCGGGCAAGAACATCCTCAACGTCGGCGCCCTGGTCGCCTTCGTCGCGCTGACCGTCTGGTACGTGATCACGCCGTCGATCTGGCTGCTGGTGGCGGTCACCGTGCTGGCGCTCGCGCTGGGGTGGCACCTGGTGGCATCCATCGGCGGGGGCGACATGCCCGTCGTGGTGTCGATGCTCAACAGCTACTCGGGCTGGGCGGCCGCGGCGGCGGGGTTCCTCCTGAACAACGACCTGCTGATCGTCACGGGGGCGCTGGTGGGGTCGTCGGGTGCCTACCTGTCGTACATCATGTGCAAGGCGATGAACCGGTCGTTCCTGTCGGTGATCGCAGGCGGCTTCGGCATCGAGGTGCCCGTCGCGGGAGAGGTGGACCACGGCGAGTACCGCGAAGTGGATGCCGCGACGGTGGCGGACATGCTGCGCGAGGCGTCGTCGGTCGTGATCACGCCCGGATACGGCATGGCCGTCGCGCAGGCGCAGTACCCGGTGGCCGACCTCGCCCGGCGACTGCGCGAACGCGGCGTGGACGTGCGCTTCGGCATCCACCCGGTCGCGGGGCGGCTGCCCGGGCACATGAACGTGCTGCTGGCCGAGGCGAAGGTGCCGTACGACATCGTGCTGGAGATGGACGAGATCAACGACGATTTCGCCGCGACCTCGGTGGTGCTGGTGATCGGGGCGAACGACACGGTGAACCCTTCCGCGGCGGAGGACCCGTCGTCGCCGATCGCGGGGATGCCGGTGCTGCGGGTGTGGGAGGCGGAGAACGTGATCGTGTTCAAGCGGTCGATGGCCGCCGGGTACGCCGGCGTGCAGAATCCGCTGTTCTATCGCGAGAACACCCAGATGCTCTTCGGCGACGCGAAGGAGCGGGTCGAGGACATCCTCCGCGCCGCCGAGTGAGTACTCGGGGTCGGGGTGCCGAGTGAGTATTCGCGGGGCCGAGTGAGTTCTCGCGGGGGCGAGTGAGTATTCGCGGGGCCGAGTGAGTATTCGCGGGGCCGAGTGAGTACTCGCGGCGCCGAGTGAGTATTCGCGCGTGCAGCTACGCCTCGTCGCGCCAGGAGTGCTGCGGCTCGTAACCGAGCAGCTGGCGTGCTTTCTCTGTGGAGAACAGGCTCGCGTGCGGCGGCAGTTCCCCGCGCACCGGCACATCCGGAAAGACCTCCGCGACCAGCTCCGCGGCCGGACGCGACATGACGGTGTCCGCCGCCGCGATGAGGAAGCGGTCGAACCCGGCGGGCGCCACTTCGAGCGCCCGGAGCACCGCCTGAGCGCCGTCGCGTGCGTCGATGTAGGACCAGAGGTTCCACTTGCGCAGCGTGGCATCCGCGTCGAAAGAGGGGAACTCCGCGTAATCCGCGGGATCCATGACGTTGGAGAAGCGCAGCGCCGTAATCGAGAGCGCAGGATGCCACCGCACGAGCTCGATCGCCAGCTGCTCCTCGAGGTGCTTGACGAGCGAGTACACCGACTCCGGCCGGGCGGGATAGTCCTCGTCGACCGGGATGTACGGCGGCGGCACGTCGAACGGCAGCCCTTGCACCGTCTCGCTCGAGGCGTAGACGATCTTCTGGACGCCCAGGCGCACCGCAGCCCAGAACACGTTGAACGTCGCGGCGATGTTGTTGTGGAAGGTCGCGACGTCGCTGGTGATCCCTGGTGCCGGGATCGCCGCGAGGTGAACCAGCGCGTCGACGCCGTCGTGCTGATCGTTCACGCCGGCGATGGCGTCGATCACCTGCCCGAAGTCCGTGAGGTCGACCCGCACGAAGCCCGGGCCGCGTTCCCCGACCATGTCGAGGCCGATCACGGTGTGCCCGGCATCCCGGAGGACGCGGACGACGGTACGACCCAGTTTTCCGGAGGCTCCGGTGACGGCGATGCGCATGGGATCACCCTGCCACGCCTCGTGTGCGTGCGGGCCGAATACTCACTCGGCGACGCGAATACTCACTCGGCGACGCGAATACTCACTCGGCGGCGCGAATACTCACTCGACGGCGCGAATACTCACTCGACGGCGAAAGTAGGCTGGGTGACATGCGGCTTGCCACCTGGAACGTCAACTCCATCCGCGCGCGCGTCGTGCGCACCGTCGACTTCGCGGTCCGCGAGGGCATCGATGTACTGGCGATGCAGGAGATCAAGTGCAAGCCCGAGCAGTTCCCCTACGAGGCCTTCGAGGATGCCGGTTATCACGTCGTCGCCCACGGGCTCAACCAGTGGAACGGCGTCGCGATTGCGAGCCGTGAGCCGATCGAAGATGTCCAGACCTCCTTCCCGGGCATGCCCGGTTTCGCCAAGGGGCATGAGGGCCCCGATGCCCCACTCGAGGCCCGCGCCCTCGGCGCCACGATCGGCGGCATCCGAGTCTGGAGCCTCTACGTCCCCAACGGCCGCTCCCTCGACGACCCGCACTACGTCTACAAGCTCGACTGGCTCGGCGCCCTCGCCCAGCACGCGCGGGATTCCCTCGCGGAGAACCCCGATCTCGCCCTCGCAATGGTCGGTGACTTCAACATCGCTCCGACGGATGCCGACAACGGCGACCCCGCGGTCGTCGAGGGGATCTCGACACACGTCTCGGCGCCTGAGCGCGCGGCGTTCCACGCCATCGAAGAAGCCGGCATGATCGACGTCGTACGCCCGCTTGTTCCGACCGGATTCACCTACTGGGATTACAAGCAGCTGCGCTTCCCCCGTAACCAGGGCATGCGCATCGACTTCATCCTCGGTTCCCACGCCTTCGCCGACCGGGTCACCGGGGCGTCCATCCACCGCGACGAGCGCAAGGGCGAGATCCCCAGCGATCACGTGCCTGTCGTCGTCGATCTCGACGTGACCTCCCCCGAGGACGACGACGACCGCCCGATGATCTTCGGCTGACGCGCCAGCGCGAATACTCACTCGACAACGCGAATACTCACTCGGCAGCGCGAATACTCACTCGGCAGCGCGAATACTCACTCGACAACGCGAATACTCACTCGGCAGCGGGTGTCAGCCCATGTCGGCGGTCGTCACCGCGGGGCCGGGGCCATAACGCAGCAGGAGAGCGCCGGCGGGGCCCGCGATCGGCTCCTCCAGCAACGTGAGCCCGAAGGCCGGCCCGTCCGGCGGAAACAGCCGCTTGCCGGGCCCGAGCACGAGCGGGTAGACCCACAGGTTCAGCACGTCGAAGAGGCCCGCGCGCACCAGGCTGCGGGCGAAGGCGATGCTGCCGACCACGTGCACCTCCTCGTGCCGCTCGCGCAGCGCCGCGACCTCGGCCGCCAGATCCGCCCCGATCAGGTGCGAGTTCGCCCACGGCAGCGAGGGTGTTCCGCGCGAAGCGACGTACTTCGGGATCGCGGTGAACCGCTCGGCGATCTCGGCCGCGGGCCCCTCGTACTGCGGCCAGTACCCGGCGAAGATGTCGTACGTGCGCCGGCCGAGCAGCAGGGCGTCCATCCGGCGGATGCCGGCCATCACGCGCTCCCCCACTGCGGCGTCGTCGACCGGCGCCTGCCAGCCGCCGTAAGCGAAACCGCCGTCCGGATCCTCAGCGCGGGTTCCGGGGGACTGCGCGACGCCGTCGAGGCTGCTGAACAGATCGATGTGGATGAGGCCCGCCATCGGGAGTCCTCTCGGTCAGGCCGCCGCGGCAGCGGGGGCGATATGGAAGGTCGTGGCGAAGCGGCCCAGCAGCGCCGCGTCGCCGCGCGGCACACGCACGACTCCGCGGGCGAGCGCGTCGGCGGGGGCGAGTTCGCCGGAGATGATGCCGCGGATGCCCGGTCCCGCGACGATGACGGCATCCGCCGCAGGCTCGTCGGCCCCGGCATCCGCCGTCGCTGCGAGGCCCGCGTCTCCTGCACCCCCTGCCACACCGGCATCCAGGCGCCGTACTGCGAGCGCGACGCCATCGACGCGCGCACGCAGGCCGACATCACCCACGTGCAAGTCGTATCCGGTCGCCGGCAGGGCGGCGGCGGCATCCGGACGGAACGCGGTGCGCAGCGCCATCGTCAGGGAATCTGCGGTGACGACGTCGTCGGGCTCGGGCTCTCCCATCGCCGCGAACCCCCAGCGCCCGAGCGCCAGCACGATGGGCTCGAGCTCGCGGCCGTACGGGGTGAGGTCGTACACGAGCCCCCGGTGCGACAGCGGAACCCGGCGCACCACCCCGGCGTCCTGCAGCTCTTTCAGACGCGCCGCGAGGATGTTCGTCGGAATCCGGGGCAGACCGGCCTTGAGATCGGTGTACCGGCGCGGCCCCACCAGCAGGTCACGGACGATCAGCAACGCCCACCGCTCGCCGATCAGCTCGACGGCGGTGGTGACACCGCAGTACTGGCCGTAGCTTCGGGCGGCCACCTACGACTGCGCCTGATCGGCGAACGCGCCCGGGCCCTGCTCCGAGGCGACGGGGTCCATGTAGAAGAAACTCAGCACGTTGCCGTCGGGGTCCTCCAGGTCCCGCGAGTACATGAACCCGAGGTCCTCCGGCTCGCGGGGCTCGGTGCCTCCGGCCGCCAGGCCCGTGGCCATCACGGCATCCACGTCGTCGTTCGAGGGCCGGGCGAGCGCCACCATCACCTGCGCGGTCGTGGCCGGATCGGCGACCGGCTTGTCGGTGAAGGTCGCGAAGAACTCCCGCGTCAGCATCATGAAGTAGACGCCGTCGCCCCAGGAGACGCAGACGGCGTTCTCGTCGCTGAACAGCGGATTGATCGTCGCCCCCAGCGCGGTGTAGAAGGCCTTGCAGCGGTCGAGATCGGCCGTGGGCAGATTGACGAAGATGTCGGTCATGGCGTGCTCCCTTGCAGGCCGCCGCGAGGGCGGATGCCGGTAGCTTGTTAAAAGCAAGCGAACTTGTCAAGAGCCCCCGTCGTGGGCGCGAATACTCACTCGGCGCCGCGAATACTCACTCGAGGGCGCGAATACTCACTCGGCGGCGGGGTCCGTCGTGCGGGGGATGCCGCGACGGCGCGGTCCCCGTACGTTGGAACGATGAGCACGACCCCGCCCGCCGCCCCGACCCGCCGGCATCCACCGACCGCAGCCGAGCTGCGCACCGACGTGTGGCTCGCCGTAGGCCTGCTCGTGGGTGCCGTGATCAGTTCGTGGCTCGGACAGGTCGCGGGTTTCTTCGGCGACGAAACCCCGGGGCTCGGCTGGGCGCTGGTGTACTCGGCGGGCGTGACGATGCCGCTGGCGCTGCGCCGCCGCCACCCCGAAATCGTCCTGATCGTCGTCGCGATCGCCTTCTTCGCCGGGGCGACCTTCCACATCCCCGACCTCTACGTCGGCCAGGTCTCGCTGTTCGTGGCGATGTACACCGTCGGCGCCTGGGTCGACGACCGCCGCCGGGCGACCGTCGTGCGCGTGGTCGTCGTGGTCGCAATGTTCGTCTGGCTGCTGGTGACCATGTTCCAGACGGCCACCGATCCCTCCGGCGACGGCCCATCGACCGCAGGCGCCTTCTCGCCGATGGCGGCGTACATGGTGATCCAGTTCGTGATCAACGTCTTCTATTTCGGCGGCGCCTACTACCTGGGCGACCGCGCGTACGCGACGGCGCTGGCGTGGACGGCCCTCGAGGAGCGCACCGCCGAACTCGAGCGCGAGCGGGAGCTCACCGCCGCCCAGGCCGTCGCCCTCGACCGGGTGCGCATCGCCCGCGAGCTGCACGACGTCGTCGCCCACCACGTCTCGGCGATGGGCGTGCAGGCCGGCGCCGCGCGGATGGTGCTCCAGCGCGACCCCGCCGCCGCGCGCACCGCCCTCGGCGGCGTGGAGGCATCCGCTCGATCAGCACTGGAGGAACTGCGCCAGCTGCTCGAGACGCTCCGCACCCCGGATGCCGCGGCCGCGCCGGCCGACTCGACCGTGCGGCTGTCGGCGCTCGCCGACATCGTCGCGCACGCCAACGACAACGGCCTGCCCACGACCTTCACGGTCATCGGCCAGCCCGTCGAGCCGTCGGAGCTCACGCAGGTGAACCTCTACCGCATCGCGCAGGAGGCCCTCACCAACGCCCGCCGCCACGCCGGTCCGGGCGCGACCGCCGATGTACGGCTGCGCTACGACGCGGATGCCGTCGAACTCGAGATCACCAACACCGGGCGCGTGCGCGCCGACCGGCCGGGGCTGGGTCTCGTGGGCATGCGGGAGCGGGCGGCGGCCTCGGGCGGCACGCTCGAAGCCGGGCCACGCCCGCGCGGCGGCTTCATCGTGCGGGCGCGGATTCCGCTCCGCGCGGCGGTGCCCGCGTGAGCGGCGCCGCGACCCGCGTGCTGCTCGTCGACGACCACGCGGTCATGCGGGCCGGGTTCCGGATGATCCTGGATGCCGCGGGCATCGACGTCGTCGGCGAGGCGGCGACCGGGGTCGAGGCGGTGGCCGCGGCATCCGCGCTTGTGCCGGACGTCATCTGCATGGACGTGCAGATGCCCGACATGGACGGCATCGAGGCGACGCGGCGCATCGTCGCCGACCCCGCCGTCTCGGCCGCCGTCGTGATCGTGACGACCTTCGACCGGGACGACTACCTGTTCCAGGCGCTCGCGGCGGGAGCCAGCGGGTTCCTGCTGAAGAACGCCGGACCGGAGGAGCTCGTGACCGCGGTGCGCGTCGCCGCCGCAGGCGATGCGCTGCTCGCGCCGGAGGTGACACGGCGGGTGATCGAGCGCTTCGCCTCCGGAGGCGTGGCGCCGGCAGCCGTGTCCGACGGCGCCGGCCGCGAGCGGGAGACCGATCCGTCGGCCACCGCGCCGACGGCATCCGGGGTGCACATCGACCTCACCGATCGCGAGACGGAGGTGCTGCGGCTGCTGGCGCGTGCGCAGAGCAACGCCGAGATCGCGCAGCAGCTCTACATCGGCGAGGCGACGGTGAAGACCCACGTGTCGAACGTGCTGCAGAAGCTCGGGGCCCGCGACCGCGTCGCGGCGGTGGTCTACGCCCACACGCACGGGCTCGTCTGAACGGCCGCGCCCGCCCACGCCCACGCCCCGGCCCGCACCCGGTGCCGGTGCCGGGGCCGGGGCTTCGCCCCCTGCGTCAGACCGCTACGGGCACCGGGGCGTAGCGCTCGATGAGGGCCATGAACGCCTGCAGGTACGCGGCGAGGAACGCCGCCGTCTCGTCGTTGGTGACCTCGCCGTTGTCGGTGAACAAGCCCGGCACGGACTGCACGTAGCCCTCCGGCTGACCGAGCGTCGGCGCGTTGAAGTGGCTGAGGATCGCCTTCAGGTGCTGCTGCGCGGCTGCGGTGGCGATGCCGCCGCCCGAGGTGCCGATGACGGCGGTGGGCTTGCCGTCGAACGAGCCCTGACCGTAGGGACGGGCCGCCCAGTCCAGCGCGTTCTTCAGCACGCCGGGGATCGAACGGCTGTACTCGGGGGTGACGATGATCACGCCGTCGACGCGGTCGATGGCGTCCTTGAACTCGCGCGCCGCCGGCGGCATGTCGTTCTCGATGTCAACGGAGAAGAACGGCAGGTCGGCGATCGGGATCTCCACGAGCGTGGCGCCCTCGGGCGCCAGACGCTCCAGCGCGGTGGCGAGGCGGCGGTTGATCGACGTCGACGAGAGGCTGCCGACGATGTAGCCGATGGTGCGATCGGTCATGGGATGTCTCCTGAGTCTTCTCCGTGGTCGCCGCATGTCCGCGACCCTCGCACAGACCAACCGGGGCCCCGCCATATCTATTCCGACGCATACATCTCTGCCCAGCCCGGGCCGCCTCCTCCCCCGCAGGGGGGAGACCCCGGCCCGCGTCCACACCGCAGAACCCACCCGTGGGGGGAGGTCGCCGATCGACAGGATGCGTAGCGTCGAGGTATCGACTGAGGAGGAGCTTCATGCTCGAACTGACCGGGATCACCAAGAGCTACGGCGGACGCCGTGTGCTCGACGACGTCGGGTTCACCGTCGCCCCCGGGCGGCTGACCGGCTTCGTCGGCGGCAACGGCGCCGGCAAGACCACGACGATGCGCATCATCCTGGGCGTACTGGCGAAGGATGCCGGCACGGTCACCCTCAACGGTACGCCCGTCACTGCGGCCGACCGCCGTCGCTTCGGCTACATGCCCGAGGAGCGCGGCCTCTACCCGAAGATGAAGGTGCTCGAGCACATCGTCTACCTCGCCCGTCTGCACGGGTTCTCGAAGGCGGATGCCACGACCCGCGCGACCGCCCTGCTCGAGGAGCTGGGCCTCGGCGAGCGCCTGAACGACAACGTCGAGACCCTGTCGCTCGGCAACCAGCAGCGCGCGCAGATCGCCGCCGCCCTCGTGCACGACCCGCAGGTGCTGATCCTCGACGAGCCGTTCTCGGGCCTGGACCCCCTCGCCGTCGACGTCGTCGCCAGCGTGCTGCAGGCCCGCGCCGCCCAGGGCGCCGCGGTGCTGTTCTCCTCGCACCAGCTCGACGTGGTCGAGCGCCTCTGCGACGACCTCGTGATCATCGCCGGCGGCACGATCCGCGCTGCGGGCTCTCGCGACGACCTGCGCGCCGCGCACTCCACCCGCCGGTTCGAGCTGGTCTCCGCCGGCGACGCGGGATGGCTGCGCGACGAGCCCGGCATCACGGTGCTGGAGTTCGACGGCGGTTACGCCCTCTTCGACGCCGATTCCGACGACACCGTGCAGACGGTGCTGCGCCGCGCGGTCGCCGCCGGCGACGTGGCCAGCTTCGCCCCGCGGCATCCGTCCCTCGCCCAGATCTTCAAGGAGGTCATCCAGTGAACACCGCCCCCTCCTTCGTCCAGAGCACCTGGCTCGTCGCCGAGCGCGAGATCGGATCGAAGCTGCGCAGCAAGGCGTTTCTGATCTCCACCGGCATCCTGTTCGTCATCGCCCTCGCCGGCGTGCTGTGGGGCGGGTTCACCGCTCAGCAGGACAGCCGCACTCCCGTGGCCGTGACCGGCGAGACCGCGCAGATCGTCGCGCCCCTGGACGGCATGCTCGACATCACCGAAGTGGGCTCGGCGGACAAGGCCCGCGAGCTCGTCCGCGACGGCGAGGTCGACGCGGCCCTCATCCCCGGCGGCGAGGGTGGATTCGACTTCACGGTCGTCGGAGACGACGCCGTGCCCTCCACTCTGATGTCGGCCCTGAGCGTGTCGCCGCCGGTGGAGCTGCTGCAGACCGAGCCCGCCGACGACGACGGCCTGATGCGCTACATCATCTCGCTCCTCTTCGGAGCGGTGTTCCTCATGGCCGCGACCACCTTCGGCTCGACCATCTCGCAGAGCGTGGTGGAGGAGAAGGCGACGCGCGTCGTGGAGCTGCTGATCTCGGCCGTCCCCACCCGGGCGCTGCTGGCGGGCAAGGTGATCGGCAACACGGTGCTCGCGATGGGGCAGATCATCGGCCTGGCCGCCGTCGCGGTGATCGGACTCACGGTCACGGGACAGGCCGAGCTGCTGTCGGGCCTGGGCGCACCGCTGGTGTGGTTCGCGGTGTTCTTCCTCTTCGGCTTCGTCCTGCTGGCGTCGCTGTTCGCCGCGGCTGCCGCGATGGTCTCCCGCCAGGAGGACATCGGCTCGACCACCACGCCGCTGACCCTGCTCGTCATGGTGCCGTACTTCGTGGCGATCTTCTTCAACGACAACCCCACCGTCATGACGATCATGTCGTACGTGCCGTTCTCGGCCCCGGTCGGGATGCCGGTGCGCATCTTCTTCGGCGACGCGCAGTGGTGGGAGCCCCTCGTCTCGCTGGCGATCCTGCTCGTCACGTGCGTCGGCGCGATCTGGGTGGGCGCGAAGATCTACGAGAACTCGATCCTGCGGATGGGCGCCCGCGTGCACCTCAAGGAGGCGCTGAAGGGCTGACACCCTCGGCCCGTTCCGAAGCGGAAGCGGATGCCGCGATCTCGGCCGACCGGCCGGGTCGCGGCATCCGTCGTTTCAGGCGCCTGCTTTCGTTGCACAGCCCGCAGAGGCGGCGCAACCCACTCGCTCCGCGATGGCCCCGCGATACGGTGAGGGAACCTGGTGAGAGGCGGTTGCGCATGCGTGCGTGGATTCAAAGGTCGGCAGCGATCGCGGTGGTGACGCTGGGTCTCGGCATGGTGGCTCCTCCGGCCTCGGCTTCCCCCGAGCCGATGCTCTCCGCCATGCCGATGCCGACGACAGTCTCGGACGACGGCATCCCCGGCCCCACGCAGACCTCGGAACCCACGCCGACGCCCGACGCGACAGAGCAGCCCACGGCCCCGGAACCCGAGACGACGACTCCTGCCCCGGCGCCCGCGCCGACGACTCCCGCCCCGGCGCCCGAGCCGCACGGCGACGAGACGCCGACTCCCGACGAGCACACCGACCCCGAGGATCACACCTCGCACGGGCCGACCATGCCGCTGACCGTCGAGCCGTGGGACGAGCCGCTGCCGATGCCGCAGCAGAACCTCATGCGGGCGATGGCGGTGCCCGAGTGGCACCTGCCGTTCGAAGGCGGTGTCCGCTGGTCGGCCGGTGGGCCGCACCGCGACAGCGACGGCGCCGCATGGGGCGCCGTGGACTTCTCCCCCGGCTCCAGCGCGAACAAGCGCGTCGTGTCCATCGCCGACGGACGCGTCTACCGTGTCACCTGCCCCGCCGGGTGGTTCCTGGGCGTCGACCACGGCGGCGGCTGGCGCTCGGAGTACTACCACCTCGCGAATGCCCAGGAACACCTCATCGGCCAGTGGGTCCCGGTCGGCACGTACCTCGGCGAGGCGGCGTCCACCCTCCCCTGCGGCGGGTCCTCGACCGGGCCTCACGTGCACCTGTCGATCCTCTTCGGCGACCCGCCCCAGCCCGGCGCCGGCGTTCAGCGCCCCTACTACCCCGTGGACGGCATGCGCTTCGGAAACTACCGGGTGCGTAACGGCTCTGCCACCTACCAGGGCCGCTGGGAGGACCTGTCAGGACGGACCGTCATCAACAACTACGGATGCTGCCTGACCTCGACCACGCCTGCGCCCGCGCGCTTCACTTCGACACCGGTACCGACGATCGGCGGATCCTCGGGTGTGGGCGGGGTGCTGACGGCATCCGCCGGCACCTGGCAGCCGGCCGCGACGCTGCAATACCAGTGGCGACGCGATGGCGCCTCCATTCCGGGGGCCACGGGGCAGAGCTACCAGGTGACGAAGGACGACCGCGGGGCGAACATCACGGTGGCCGTGACGGGAACCCGTGCCGGCCACTGGCCTGCGACCGTCAGCAGCGGCTGGATCACAATCCCCACGCCCGTCGTGCGCCAGGCGGGTGCGTCACGCTACGAGACGTCCGCCGCCGTCTCCGCCGCCACGTACGCCCCCGGCATCGACATCGTCTACCTCGCGAGCGGCCAGGTGTTCCCCGACGCCCTCTCGGCCGCGGCCGCCGCCGGAGCGTCCGGCGCTCCGGTGCTGCTCACCGAGCCCCACGACATCCCGGCCGCGATCGCCGCAGAGCTGCAGCGGCTGAAGCCGAAGCAGATCGTGATCGTGGGTGGCACCGCGGCGATCCACGACACCGTGGCCGAGAGGGCGGCCGCGCTCACCGCTGGGCCCGTCGTCCGACTCGACGGGGAAACGCGCTTCCACACATCGGCGATGGTCTCATCGTCGACATTCGCGGCCGGCACCACCGACGCCTACATCGCCGCAGGCGGCGACTTTGCCGACGCCCTGAGCGCCGCGGCCGCCGCGGGCGCCGCCGACGCCCCCGTGCTCTTGACCGGGCGCTCAGAGCTGCCCGAGGTGGTGGCCGAAGAACTCGCGCGGCTCGCCCCGCAGCGAATCGTCATCGTGGGAGGCCCCGCCGCCGTGGACGACAGCGTCCGCGCTGAACTCGCGGCGTACGCCGACGAGGTGGTGCGCCTGGCCGGCGACGACCGTTTCGCGACCGCTGAAGCCGTCGCCGCGGCGACTGCCACACCGGGCGGGACGATCTATCTCGCCAGCGGGCTGGACTTCGCCGACGCGCTGTCCGCCGCAGCGGTCGCGGGCGCATCCGCGAGCCCCGTCCTCCTCGTGCGTCCCGACTACCTCCCCGCGCCGACGGCCGCCGCCATCACCCGGCTCCAGCCCCCGCGCATCATCGTCGTGGGCGGCACGGCGGCCGTCCCCCGCGCCGTGGAACGAGCTGCTGCAGCACTCGCACCCTGACGTCCCCGCGGTGCCGCGATCCCGGCCGGACGGTCGACGTCGCGGCATCCGTGGCGTCACACGTCCTGCAGCACGCTCAGCACGTTGCCGGCGGGATCGCGGAACCACGCGATCGCCGGCCCGCCGTTGCCCCGCGAGATGCCCCGCTCGTCGGTGCCGAAGTCGGGATCGGTGTAGATCTTCGTCTCGACGCCGCGGGAGCGGAGGTCGTCGACCGCGGCATCCACGTCGTCGACGACGAAGTTCAGCACCGTGAAGTCCGCCGGCCGGTGGTCCTGCTTCGGGTAGGCGATGGCACGCGCTCCGCCGGCGAGGTTCAGCTGCACGATCCCCATGGCCGTGATCTCGGCGTCGAGGCCGAGGGTGTCGCGGTAGAAGGTCAGCGCGGCGTCGATGTCATCGACCGAGAAGCTGCTGAAGGTGCGCACGTCGGCGAGCATGGGTCCCCCTGTCGTGTGATGCCGACAGCATGCTCCCGCTGCGCGCGGATGTCGAGAGCCTCAGCGCTCCACGAGCACGCCGTCGGCGTCGGCCCAGACGTGCTTTCCGGTGGCGAAGACGATGCCGGCGATGGTCACGTGCACGTCGATCTCGCCGACGCCCGCCTTGGCGCTCGTGCGGGGGTTCGACCCGAGGGCTTTGATGCCGATGGGAAGTGCGGCGAGCGCCTCGCGGTCGCGCACTGCACCGTGCACGATGAGGCCCGCCCAGCCGTTCTCGACGGCGGATGCCGCGATGCGGTCGCCCACGAGCGCCGACTCGAGGGAGCCGGCTCCGTCGATCACGAGCACGGCGCCGTCGCCGGGGGTCGCGAGCGTCTGCTTCACGAGCGCGTTGTCGCGGTGGCACCGGATGGTGCGAACCGGGCCGTCGAACGCGGTATGGCCGCCGAAGTCGTGGAATTGGAGGGCGACGGAGTCGAGTTCGTCGCCGCGCTGGTCGTAGAGGTCTGCGGTCGCGATGGTCATGCCCGTCACCGTAGCGCCTGCGCGCCGAGTGAGTATTCGCGGTGCCGAGTGAGTATTCGCGGTGCCGAGTGAGTATTCGCGGTGCCGAGTGAGTATTCGCGGTGCCGAGTGAGTATTCGCGGGGCGACCGCCAGGGGCCCGCGTCTGAACCGGTTCCGCGGGCCGCTTATCGTTGAAGGGAGAGGGCCGACGGCGTCCCTGACGTAACCCGAGACCCCCTGGAACCATCACATGACCGACACGCTCGACCGCACCGCCATCACCGAGGTCCCCATCCTCGACGTCCTCGCCGCCCGCTGGAGCACGCGCGTCTTCGACGCCGAGGCCCCCATCGACGAAGCCGCCCTCGCCAGCGCGCTCGAAGCCGCACGCTGGGCGCCGTCGGCCAACAACTCGCAGCCCTGGCGGTTCATCGTCGCGCGGCGGGGCACCCCCGAGCACGCCGCAATCCTGGAGACGCTGATGGGCTTCAACCAGGCATGGGCCGGCGCGGCATCCGCACTGGTGGTCTTCGCCGCCGTCACCAGCCACGACGGCACGCCTCTCGCCTGGGGCGCCTACGACACGGGCCAGGCAGCCGCGCACTTCACGGTGCAGGCCCATGCCGCGGGCCTGCACACGCATCAGATGGGCGGATTCGACCGCGATGCACTGGCCGCGGCATTCGACCTCGGCTCGGACCTCGCTCCGGTCACCGTCATGGCCGTCGGCACGCTCGGCGACATCGCGTCGGCTCCCGAGCCACTGCGCGAGCGGGAGAACGCCCCACGCGTGCGCCTGCCGCTGGCGGACTTGCTGGCTGCCGACGCCTGAGTGCACGCCGCGAGGGGCCGGGGCGCGCGCCTGGCCCCTCGTATCCGCGTGCCCTCCCACGAACACCGAGAACGCGAATACTCACTCGAGCACGCGAATACTCACTCGAGAACGCGAATACTCACTCGAGAGCGGAGCGCGGGATCCGAGGCACGCCGGCGCCCGAACCGGCGGACACTGTAGACGGCCGACGCCGCAGGCACCAGTGCGGGCCCCCAGGGACCCGGGCTGGTTATCGTGAACCATGGTCACCAGCGTCCTGTCGATCGGCACTGCGGTCCCGCCGACGCGGCTGGCGCAGCAGGATGTGCGCGATCTCTTCGTCGCCCAGCCCGGCGCCAGCCGCCTCACCCAGCGCCTGATCGGCGCCGCGTTCGACGCATCCGGCATCGAAAGCCGCCACACGGTGCTGGCCGAGTTCTCGGGCGAGGTCCCCGAGACCCCCTCCGGCATCCCGGTGATCGACGAAACCGGCCGCATCCTGTCGCCGTCGACCGGCGCGCGCAACGCCGAGTACATCCGGCAGGCCCCTCCCCTGTTCGCCGCAGCGGCGGATGCCGCGCTCCGCGGCGCCGGCATCACCCCCGACCAGGTGACGCATGTCGTCACCGTCTCGTGCACCGGCGTGTTCGCGCCCGGGCCGGACTACCGCCTCGTGCGCGACCTCGGCCTGCCGGTCACGGTCGAGCGATACCACCTCGGGTTCGTCGGCTGTGCGGCCGCCCTTCCCGGCCTGCGCACGGCAGCCCGCATCTGCGCCGGTGATCCGGCGGCGGTCGTGCTGGTCGTCTGCGCCGAGCTGTGCACGCTGCACTTCCGGGTCTCCGACGACCCGCAGCAGATCGTCTCGTCATCGGTGTTCGCCGACGGCGCCGCTGCCGCGGTCGTCAGCGCCGATCCAGGCCTGCGCGGCGCGCAGTGGCTGGAGCTCGAACGGTTCGGCACCGCGGTGACCGACGACGGCGAACACGACATGGCCTGGACCGTCGGCGACGAGGGATTCGAGATGGTCCTGTCCGCAGAAGTCCCCCGCATCATCGGACGCGAGATCCGCGGCGTCGTCGCCCGGTTCCTCGGCGACGACGACGTGGATGCCTGGGCGGTGCACCCCGGCGGCCGCAGCGTGCTGGACCGTGTCGAGTCGGGCTTGGAGCTGCCGGCATCCACCCTGGAGGTGTCGCGGCGCATCCTGCGCGACTACGGCAACATGTCCAGCGCGACCATCCTGTTCATCCTTCGCGAGTTCCTCAACGGCACCGGCGACGGCGACACCCCCGACGCCCGACGCATCGCGACCCTCGCGTTCGGCCCCGGGCTCACCGTCGAGTCGGCCCTCGTCACCCGCGGCACGGCAGAAGTCCCGTGAGCCTTCGGCAGCGCGACACGGCCCTGCGGGAACTCATGGACGACCCGCAGTGCGATCCGGGTCGATTGGATGCCACGCTCCGCCGTTTCGGCACCGTCAACCGGCTCGTCTCGGGCTGGGGCGGGATCTACCGCGCGCATCTGCGCCCGCACCTGGCGGGACTCGGCCGGCCCGCGCGCGTGCTGGATCTCGGCTGCGGGGGCGGCGACCTCATCGGGCGGCTGGCCGGGCTCGCACGGCGCGACGGCCTGCGCGTGCAGTGGCTGGGCGTCGACCCCGACACCCGCGCACACGCCGTCGCCCGCGCGAGGGAACGCGACGATGTGCGGTTCCGCTGTACCGATTCGACGGCCCTCCGCGCCGAGGGAGAGCGCTTCGACGCGGTCGTCTCCAACCACGTGCTGCACCACCTCACTCCCGAAGAACTGGCCGGTTTCGCGGCCGATTCGCTGGCGCTCTCGAGCGGTCCGGTGCTGCACGCCGACATCGCCCGCGGACGCCTCGCGTACGGTCTCTACGCCG
Organism: Microbacterium sp. zg-Y625; assembly: GCF_030246925.1. Lineage (NCBI taxonomy): Bacteria > Bacillati > Actinomycetota > Actinomycetes > Micrococcales > Microbacteriaceae > Microbacterium > Microbacterium jiangjiandongii. Next base: position 3,071,556 of record NZ_CP126740.1, read on the forward strand.
TCGGGATCGCCCCGCTCGCTCCGGGCACGTTCCTTCACACCGACGGGCTGCGGTCGATCCGCCGCAGCTACCGCCCGGATGAGCTGCAGCGGGCCCTTGAACCCGCGGCCGCGGGTGCGGGTGCGGCGCGCGTCTGGCACGTGGACAGCCCGGCTCCCTTCCGCCTGCTCGCCCGCGGATCCGGCCATGCCTGACGTCCTCATCGTCGGTGCGGGTCCCGTCGGCACCTTGCTCGCGGCCGAGCTCGCCCGGCACGGCGTCGAGGCGGCGCTGTGGGACCGGCGCACGGCGGCCGGCGGCGGAACACGGGCGATCGGCCTGCACGCGCCGGTGCTCGCCGCGCTGGAAGCCGGTGGCGCCACCGAGCGCATCCTCGAGCGCGCCGTGAAGGTGCGCCGGGGCGAGGCGCGGGGCGGGGGGACGCTGCTCGGCGTCGTGCGGTTCGACCGGCTGCAGCAGCGGCATCCGTATGTCGCGACGCTCCCGCAGCCCGAGACCGAGGCGGCGCTGGCGGTCGGCGCTCCCGCGCCGGTGCGCGGGATGGCGGTCAGCGGCATCCAGGTCGACGGCGAACGCCTGCGCGTGCGGGCCACCCACGACGACAGCACGCTCGAGACGACGGCGCCCCTCGTCGTCGTCGCCGGCGGCGCCGGTGCTCGGGGGCTGGTGTTCCGCCCCGGCATGCCGCGCGGCGGAGAATACCCGGACCGCTACCTCATGTCGGATGCCACCGTCCCCCCGCGCGACGACGCCGCCGTGGCGGTCGTGCACCTCGACGAGCGCGGCGTGCTCGAGTCGTTCCCGCTGCCCGACGGCCGTCGCCGATTCGTGGCGTGGGACACCGGGGGCGCCGCGGGCGTGGACGATGACGACGCAGCCCGCCTCGCGCGACTGCGCGCGGCGCTGGCCGCCCGCGGTGAGCACGAGGGAGCGGCGGCGATCACGGCTGCGGCATCCTTCCGCGTCCGCCGCGTGGTGGCGCCCCACCTGCGTCGCGGTCGGCTGTTCGCGATCGGCGACACCGCGCACGAGGTGAGCCCCATCGGCGGGCAGGGCATGAACCTGGGGCTGCTGGATGCCGCCGGCCTCGCGCCGCTGCTCGCGCGCTGGGTGCGGGAGGGGGCGGCGCCGGAGCCCGAGCTGGCCGCGTGGGAGCGTGACCGGGTGCGATCGGCCGGGCGGGCGGCGCTGCTGGCGTCCGCGAACACCGGGCTCGGGCGCCCTGTCGGAGCTGCGGCGCACGCTGTCCGGTCGCGCGCCATGCGTCTCGCGCTGGCGGCGGGCGGAACGCTGTTCGCCCGCGCGTACGCCATGGGGTTCGACGCGGCCGGCTGACGCCAGGCCCAGGCGCACGAGCCCGCGAGTAGACGCTCCGGCCCGCCAGCTCTCACCCGGGCCCGCGAATACTCACTCGGCGCGACGAATACTCACTCGACGCGACGAATACTCACTCGACGCGACGAATACTCACTCGACGCGACGAATACTCACTCGGCAGACCGAATACTCACTCGGCAGCGGTCAGGGGACCAGGCTGGGGGGCGACGTCACCAGCTGCACCGCGAGGAGCAGGGCGGCGGCCATCACGAGGCGGAACACCGTGCGGTCGGGCGGCCGAACGATCACGCGCGCGACCGTCGCGAGGGCGAGCACGGCGACCGCGGCGAACAGCATCCACGAGAGCGGGCCGAGCGCCCCGGCATCCGCCGCTCCCCACAGCACCGCGCCGGCACCGGCGAGCACCGCGATGCCGGCGAGCGCCGCGGCCGGGCGCGCGCCCATGCGGTGAGCGAGCCCGCGCACGCCGGTGCGGCGGTCGTCGTCGAGGTCGGGCAGCACGTTGGTCAGGTGCACGGCGGCGCCGAGCGCGCCGCCGGCGACCCACGCCCACCAGGCGGCGACCGCGGGCGGCTGGGCGGAGAGCGTGGCGAGTGATGGGAAGATCCCGAAGCTCAGCACGAAGGGGGCGATCGACAGCGGTGTCGCCTTGAGGCCGGCGTTGTAGGCCCAGGCCGACGCGAGCGCGACGGCGTGGGCGGCCAGCATGCCGACGCCGAGCAGGGCCGAGAGCACCAGCGCCGCCACGACCGCCACGACCGCCACGGTCCATGCCGTGCGGGCTGAGACGTCGCCCCGCACGAGGGGCTTGTCGGTGCGCCCCACCTCGCGGTCGCGGTCCCGGTCGATCGCGTCGTTCGAGATCCCCACCGAGAGCTGTCCGCACAGCACCGCGAGCCCGAGCACCGCGATGCGCCACGGCTCCAGTCCCGCAGCGACTCCGAGCGCCACCGCGAGCACCGTGACCACGACGGAGGGGCCGGGGTGCGAGGCGCCCCACAGCGCCCGAAGCGTGATCACCCGTCGATGCTCTCACGACGACGACCGCATGCCGCGCCCGCCCTGGCCGGGAGGCGCGGCATCCGATGTGCCGGTCGTCGTGTCAGTCGTCGAGCAGCTCGGCCTCGATCACGTCGTCGTCAGCGGTGGGCGTGTCCGCCGGCCCCGCACTGGTCAACACGAGAGACGAGCCGTCCGCGGCGACGTCCACGCGCACCAGGTCGCCGTCGCGCACCCCGCCGCCGAGGATCGCCATCGCCAGGCGGTCCTGGATCTCGGACTGGATGAGCCGGCGCAGCGGCCGCGCCCCGAACAGCGGGTCGTAGCCCCGTTCGGCGAGCCAGGCCCGGGCGTCGGGGGTGACGGCGAGGGTCAGGCGGCGGTCCTTCAGGCGGCGCTGCAGCGCGTCGACCGACAGCTCGACGATCTGCGACAGGTCGTCCTCGGTCAGCGCCTGGAACACCACGACGTCGTCGAGACGGTTGACGAACTCGGGCCGGAACGCCTGGCGCACGAGCGCCAGCACCTGCTCCTTCTTCTGTTCGAACGACAGGGTCGGGTCGATGAGGATCGGCGAGCCGAGGTTCGAGGTGAGGATGAGGATCACGTTCTTGAAGTCGACCGTGCGTCCCTGGCCGTCGGTCAGGCGCCCGTCGTCCATCACCTGCAGCAGCACGTCGAAGACCTCGGGGTGCGCCTTCTCCACCTCGTCCAGCAGCACCACCGAGTACGGGCGCCGGCGCACCGCTTCGGTCAGCTGCCCGCCCTGCTCGTAGCCGATGTACCCGGGAGGGGCACCGACCAGCCGCGAGACGGAGTGCTTCTCGCCGTACTCCGACATGTCGATGCGCACCATGGCGTGCTCGTCGTCGAAGAGGAACTCCGCCAGCGCCTTGGCGAGCTCCGTCTTTCCCACACCGGTGGGACCCAGGAACAGGAACGACCCGGTCGGCCGGTTCGGGTCGCTGATGCCTGCGCGCGAGCGACGTACGGCGTCGGACACCGCCTTGACGGCATCCCGCTGACCGATGATGCGCTTGCCCAGCTCCCGCTCGAGGTGCAGCAGCTTCTCGGTCTCGCCCTGCAGCAGGCGGCCGAGCGGAATGCCGGTCCACGCCGAGATGACGGCGGCGATGTCCTCGTCGGTCACCTGGTCGCCGACCATGCGCTCGCCCTCGGCACCTTCGGCGCGCTCGGCCTCCATCACCTGACGCTCGAGCGCCGGGATCTCGGCGTACAGCAGCCGCGACGCACGCTCGAGGTTCCCCTCGCGCTGTGCGCGCTCGGCCTCGACGCGGGCGGCGTCCAGCCGGGTCTTGAGGTCGCCGACGCGGTTGAGCGAGGCACGCTCGCGCTCCCACCGCGCCTGCAGCTCGGCGAGCTTCTCACGCTCGGCGGCGAGGGTTTCGCGCAGGGCCGCGAGGCGCTCCTTCGAGGCGGCATCCTTCTCCTTCTTCAGCGCCAGCTCCTCAAGCCCCAACCGGTCGACATGCCGACGGAGCTCGTCGATCTCGAGCGGGGCGGAGTCGATCTCCATGCGCAGGCGCGACGCGGCCTCGTCGATCAGGTCGATCGCCTTGTCCGGCAGCTGTCGCGAGGGGATGTACCGGTTCGACAGCGATGCCGCCGCCACCAGCGCGGCATCCGCGATGGCCACCTTGTGGTGCGCCTCGTAGCGCTCCTTGAGGCCGCGGAGGATCGCGATGGTGTCCTCGACGCTCGGCTCGCCGACGTACACCTGCTGGAAACGGCGCTCGAGCGCGGCATCCTTCTCGATGAACTCCCGGTACTCGTTGAGCGTCGTGGCGCCGATGAGGCGCAGCTCGCCGCGGGCGAGCATGGGCTTGAGCATGTTGGATGCCGCGACGGAGCCTTCCCCGCCGCCGGCGCCCATCAGCACGTGCAGCTCGTCGATGAAGGTGATGACGCGACCCTCGGACTCGGTGATCTCCTTGAGCACGCTCTTGAGGCGCTCCTCGAACTGGCCGCGGTACATCGCCCCGGCCACGAGCGCGGAGATGTCGAGGGCGACGAGCTCCTTGCCCTTGAGCGAGTCGGCGACGTCACCGGCGACGATTCGCTGGGCGAGCCCCTCCACGACGGCGGTCTTGCCGACGCCGGGCTCGCCGATGAGCACGGGGTTGTTCTTCGTGCGGCGGGTGAGCACCTGGCTGATGCGGCGGATCTCGCTGTCACGGCCGATGACCGGGTCGAGCTTGCCCTGGCGGGCGCGGTCGGTGAGGTTGATGCCGAACTGCTCGAGGGCGCTCTGCTGCTCCTCCTGACCGGGCTGTTGCGTCGCGTTCATTCGTTCTCCTGAAATCCGTGGGGCCCAAACTTGAGCCTGCGTGACTCAAGTTTATCATCCGGGGGTCGATAGGTCGAGGGGAGGCGGGCGAACCGGCATCCCTCGGTCGCCCGAAATGTATCCCCTCGGTCGCCCGAAAAAAGGAGATCTGCCGGAACGAGGAGCCGGATGCCGAGAAATCACCGCATCCGGGCAGATCCCCTTGCCCCGGCAACGGCAACGGGGCCCCGGCACCGGCAACGGCAACGGCAGCGCAAGGGCCCCGGCAACGGCAACGGCAACGGGGCACCGGCCCGCCGCGGACGCGCGGCTCAGGCGGCGGGCGCAGCCTCGGAGCGCGCACAGCTGAACCGCCGGCGATACGCCGTCGGCGTCATACCCAGGGTGCGGGCGAAGTTCTGCCGCAGCACCGCGGCCGACCCGAACCCCGACTCGTCGGCGATGCGGTCCAGGCCGAAGTCGGTCTTCTCCAGCAGCCGCTGCGCGTGGATCAGCCGCTGTCGGCCCAGCCACGCGGCAGGGGTCGCTCCGAAGTCGGCCTTGAAGCGGCGGGCGAAGGTGCGCGGCGACATGTGCGCGCGGGCGGCGAGCTGCTCGACCGTGAGGTCCTCGCGCAGGTTCGCCACCATCCAGTCGCTCACCGGCGCCAGCGAGTCACCGGCGGCCACCGGCAGCGGCCGGGAGATGAACTGGGCCTGACCACCGTCGCGCTGGGGCGGCACCACCATGCGGCGCGCGATCGTGTTGGTCATCTCTGCCCCGAGCTCCTGCCGCAGCAGATGCAGACAGGCATCCAACCCCGCCGCCGTGCCGGCGCTGGTGATGATGCGCCCGTCCTGCACGTAGAGCACGTCCGGGTCGACCTCGACGAGCGGGTACATGCGCGCCATGTCGTCGGCGTACATCCAGTGCGTCGTCGCGCGCCGCCCGTCCAGCACGCCGGCATCGGCCAGCACGAACGAGCCGCTGCAGACGCTGAGCACCCACGCGCCGCGCGCGACCGCTCGGCGCACGACATCGAGCACGCGCGGGTCGCTGCGATGCCACCACTCCCGCGGCACCGGCGAGATCACCACGAGGTCCGCCTCGTCGGCGAACGCCAGGTCCGCATCGACGTTGATCGAGAAGCCCAGCTTCGACGGGATCGCGCCCGGCTCCGCCGTGACGACCCGGAAGTCGAACTTGGGGATGCCATCGTCGGTGCGATCCAGCCCGAAGGCTTCGCACGCCACGCCGAACTCGAACGGGGCGAACCCCGGTTGCACGACGCACGCCACAGTGTTCATGGCAGGAATGCTACGCGTGGCGACCGGCCTGCCACTAGTGGCAGTTCTGCCACGGACGTAGCGTCACTGCCATGATCGCCATCCTGCTCATCGCCGCCCTCGGCGTCGTGGCCCTGACCGCCACGGCCCTCGAGCTCCGGCGCGACGGCTATCGCCGCGTGCCGACCGACCCGGCCCGACTGCCGTGACCCGCAGGCGCGCGCCGACCCTCAGCCGCGCGCGAGCGTGGTGACGGTGTCCAGCAGCGCGTCTGCCGAGCGCTCCCACGAGAACCGCGCGATGTGCGCGGCGCCCGCCGCGATCACGCCGGCGCGCACGGCGTCGTCGTCCAGCGACGTCACAGCGGCGGCGACGGCCTTCTCGTCGTGCGGGTCGACATAGACGGCGCCGTCGCCGGCGACCTCGTGGAAGATCTCCATGTCGGTGACGACCGCCGGCACGCCCAGGGCGAGGGCCTCCGCCAGCGGCAGACCGTACCCCTCGTCGAGACTCGTCGAGGCGAGCACCGCGCGGTCTGCGAGCGCCGCCGCGTACGCGGCATCCGTCACGCCGTTGTGGAAGACGACGGCGCCCTCGCCGGCGAGCGCCTGCAGTTCGGCTCGGCGTGCCGGGGTGATGCGCGAGAGCAGGTGCAGCGTGCGGCCGGGCAGCAGCCGCATCGCCCGCACCAGCGTCTCGACGTTCTTGTAGGGCATGAACGAGCCCATGTAGACGAGGTTGCGCACCGGCCCGTCCGTCTTCACGTCGGCCCTGCCGCCCGGCAGCAGCGCAGCCAGCCGCTGCGGCGCGTTGGGGATCACCACGACGGGCCGCTTCGTCAGGCTCACGTCGGCGAACTGGCGCCGGCTGGTCTCGCTGACGGTCGCCACGACATCGGCGGCGTTCAGTGTGATCCGCTGCGGCACGTAGCTGAGGTGGAACAGCCGCCACCCGAGCCGGATCGGCGCCGGCAGATCCCGCGGAGGCGTGCGGTGACGGTAGTAGATGGTGTCGTGCAGGGTGAGGATGAGGCGGTACCGCCGTCCCCTCGAGCCGAGCGTCTGCATCGGGGAGAACACCACGTCGGGCGCGAAGCGGTTGAGCAGCCGCGCGGCGAACGGCTCCCGCCACGACGTCGGAGCGGACATCGCCAGGGTCTGGGCGCCCTCGGGAAGCAGCGGCCGCTGGGCCTCGTCGTGGATGAGGTAGGTGACTTCGACCCCTCGATCCGCAGCGGCTTCGTGCACGGCCGCGGCGAGCTCGGCGGAGTAGCGGCTGATGCCGTCGTGGAAGTCGGTGCGGATGTAGCGGGCGTCGAAGAACAGACGGATGCCGCGGTCGGCGGCCTCCGGCCTGCTCACGGCTTGACCGGCTCGCCCCGGTACAGGGCCTCGAACGTGTCGAGGGTACGGGCGATGTCGTGGATCTCGACGCCCTTGAGCGACGCGCGCTGCATGGCGAGGAAGTCCTCCGGGGATGCCGAGAGTACGCGGGTCAGCTTCGCGGCGAGGTCGTCGGGGTCCTGCGGGCGGAACAGCCAGCCGTTGACGCCGTCCTGCACGAGGTGCGGCAGCGCGAGGGCGTCGGCGGCGACGACGGGAAGCCCCGAAGCCATCGCCTCCATGGTCGCGATGGACTGCAGCTCGGCGATCGACGGCATCGCGAAGACGCTGGCCCGGGTGTACAGCGACCGCAGCTCGTCCTCGTCGACGTGTCCGTGGAAGATCACGCGAGCGGACAACCCGAGCTGTGCGGCGAGCGCCTCCAGCGCCTTGCGCTGGTCCCCGCCGCCGACGATGTCCACCGTCGCCTCGAGCGCCGGGTCGAGGCGGGCGACGGCGTTCAGCAGCGTGTCGATGTGCTTCTCGGAGGTGAGGCGACCGACGAAGAGGATGCGGTTGACGCTGCGCGGCTCGAGAGCGGGCGTGTAGTTCGCGGCATCCAGTCCGCAGCTGATCGGGATGACCCCGGTGATGTCGATCGTGGATTCGAGGAAGTCCGCCGCGCGGCGGGTGGGCGTCGTGACCGCCCGCGCCAGGGCGAAGGTGCGTGAGGCGTCGTCCCACGCGGCCTTCAGCATGACCTTGTCCAGGAACGGCGGCAGGGTCGTGAAGTCGAGGATGTTCTCGGCCATCACGTGGTTCGTGGCGACAACGGGGATGCCGCGCTGCGTGGCGATGCGTGCCAGGCCTCGCCCGATGACGATGTGCGACTGGATGTGCACGACGTCGGGGCGCACCTGATCCAGCACCTTGCGGGCGTAGTGCTTCGAGCGGAACGGCCAGACGAAGCGCAGCCAGTCGTGCGGAGGCCAGCGCAGTGACGGCAGCCGGTGCACGGTGAGCGGCACGCCCTCGATCACCTCGGTCGCGGGTGGTACGCGCTTGTACTTGCGGCCGGGTGCCACGACGTGCACCTCGTGGCCGCGGGTGGTGAGGCCGGCGGCGAGGCGCTCGGCGAAGCGCGCAGCCCCGTTCACATCGGGCGCGAAGGTGTCGCATCCGATGACGATCTTCAGGGGACGCCGAATGCCGGCAGGTGCTGCTTCGGGCTCGGGTTCGGGTGTCGCGGGGGAAGTCACGGAGGGTGGCTGCCTATCTCTGCGTCGTGCCGCGGGGTCTGGCGGCGCGGCCCCACTCTACCCGAGCAGCCCACAGGAACCGGAAAGCGCGCCACTCCCTGCCGACGCACAGCGCCCCTCGGCGGCATCCCCCCTACCCTGGGTGCATGTCCCGACTGCAGGCCGATGCCGATCCCGCCCGCTGGGTCCCCGTGACCGGATCGCTGGGGTTCAAGGGCCGCCGCCACCGCAAAGCGGCGATCCGCATGCTGATGGACCGGGCGAACGCGGCCCTCGGCGCGTCGGCACGCCCCGCCAGCGGCTTCGCGGCCTGGGCGGTGAGCCAGGCGGCACCGCTGCTCATGCGCAAGGCCGACGGCCGAGTGCTGGTGTGGGTGTGGAAGGACGACCCCGAGCTGCTGGTCGCGATGGCGCAGCTGCAGCAGGCGACGCCGCAGCTGCGCGCCGCCCGCGCATCGATGCCGATGGAGTACGACGACACCGAGTCGTTCCCGAACCCCTACCTGGGCGTCGGTGAGAAGCTCGCGATGACGCTGCCGGCCGACGACAAGACGCCGCCTTTCCTCAGCTACACGTGGGACACCGGCACCCACTTCGTGACGCTCACGGCCGTCTGCAGCGACCGCACGCGTGTGGGCACGGTCGTTTCCGAGGTCGACCATCTCGCGCGCAGCCTGCGGGTGGTGGGCGACGTCACCCTCGGCTCGTCGCCCGACGTGCTGCGCCTCGACCCGAAGTGACCTGAGCTCGGGCTTCTCCCGCGGGGCCCATCCGTGCCGTGCCGCAACTCCTCGAGGATCGGCCGAAAGCGGCGCCATCCCCTCCGCCCGCGGACCTGCCGCCGCGATCTTGAGGAGTTGCGGCGCGCAGCGCGGTGCGCGCGGCGGGTGCGCGTTGGGGGCGCGGGTGCGCGTTGGGGCGCGGGTGCGCGGGGCGTGGCGGCGGCGGTGGCGGCAGCGTGAATACTCACTCGGGGACGCGAATACTCACTCGGCAGCGCGAATACTCACTCGGAGGCGGCGTGCTAGGGTCAAACCGACCGGGCGGTATGTTCCGGGCTCATTGCGCGAGGAGGCGCCATGCAGAGGTTCGAGGGCACTGTCTCGCTGATCACCGGGGCGAGCCGCGGCATCGGGTTCGCGATCGCCGAGCGCCTGGTCGCCGAAGGCGGGTCGGTGGTCATCACCGGCCGTGGAGCTGACGCCCTCGACGAGGCCGTCGCCGCCCTGGGGGGCGCGGCGACGGCCGTGGCGGGCCACGCCGACGATCCCGTTCACCGCGCCGAGGTCTTCGCGCACATCGCGGCCACCCACGGACGGCTGGACCACCTCGTCAACAACACCGGCATCAACCCGGTCTACGGGCCGGTGCTCGAGATCGACCCCGACGCCGCCCGCAAGATCCTCGAGGTCAACGTGATCGGCGCCCTGGAATGGACCCGGGATGCCGTGACCGCCGGCCTTTCCCGCTCGATCGTCAACGTCGCCTCGGTCGCGGGGGCGGCGGCGAGCCCCGGCATCGCCTTCTACGGCATCTCGAAGGCCGCGCTGATCAACCTGACGATGCAGCTGGCCGACGAGCTCGCCCCCGGGCTGCGGGTCAACGCCGTCGCCCCTGCCGTCGTCAAGACGCGCTTCGCCCGCGCCCTCTACGAGGGGCGGGAAGACCAGGCGTCCGCCGCGTATCCGCTGCGGCGGCTCGGCGAGCCGGCCGACATCGCCGGCCCCGTCGCGTTCCTCCTCTCGGACGACGCGGCCTGGGTCACCGGACAGACCCTCCTCATCGACGGGGGCGCGTCGGTGCGCCCGATCGGTTGAGAGGATGAACGCATGAAGCAGACCAACGTCGCCGATGCCGTCACGCGTGCCGCCGTCGACCTCTTCGCCGAGCGGGGCTACGCCAACACCAGCGTGCAGCAGATCGTCGAAGCCGCCGGCGTCACCAAGGGCGCGATGTACCACTACTTCGAGTCGAAGGACGATCTGCTCTTCGGCATCTACGACCGTCTGCTGACGCTGCAGAAGGCGCGGCTCGACGAGATCGTCGCCCGTGGCGGCGCGGTCGACGAGGTGCTGCGCGCAGTCGGGGTCGACGTCATCGAGACCTCGATCCAGTTCCTCCCCGAGGGCACGGTGTTCTTCCGCAGCTCCCACATGCTCTCCGCCCCCCGCCAGCAGGAGGTCACGCGCCGCCGGCGCGCGTACCACGACGAGGTCGCGAAGCTCCTCGAGCGCGGCCGCGCCGAAGGCCTCTTCCGCACCGACATCCCGGTGCCGGTACTCATCGCCCACTTCTTCAGCGACGTCCACTACCTCTCGCAGTGGTACTCCCCCGGCGGCCCGGAGTCCGCGACGCAGGTGGCCGAGCAGCTGACCGATCTCTTCCTCACCAGCATCAGGACCACGAAGGAGTAGCCCATGCGCGCTTGGCACGTCACCCGCAACGGAGAACCCGAGGACGTCCTCGAACTCGTCGAGGTGGAGGATCCGACTCCGGATGCCGGTGAGGTGCTCGTGCGGGTGGCCGCGGTCGCCGCCAACTTCCCCGACGTGCTGCTCTCGCGCGGGGAGTACCAGGTGCGGCCCGACCTGCCCTTCATCCCCGGCATCGAGTTCGCCGGCACCGTGCAGGCGCTGGGACCGGGCGTCGAGGGGCTCGCCGTCGGCGACCGCGTCGTCGGCGGCAAGATCGGCGTGCTGAGCGAACTCGCCGTGCTGCCGGCGCAGGACCTGCACCCCACCCCCGGCGCGCTCGACGACATCGCGGCATCCGGCCTCATGATCGCGTACCAGACGGCGTGGTTCGCCCTGCACCGGCGGGCCGCCCTGCGGGAGGGCGAGTGGCTGCTCGTGCACGCCGCCGCCGGCGGAGTGGGCGCGGCCACGGTGCAGCTCGGCGTCGCCGCCGGCGCGCACGTCATCGCCGTCGTCGGCAGCGAGGCGAAGGCTCAGGTCGCGCGCGACCTCGGCGCACACGAGGTGCTCGTGCGCGGTGTCGACGACATCCCGGCACGGGTCAAGGAGATCACGGACGGACACGGCGCCGACGTCGTCTTCGACCCGGTGGGCGGTTCGGCGTTCGAGGCATCCACCCGGTGCGTCGCCTTCGAGGGCCGTATCGTGGTGATCGGCTTCGCCAGCGGCGAGGTCCCGACACTCCGCACGAACGTCGCGCTGGTGAAGAACTTCGCCGTGCTCGGCCTGTACTGGGCGCTCTACTCCCAGCGTCGCCCCGACCTCGTGGCTGAGGCGCACGAGGCGCTCACCCGCCTCGCGGCATCCGGGGCGATCGCACCGCTCGTCGATGAGGTGGTCCCGTTCGAGCGGGCGCCCGAGGCGATCCAGAAGCTCGCGGGCGGGCAGACCACCGGGCGGGTCGTGATCGAGGTCGCCCGATGACCTCGCCCTTCGACCTCACCGGCCGCACCGCCCTCGTCACGGGAGGGGCGCGCGGACTCGGTGCCGCCTACGTGCGTGCCCTCCATGCGGCGGGCGCCGCGGTGGTGGTCGCCGACCTGCTCGACGACGAAGGCACGACCCTCGTCGATGAGCTCGGCCCCCGTGCCACGTTCGTGCACCTCGACGTGACCGATGAGGCCGAGTGGGATGCCGCCGTCGCGGTGGCCCTGGCGCGATTCGGCGCACTCGACGTGCTCGTCAACAACGCCGGCATCGCCAACGCCGCCCCCATCGAGCATTACTCCACGGCCAAGTGGCATGCCGTGATCGCGGTGAACCTCACCGGCACCTTCTTCGGCTGCCGCGCGGCGGTGCCGGCGATGGCCGCCGGCGGCGGCGGGTCGATCGTGAACATCTCGTCGGTGGAGGGGTTGCGCGGCAGCCCTGGCCTGCACGGGTACACCGCCGCGAAGTTCGGGGTGCGGGGGCTCACGAAATCGCTCGCCGTGGAGCTCGGCCCCCGTGGCATCCGCGTGAACTCCGTGCACCCGGGCCTCATCCTCACCGACATGACGACGCGCATCGACCCCGCGCGCATCGACATCCCGCTGGGCCGGCCCGGCACCCCCGACGACGTCGCCGGCACGATCGTCTTCCTCGCCTCCGACGCATCGCGGTTCACCAGCGGCGCCGAGTTCGTCGTCGACGGCGGCATGGTCACCGGAATCCCCCACAAATAGCGGCCGCCGCACCGCATCCGCCGCCTTTCGAACGCAACATACCGGCTGGTCGGTTTATGAGGTACAGTGGGGCCACCCGACACGAAGAGGTGCCGATGTCCACCCTTGCCACACCCGCTCCGCGGCTCGCCGTGACCGACCTGACCGTCACCTTCGGCGGCCTCACCGCCCTGCAGGAGGTGGCGTTCGACGTCGAAGCCGGCCAGGTCGTCGCCCTCATCGGACCCAACGGCGCCGGCAAGACCACCGTGTTCAACGCGGTGTGCGCCCTCGTGCGCAGCCGGGGCGCCATCCTGCTCGACGGCCGACCCATCCCGCCGCGCACGTCCGCCCTCACCGGCCGCGGCGTCGCCCGCACGCTGCAGGGGCTGGGCCTGTTCGACGGCGCCACCGTGCGCGAGAACGTCGCCGTCCCGCTGAGCGCCCCCGGCACCCGCAAGGATGCCGCCGCCCGCGTGACCACCGAACTCGCCACCCACGATCTGCTCGACGTGGCCGACCTTCCCGTCGCGGCGCTGCCGTACCCGGTGCGCAAGCGCGTCGCCCTCGCCCGCGCCCTCGTCACCGACCCCCGCCTGCTGCTGCTGGACGAACCGGCCGGCGGCCTCGGCCACGACGACATCGCGGCCCTCGCGAGAACCGTCCGCGCCACGGCCGACGCCGGCTGCGCCGTGCTGCTGGTCGAGCACCACGTCGACTTCGTCATGTCGGTCGCCGACCGCGTCGTCGTGCTGGATTTCGGGCGCGTGATCGCCCGCGGCACCCCCGACGAGGTGCGCACCGACCCCGCTGTCGAAGAGGCGTACCTCGGGCTGAAGGCGACGGCATGAACGGCGCGCTTTCCTTCCACGACCTCACCGTCGGCTACGGCGGTGAGCCGGTGCTGCACGACGTCTCGTTCGCGCTGGAGCCCGGAGAGATCGTCGCCCTGCTCGGCGCGAACGGCGCCGGCAAGACCACGCTGCTGCGGGCCCTCGCCGGATTCGTGCGGCCGCTGCGGGGCGGCATCCGCCTCGACGGCGACGACCTCGCCCGGCTCAGCCCCGAGGACCGCGCCCGCCGCGGCATCGCCCAGGTCCCCGAGGGTCGCAGCGTCGTGGCGGAGTTGACGGTCGACGAGAACCTGCGCCTCGGGGCGCTGTGGCGCCACCGCGGCCGCGCGCGCGAGACGGCGATCGCCGAGATCTACGACCTGTTCGAACCCCTCGCCCGCCGCCGCTCCGCCGACGGCCATCAACTCTCCGGCGGTGAGCGCCAGATGCTGGCCCTCGGGCGGGCACTGGTCTCGCGTCCCCGCGTGCTGACCCTCGACGAGCCGTCGCTGGGGCTCGCGCCGCTCGTGGTCGCCCAGCTGATGGCGACGCTCCGTGACGCCGCCGCCCGCGATGACATGACCGTGCTGCTGGCCGAGCAGAACATCACCAGCGCCCTGTCGATCGCCGACCGCGGGGTCGTGCTCGACCTCGGACGCGTCGTGGCGGATGCCGCAGCATCCACCCTCGCCGACGACACCGCCCTGCGCCACGCCTACCTGGGATTCTGATGGACCGACTCGCCTTCCTGCTCGCCACCGGCCTCGCCCGCGGCGCGATCTTCGCCCTGTTCGCCCTGTCGCTCGTGCTCATCTGGCGCGCAGCGCGCATCATCAACTTCGCCCAGGGCGCTATGGCGCTGGTGGCGACGTACCTGGCCTTCGCCGTCACCGCCCTGACGGGCTCGTACGCGGCGGGCCTCGCCGCCGGGGTGCTCGGCGGTGCCGCGATGGGGTTCGTCGTCGAACGGGGCCTCATGCGTCACGCGCCGCACCGCTCTCCCCTGGCGGGCATCATCATCGCCATCGGGCTGGTGATGGTGCTGCAGTCGCTGCTGGGCATCTTCTTCGGCCCGCAGTACCGGCCGATGGCGGCGCCGTTCGACGAGGCGCCGATCTTCGTCGGCGGGGTGCCGCTGCTGTCTCCCTACGACCTGTTCGTGCTGGTGGTGGCGCTGTCGGTCATGGGGATCCTGGCGTTGCTGTTCACCCGCACCTCGCTCGGCCTGCAGCTGCGCGCCTCCGCCTTCGCGCCCGAGGTGTCGCGCCTGCTCGGGGTGCGCGTGGACCGGATGGTGACGATCGGCTGGATGCTCTCGGCCGCGGTGGCCGCGCTCGCGGCGCTGCTGCTGATCCCCACCGAACTGGGGCTCAACCCCCACTCCACCGACATCCTCTTCGTCTACGCCTTCACCGTCGCCGTCGTCGGGGGGCTCGATTCCCCGATCGGGGCGCTTCTGGGCGGCCTGGTGGTGGGCGTGGTGATGAGCCTCGTGACCGGATACCTCGGCTCGACGGTGGCGCCCATCGGCGTGCTCGTGCTGCTGGTGGCGGTGCTGCTGATCAAACCGGGCGGAGTCTTCTCGATGCGACAGGCGCGTACCGCATGAACGCCGCCACCCGTCCCCGCCTGTTCCCCGGCCTCACCGGCACGCCCCGCGTGCTGACGATCGCCGCTCTGCTCACGGTGCTCGCGCTCGGCGGCACGTTCCTGCTCGACCCGTTCCGCAACTTCCAGCTCGCCACCGCCGCCGCGTACTTCTGCGCCGTCGCCGGGCTCAGCCTGCTCATCGGACTGAGCGGGCAGCTGTCGCTCGGCCACGCGGCGCTGATGGCGGCGGGCGGCTACGGCTACGCCCTCACCTCGAACGCGCTGACGGATGCCGGCGTCGACGGGGTGCCGCGCTTCGTCATGTCCCTCGTGGCCGGGGTCGCGATCGCGTGCCTGCTGGGCTTGCTCCTGGGCCTCGCCGCCGCGCGGCTGCACGGCCCCTACCTCGCGGGCCTCACCCTGGCCCTCGTCATCGCGGTCCCCGCCATCACGAGCGTCTGGTCGGGCGTCTTCCGGGGCGATCAGGGACTGCAGACGGCCTACAACCCGGTGCCGACGGCGCTGGAGCGGCTGATCGCACTGGAGCAGTGGCAGGCGTGGGTCGCGATCATCGTGGCATCCGTCGTCGTCACCGCCCTCGCCCTCGTGCGCCGGGGCGCCCTGGGACTTCGGATGCGGGCCGTCCGTGACGACGAGACGGCCGCGCGGCTGAACGGCGTTCCCGCCCGGCACGTCAAGGTGACGGCGTTCACCTTCAGCGCCGCCGCGGCCGGCGCCGGCGGTGCGGTGCTGTGCTTCATCACGCAGTCTGTCGGCCCCGGTGGCTACACGCTGGCATTCTCGCTGCTGCTGGTTGTGGCCGCGGTGCTCGGCGGGCTCGGAAGCATCGGCGGCGCCGCGATCGGCTCGGTCGTGATCGTGGTGCTGCCCTGGGCCCTCGGCGCAGGTGCCGGCGCCCTCGACCTGCCCCGCGAACTCGAGCAGCGGCTGTCGGGCAACCTCTCCCTCCTCGTCTTCGGCGCACTGCTGATCGCCGTCATGATCCTGCGCCCCGACGGGCTGGCCGGCCTCGCCGGCACCTGGCGACGGCGGGGTTCCGGGTCCGTCGCTTCCGGGGCGGCAGGCTCCGCGACGACCGCGCGGTCTTCGGCAGGCGCGGGGGCCGACGCGCCGTTGCCTTCTGCCACCTCGGCACCCGACGCCACGGCATCCTCCGACTCTTCCCGCACCATCCCGATTGAAAGGTGATCCCATGTCCCAACAGAGCTCGACGCTGCGCTCTGCCGCCCGTCGCACGGGCGGTCTGATCGCGGCATCCGCCCTTGCTGTCAGCCTCGCGGCCTGCAGCACCCCCTCGGCACCGGCGGCAGGCGGTGACGACGAGCCCGCGGGCGACACCACCGGCGTGACCGACACGACCGTCACCGTCGGCACCCACATGCCGCTGACCGGCCCGGCCGCCGCCGGCTACTCGTCGATCTCCGCCGCCACGAACGCGTACTTCGACTACCTCAACGACCAGGGCGGGGTGAACGGGCGCACGATCGAGTACATCGTGAAGGACGACGGGTACAACCCGGCCAACTCGCAGACGGTCGTGCGGGAGCTCGTGCAGCAGGACGAGGTCTTCGCGATCCTCAACGGCCTCGGCACGGCGACCCACCAGTCCGTGCTGGACTTCCTCGATCAGAACTCGGTGCCCGACCTGTTCGTGGCATCCGGCTCGACCGCCTGGAACCAGCCCGAGACCTACCCGAACACGTTCGGCTTCAACGCCGACTACGTCGTTGAGGGCGCGGCGCTCGGCCAGTACGCGGCCGACGAGTTCCCCGACGCGGCCGTGTGCATGCTCGGTCAGGACGACGACTTCGGCGACGAGTTCCTCGAGGGCCTCGAGATGGCCCTCGGCGCCGACGGCCTCACCGAGGTGCAGCGGTACTCGGTGTCGAACCAGGACGTCACCGCGCAGATCGGCGCGCTGCAGGCGGCCGGATGCGACATCGTCACCCTCGCCACGATCAACGGGTTCACAGCGCTCGCGGTGGGAACCGCGGCGCAGCTGGGCTGGTTCCCGCAGTGGTTCGGCTCCTCGTCGGGCGCCGACTACCCCACCCTCGTCGGCTACCTCGGCGAGGACATGGCCCCGAAGCTGCTGCAGGGCTTCACCGGAACGAACTACCTGCCGATGGCCGACGACGAGTGGGTCGACCTCTTCCGCGAGATCAACACGGAGTACAACGGCGACGCTCCCTTCGACGGCAACACGATCTTCGGCATGAGCGTGGGGTACGTCTTCGCCGAGGCGCTGGCCGCGGCGGGCGAGAACCCGACGCGGGAGGCGCTCGTCGAGGCGGTGCAGTCCGGCGACCTCGTCGGCAACGGCATCCTGCCGCTGGCGTTCGGTCCCGACAGCCACGCCGCGTACCTGGGCGTCGGCATCACGACGGTGGATCAGGGGGTGCAGGACTACATCGACGCGACCTACGAGGTGCGTGACGGCAGCGTGTCGGCCGTGGACCCGCAGCCGGTGCCGCTGTCAGGCGCCGGGGTCCCCGGCGCCTGACCCGCGGGGAGAGGGCCGCGCGCCGGGGTCCCCGGCGCCTGACCCGCGGGGAGAGGGCCGCGACGCGACACGCGTCGCGGCCCTCTTCGTTTTGGGTGCGGTCGCCGAGTGAGTATTCGCGGTGCCGAGTGAGTATTCGCGGTGCCGAGTGAGTATTCGGCACTCGTCACAGCGGGAGCACATGGGCACGAGGGAGAGGAACCTCGTCGGCCTGCAGCTTCAGCGCGAAGGCGGTGAGCGACTCGAGGTGCGCCCACTGGCAACGGGCGAAGGGCCACCCTGTGGTCGCGGTCACCCACTCCTGCCGACGGCGCTGCCGCTCGAGGATCTCACTCGGGTCGCGGCCGCCGGTCATCCCCGGGTCGAGGTACTTCCCGATCCCGTCGAATTCCCACCAGACCCCGACGTCGTCCAACGCGGCATCCATTCGGTAGACACTGCCGTTGGGCCCTGGCACCGCGACCTGCAGCCGGGGCCTCGCGAACCCGAGGAGGAGCAGGTACAGGCGCCCGACCGATTCGCCGGGGCCATCGGCGCGGCCGTCGGCGAGTTCGAGCACCCAGCGCGCCTGACGGATGCCGCGGGCTCCCGGCATCCGGAACAGGCGCTGCCACAAGCGCATCAGCATCCGGTCGGCGGCATACTCGTCGTACTGACGAGTGCTGTCGTCCCACGCGACGCGATGAAGCGCGGCATCGGCGACGGCCAGGGCGGCCTCGAGCCGCAGCACGCGAATCGCATCGACGACGGTCCGCTCGAGCGACGTCACCGCCAGGCCGCCAACGGAGGCGACGTCCTCTTCCGGGAGCGAATCGCGGTGCCGGAACACGGCGGGATGCGACCGGGTCGCCGCGCCGGCGCGCATGGTCACGTGCACGCGTCGCGGCCGGGTGCGGAAGAGCGGCAGCCCGTGGACGGCGACCGCGCTCGCGTACGAGACGACGGCGACATCCGTGCGCATGGCACGCGCGATACTCGCGACCTCGATGCGATGGCGCTCCTCCGCGTAGAGGGACGCGTACTCCTGCGCCGTCAGCTCCCATTGACCGTGCAGGCGGACGAGCGTCCCCCGAGCGAGACGCTGCCGGACCTCGAAGCGCGCCTGCTCCCGCGCGAACTGTTCGGACGCCTGCAGGTCGGCAGGCATGATCTCGAGTGTCATGCGTCGATGGTGACGCGGATGCCGGCTGGCGCGCGGATGCCGGGATGGCATCGGTGGACTATCGGGCGTGTGCTCGGTGTTGTGGAGAGCGCGCCGTCGGGTGAGTGGTCACTCGGCACCCCGGATACTCACTCGGCGACGCGAATACTCACTCGGCACCGCGAATACTCACTCGTCGACGCGAATACTCACTCGACGACGCGAATACTCACTCGCGACCGCGAATACTCACTCGCGACCGCGAATACTCACTCGCGAGCGCGCACCCTCACTCGGCAGCCGCCGCCGGCGCGGGCGAGAACTGCGCGACCAGTTCCCGCTTCAGCACCTTGCCGCTTCCGCCGAGCGGGAGCTCCGCCACCACATGCACGGCCCGGGGGTACTTGTACGCCGCGATCCGGTCCCGCGTGAACGCGATCAGCTCCTCGGCATCCACGCTGTGCCCGTCGTGCGCCACGACCGCCACGTGCACCTCCTGCCCGCGCAGGTCGTCCGGCACGCCGAACACGGCAGCGACCGCGACCGCAGGATGCCGCGCGATCACGGCTTCCACTTCGGTCGGGTACACGTTGTAGCCGCTGCGCACGATCATGTCCTTCTTGCGGTCCACGATCGTCAGCACCCCATCGACGAACCGCCCGAGGTCACCCGTGCGGAACCACCCGTCGACGATCGCCGACGCGGTGGCATCCGGGCGACCGAGATACCCCTTGAACAGGTTGTGCCCCCGCACGACGACTTCGCCGAGCGCGTCCGGGTCGTCCACGAGCTCCACCCGCTCCTCCTGCTCGGCGTCGGCGATCGCCACATCGACGCCCCAGAGGGGACGCCCGACGGTGCCGGGGCGGATCGGCTCCACGAGCGCGTTCGACGACACGATCGGCGCCGTCTCGGTCAGTCCGTACCCCTCGTGCACGTCCGCGCCGAACGCGTCGCGGAACGCCTCGAGCACGGCGACCGGCAGGGCGGCGCCGCCCGAGACGGCGTACCGCAGCGGCGGCCGGGCGTCGCTGCGGCGGGCGGCCTCCAGCATCCCCACGTACATCGTCGGAACGGCGGTGAACACCGTCGCGCCATGGGCGACCATGAGGGCGAGCGCGTCGTCGGCGTCGAAACGCGGCAGCAGGATGATCGACGCCCCGACGCGGAACGCCATGTTCATCACGGCGGTCTGACCGAACGTGTGGAACAGCGGCAGCCCACCGAAGACGATGTCGCCGGAGTGCAGGTTGAACGAGTCGATGAGGGTGCAGTGCACCTGCTCCACCAGCGCGAGGTGTGAGCCGACGGCGCCCTTCGGGGTTCCCGTGGTGCCGCTGGTGTAGAGGATCGTCGCGGCATCGCTCGGCCGCGTCGCGGTGTGCCGTTCGATGGGGGTCGCTGCGGCGGCCTCGTCCTCCAGACGCGGCAGGTCGCCGACCGGTGACGGAGTCCCGGCGGGCAGCAGCACCGTGACGACGGGGATGCCGGTGGCCGCCGCCGCCGGAATCGCCTCGCCGAGGAGCGGCGCGGCGACGACGAAGAGGTCCGCTTCGGCGTCCCGCAGCACGTACGCGATCTCGTCGGCCTTGAACAGCAGGTGCACCGGCACCACGACGGCGCCGAGCGAGAGCGCGGCGTAGTACACGCGGGCGAAATCGGGCACGTTCGGCACGATCATCGCGACGCGGTCGCCGGCGCGGATGCCACGGTCGCGCAGGGCGCCCGCGTACGCGCGCACCTCGTCCCACAGCTGCGCATAGGTCGTGGTGGTGCCGGCGAAGAGCAGCGCCGGGCGGTCAGAGTGACGGCGCGCGGATTCGGCGAGGATGCTCGCGACCGACAGCGTCGCGTAGCCCGGGTCGTCGATGGCGGAGTCGGGTCGGTGGGTCACGATGGTCCTTTCGTCGTTGAATGGAACTTCTGTCGAATACTCACTCGGCGATGCGAATACTCACTCGCGAGCGCGAATACTCACTCGGCACCGCGAATACTCACTCGCGAGCGCAGCTGGGCGCGGCCGAGGCTGTTCAGATGCACTTCGTCGGGGCCGTCGGCGATGCGCAGGGTGCGGACGCCGGCGAAGAGCTCCGCCAGCGGGGTGTCCTGCGACACCCCGGCCCCGCCGAACACCTGGATCGCCCGGTCGAGGATCCGCTGCACCGCGCGGGGCACCGCGATCTTGATCGCCTGGATCTCGGTCATCGCCTTGCGGTTGCCGACGGTGTCCATGAGCCACGCGGTCTTCAGCACGAGCAGCCGCAGCGCCTCCAGCTCGATCCGCGCCTCGGCGACCCACTCGCGGATCACCCCCTGCTCCCCCAGGGTGCGCCCGAAAGCGACGCGCTCGTTCGCCCGGTCGGTCATCAGCGCCAGCGCCCGCTCGCCCATGCCCAGCGCCCGCATGCAGTGGTGGATGCGACCGGGCCCCAGCCGCGCCTGCGCGATCGCGAATCCGTCGCCCTCCCCCGCGAGCAGGTTCTCGGCCGGCACCCGCACGTCGTCGAAGACGACCTCGGCGTGCCCCCCGTGGTCGCGATCGTCGTAGCCGAACACCGTCAGCGCCCGTTCCACGCGCACGCCGGGGGCGTCGCGGGGCACGAGGATCATCGACTGCTGACGATGCCGCTCGGCGTCGGGATCGGTCTTGCCCATCACGATGAAGATCGCGGCATCCGGGTTCATCGCCCCCGTCGACCACCATTTGCGGCCCGATACGACGTAGGAGTCCCCATCGCGGCGGATGCGGGTGCCGATGTTCGTCGCGTCGCTCGAGGCGACGTCGGGCTCGGTCATGCAGAACGCGGAGCGGATGCGGGCATCCAGCAGCGGCTCGAGCCACCGCTCCTGCTGGGCGGGCGTGCCGAAGTCGTGCAGCACCTCCATGTTGCCGGTGTCGGGGGCCGCGCAGTTGAACGCGACCGGCGCCAGGCGCGGGCTCCACCCCGTGATCTCGGCGATCGGCGCGTACTGCAGGTTCGTCAGCCCCGCCCCGTGCTCGCCCGGCAGGAACAGGTTCCAGAGCCCCGCCGCACGGGCACGCTCCCGCAGCTCCGACACGATCGGCCGGAAGGCCCACTCGCCGGGCGTGGCATCCAGCTGCTCCTGCAGCACCGACTCGGCGAGCACCACGTGCTCGTCGACGAACGCCCGCGCCCGTTCTGCCAGCTGCCGAGTGGTGTCGTCGTGGGCGAAGTCCATCAGAGCGCCTCCAGTCCTTGGCGGGCGAGCGGTTCCACCAGCGCGCCCATCCCGTCGAATCCGTCGCCGACGGTGTCGCCGGAGCGGAAGCGGTAGTGGATCCCCTCGAGGATCACCGCGAGCTTGTACGCCGCGAAGGCGCGGTACCAGCCGAGGTCGGGCAGGTCCGTCCCGGCATGCCGGGCATACACCTCGGCGAGTTCGTCGAACCGCGGGTATCCGGCGGCCGGATCGACGGCGCTCGGAATCGCGCCGCCGAACGCGGCGGGAAGGGCGGCGATGTCCCAGTACAGCGCGAAGATGCCCAGGTCCACCAGCGGATCACCCAGCGTCGCCATCTCCCAGTCGAGCACGGCCGACAGGCGCGGCTCCACGCCGTCGACGAGGGCGTTGTCGAGTCGGTAGTCGCCGTGCACGATGCCGGAGCGCCGGCTCTGCGGCATCCCCTCGCCCAGGCGTTCCTGCAGCGCGTCGAGCGTCGGCGTCGCCCGCGAGCGCGAGGCGTCGAGCTGCCGCTTCCACGTGGACATCTGGCGCGAGAGGTATCCGTCGGCGCGGCCGAAGTCCGCCAGCCCCACGGATGCCGGGTCGACGCCGTGCAGATCCGCCAGGGTCCGCACCAGGTCGGTGCTCAGGCGGGCCAGCCCTGCGGGGTCGTACCCGGCGTTGTGCCCGGGGGTCGACAGCACCCGCCCGGGCGCGCGCTCCATGACGAAGAAGGTGGTGCCGGTGATCGCTCCCCCGGTGTCGTCGACGACGTCGACGGCGATCGGCACGGGCACCGGCGTGGATGCCAGCGCCGAGATGACCCGGTGCTCGCGCCGCATGTCGTGCGCACTGGCGAGCACGTGGCCGAGCGGCGGGCGCCGCAGCACGAGCGGGCGCCGCGCGCCGTCGATCGCGTAGGTGAGGTTGCTGCGGCCGCCGGCGATGACGGTGGCGCTGAGGTCACCGTTCGCGAGGTCGGGGTGCGCGGTGGCGAGCCACTCCGTGAGCGCCTGCACGTCGAGCCCCGGCACGTCGGTCATCGTCGACCCCTCTCCGCGCCGCATCGCGTCGCCGGTTCAGCATACCGCCTGGTCGGTTTGTGTCCAACCCGGCCGGTTCGGGGCGCGTATCCGGCACCGAACCCCGCAATCCCCCCGTTCGGGGCGCGTATCGGGTACCGGACCCCGCAACCCACCGGTTCGGGGCGCGTATCGGGCACCGGACCCCGCAATCCCCCCGTTCGGGGCGCGTATCGGGCACCGGACCCCGCAACCCACCGGTTCGGGGCGCGTATCGGGCACCGGACCCCGCGGCGCTCGAACCGGCGTCCCGCCCGAGCCGGCCCGCGCTCAGTCGAGCAGCTGCGCCGCGACCGCCGCGCGCACGGCACCCGGCACGGGAACGGGACGGCGGCTCGCGGCATCCACGAACACGTGCACGAAACGCCCCACGGCGATGGGCTCGTCCTCGCCGGGGCGCAGAATCCCGAGCGCCCACGTGATGCTCGTGGCCCCCAGCCGCTCCACGCCGACCCCGACCTCGAGCGGCTCGGGGAACGACGCCGACGCGCGGTAGTCGCACGACGACGAGACGACGAGGGCGATCGCCGGCGAGGATGCCGGATCGAGGCCTCCCTCGGCGATCATCCAGGCGTTCACCGCGGTGTCCATCGCCTCGTAATACACGACGTTGTTGAGGTGCCCGTACTGGTCGTTGTCGCGCCAGCGGGTCATGAACGGTTGGCGCACGCCGTAGTGCGGCATCGGTCCTCCAGGGGTCAGTCCGCGCGCAGCAGCACGCGGAACGCCGCGCGGGCGCGAGACGCGCTGGGCTCGTCGCCGGCGATCAGGTCGGCATAGGTGAACGATTCGGAGACGCGCACGAGCAGGTACGCGAGGCTGTGCACGTCGATGGCCCCGCCGAGCGGCTGCGCCCCCAGCTCCGCGCGGATCAGCCACTCGGCCGTCGCGACGTACCGACGCTGGATCTCGCTTTCGATCGTCGTGAGCAGCCGCAGCGCACGGGCAGGCTCGCGCCGCAGGAACTCACGGAAGTAGGGCGCGCGGTTCAGGTCGGCGACGAAGTGGGTGAGCAGCTCGGCGAGGCGGTCCGCGCCGACGCGATCCGCCGTGGCGTGGTCGGCCTGCACGAGGGTCGGGACGGCGAGCGACCACAGCACCTCGCTCAGCAGGGCGTCGCGGTTGCCCACCCAACGGAAGAGCGAGGTGCGATCCACGCCCAGCGCCGCGGCGAGCGCGCCCATGTCGATGCGGTGCCCGGCGATGAACTGCTCGCGGGCGAGGTCGAACGCCCTCCGGGCGTCGGCGTGGGATGCCAGCCGCGCCGAGAGCCAGGAGGGGGCGGCATCCACCCCCACCGTCGCGATGGGCGGCGCGACGGGCGCAGGCGCGGGCGTGGACATGCCGGAACTCTACCGCCGCGTCGAGTGGATGCAACATCTCAGGAAATGTTGCATGATGGGCGTCATACCCGGATCACCGACGATCGGAGAAGCGATGCCGCTCACCCTCACCCCACCCGCCGACGAGACCCACGCCCCGCCCGCCGAGCGCCTCGACGCCGACTTCTACGATTTCCAGAGCGCGCTGACCGACGCCGAACGCGCGCAGCTGGGCCGCATCCGCGCATTCCTGCGTGACGAGGTCGCGCCCCGCGCGGACGAGTTCTGGGAACGCGCGGAGAGCCCGCGCCACCTCTTCCCCCGGTTCGCCGAGCTGGGCATGCTCGGTGCCGGCATCCCCGAGGTCGCCCAGTACGACAACAGCGCCCTCTACCGGGGCTGGGTCGCCCTGGAGATCTCCCGGGTGGATGCCTCGACGGCCACCTTTCTGGGCGTGCACAGCGGCCTGGCGATGAACGCGATCTGGGTGGGCGGCTCCGACGAGCAGCGCGCCCAGTGGCTGCCGCCGATGGCGCGCGGCGAGCTGGTCGGGGCGTTCGCGCTGACCGAGCCGCTGTCGGGATCCGACACGGCGCGCGGGCTTCGCACCACCGCCACGCGGCGGAAGGCGGCCGACGGCACCGACGAGTGGGTGATCGACGGCGCGAAGCGCTGGATCGGGAGCGCGGGATTCTCGGACATCACCGTCGTGTGGGCCCGGGACACCGCAGACGGGCAGATGAAGGGCTTCATCGTGCCCACGTCCACCCCCGGCTACTCGGCGACCAAGATCGAGCGCAAGCAGTCGCTGCGCGCCGTCGAGAACGCCGACATCACGCTGACGGGCGTCGTCGTTCCCGACGCGCTGCGGCTGCAGCGGATCGAGTCGTTCACCGAGGTCGCGATCGTGCTGCGGCTGACGCGCGCCGAGGTCGCCTGGCAGGGGCTCGGCAACGGCATCGGCGCCTACGAGGCGGCGGTGCGCTACACCGCGACGCGTGAGCAGTTCGGGAAGCCGATCGCGTCGTTCCAGCTCGTGCAGGACAAGCTCGCCACCGCGCTGTCGAACATCACGGCGTGCCTCGCGATGTGCACGCGGGTTTCGCAGCTGCAGGACGAAGGCAAGCAGACCGACGCGCAGGCCGCGATGGCGAAGGCGTTCGTCACGGCCCGGATGCGCGAGACCGTCGCCCTCTGCCGCGAGGTGATGGGAGGCAACGGCATCACGCTGGACTACGGGGCGGCGCGGGCCTTCTGCGACGCGGAGGCGATCTACACCTTCGAGGGGACGCACGACATGAACACGCTCATCGTGGGGCGCGAGATCACCGGCATCCAGGCGTTCACCTCATGAACGAGGCGTACATCGTCGCCACGGCCCGCTCGCCCATCGGCCGCGCCCGCAAGGGGTCGCTCGCGGACGTGCGCCCCGACGACCTCGTCGCACAGATGGTGCAGGCGGCGTTGGACATGGTGCCGTCTCTGGACCCCGCACGGATCGACGACCTGATGATCGGCACCGGACAGCCCGCCGGAAGGCAGGGCATGAACATCGCGCGGATCGTCTCGGTGCTGCTCGGGCTCGACACGGTGCCGGGCACGACCGTGAACCGGTACTGCTCCTCGTCGCTGCAGACCACGCGCATGGCGTTCCACGCGATCAAGGCCGGCGAGGGGGACGTCTTCGTGTCGGCGGGCGTCGAGTCGGTGTCGCAGTACGCGCACGGGTTCGCCGACCTGCCCGAGGCGGTGAACCCGGCCTTCGCGGATGCCGCGGCGCGCACGGCCGCCCGGTCGGAGGCGGGGTCGCCGGTGTGGGCCGACCCGCGGGCGGACGGGGCGCTGCCGGATGCCTACATCGCGATGGGGCAGACGGCCGAGAACGTCGCGCAGCTGCACGGGGTGACCCGCGAGCAGCAGGACGCGTACGCGGCGCGGTCGCAGCAGCGGGCCGAGGCGGCGATCGCCTCGGGCTTCTGGGCGCGCGACATCACGCCGGTGACGCTCGCGGACGGGACCGTGGTGAGCGCGGACGACGGGCCGCGGGCGGGGGTGACAGCGGCCGGGCTCGCCGGGCTCGACCCGGTGTTCCGGCCGGACGGCACGGTGACGGCGGGCAACTGCTGCCCGCTCAACGACGGGGCGGCGGCCGTCGTGATCGTGTCGGGCCGGGTGGTGGACGAGCTCGGGCTGCAGCCGCTGGCGCGGATCGTCTCGACCGGGGTGAGCGGGCTGTCGCCCGAGGTGATGGGGCTCGGACCGGTCGAGGCGTCGCGGCAGGCGCTGGCGCGCGCGGGGCTCGGGATCGACGACATGGACCTCGTGGAGATCAACGAGGCGTTCGCGGCGCAGGTGATCCCCTCGGCACGGGAGCTCGGGATCGATCCGGAGCGGCTGAACGTGCACGGCGGCGCGATCGCGGTGGGGCACCCGTTCGGCATGACGGGGGCGCGCATCACGTCGACGCTGATCAACGGGCTCGCTTCGACGGGTGGGCGGTACGGCCTCGAGACGATGTGCGTGGGCGGCGGCCAGGGCATGGCGCTGGTACTGTCCCGCGACTGACCCGCCGCCGCTGCTGCTGCTGCTGCCGCTGCTGCTGCTGCCGAGTGAGTATTCGATGTCTCGAGTGAGTATTCAGCGCGCCGAGTGAGTATTGGCGACGAATACTCACTCGGCAGCGCGAATACTCACTCGGCAGCGCGAATACTCACTCGCGAGCGGGCGCGGGGACCAGCAGGGCCAGCGTCTCGGCGATCAGCGCGGGCTTGCGTCCCCCGTCGATCTCAACGGTCGTGCGCATCCCCACCCGCACCCCCTGGGGCGTCTCGTCCGCCGACGCGAGCTCGGTCACCGCCCGCACCCGCGACCCCGCGAGCACCGGCTGCAGGAACCGCACCTTGTCGAGGCCGTAGTTCACCGCCATCGCGACCCCGCCGACCTGCAGCAGCCCCTCGGTCAGCCGCGGCAGCAGCGACAGCGTCAGGTACCCATGCGCGATCGTCCCCCCGAAGGGCCCGGATGCCGCACGCTCGGCATCCAGGTGAATCCACTGCCGATCCTCCGTCGCCTCGGCGAACGCAGCGATCCGCTCCTGCGTGATCTCGAACCATTCCCCCGTCGCCGTTGCGCCCACCAGCCCGGCCAGCGTCGCCGGCGACTCCGCCGCGATCATGCGCGGGGCCCGCCCGCCACGTACAGCACCTGGCCCGAGATGAACCCGGCATCCTCCCCGGCGAAGAACGCCACCGCCGTCGCGACGTCTTCGGGAGTCCCACCCCGCCCCACCGGGATCTCCTTCGCCATCGCCGCGACGAAGTCCTCGAACGAGACCCCCATCCGCTCGGCGGTCGCGCGGGTCATGTCGGTCTGGATGAACCCCGGCGCCACGGCGTTCGCCGTCACCCCGTACCGCCCCAGCTCGATCGCGAGGGTCTTGGTGAACCCCTGCATCCCGGCCTTCGCCGCGGCGTAGTTCGCCTGCCCCCGGTTGCCGAGCGCCGACGTCGACGACAGGTTCACGATGCGCCCCCAGCCCGCCTGGACCATGTGCGCCTGCACGGCCTTCGTCATGACGAAGGCGCCCCGCAGGTGCACCGTCATCACGGCATCCCAGTCGTCCTCGCTCATCTTGAACAGCATGTTGTCGCGGATGATCCCCGCATTGTTCACGAGGATGGTCGGCGCCCCGAGCTCGGCGACGACCGTGTCGACGGCGGATGCCACGGCAGCGACATCCGCGACGTTCGCCCCGACGGCGAGGACGCGGCCCCCGTCGGCTTCGATCGCGGCGACGGTGTCGGCGCACGCGTCCGCGTCGAGGTCGAGCACGGCGACCGCGTGACCGGCGGCGGCGAGGCGGCGAGCCGTCGCGGCGCCGATGCCGCGTGCGGCCCCGGTGACGATCGCGGTGCGGGAGGGAGAAGAAGAGGAAGTCATGCAAGGTCCTTTCGTCGGGTTTCAGAAGACGGATCAGAAGACGATGAGCTGACGCAGTTCGCCACCGGCGGCGAGGCGGTCCATCGCGACATCGATGTCGTCGAGGCCGATGCGGGAGGTCACGAGACGCTCCAACGGCAGCCGGCCCGCCCGCCACATCTCGACGTAGCGCGGGATGTCCCGGGCAGGCACGGCGGAGCCGAGGTAGCTCCCGATGACGGTGCGCGCCTCGGCGGTCAGCTGCAGCGGCGAGACCTCGGCCCGCGCATCGGGCCCCGGAAGCCCCACGGTCACGGTCGTTCCGCCGGGCGCGGTCAGCGCCAGCGCGGTCTCGAACGCGCGCGCCGACCCCGCCGCCTCGATCGCGCTCGGGGTGCGGATGCCGCGCGCCACGGCATCCGCCGGCGAGAGCGCCTCCATGGCACCGAGCTCCCGCGCGAGGTCGAGCTTGGCCGGCACGGCGTCGACGCCGATCACGTCGAGCCCCAGCGCGACGGCGACCAGCAGCGCGGCCATGCCGACCCCGCCGAGCCCCACGATCGCGATCACCGAACCGGATGCCGGACGCGCGGCGTTCAGCACGGCACCGCCGCCCGTGAGCACGGCGCAGCCCAGGAGCGCGGCGATCTCGGCCGGCACGTCCGGGGGCACCGGCACGACGGAGGTGCGGCTGACGACGGCGTGGCTGGCGAAGCCGCTCACCCCGAGGTGGTGGAACACGTGCGCGCCGGCATCCACACCGCCGTCGCGCCGTCGGCGCAGTCGCATACCGCCTCCGACGAGTGTGCCGGCGGAATTGGCGGCGGTTCCGGGCTCACACGGCAGGCGGCCGTCGGTCGCGCACCCCGCGCAGGCGCCGCAGCGGGGCAGGAACGTCATGACCACGCGCACGCCGGGGCGGAGGTCGTCGACCCCGGGCCCCACCCGTTCGACGATGCCCGCGGCCTCGTGGCCGAGCAGCATCGGCGTGGGGCGGCGGCGGTTGCCATCGACGACGCTGAGGTCGGAGTGACACACCCCGGCCGCCTCGATGCGCACGAGCAGTTCGCCGTGGCCGGGGTCGTCGAGCTCGAGCGGCCCGATGGTGAACGGGCGGGATGCCGCGAACGGCGCGGTCGCCCCCGAGACTTCGAGCACGGCTCCGGTGATCTGCATCCGAACCTCCTCGTTCGTTCGCGCGCGGCGGTGCGTGATCGACAGCATACCGACTGCGCGGTATGTCGCGGTAACCCGTCGTGGTCGCTCACTCGACGCAGCGAATACTCACTCGACGGCGCGAATACTCACTCGGCAACACGAATACTCACTCGCGAGCGGGTAGGCGTTTTCCCAGCTTGCGGATCGGCGGCCTGTCTAGCCTTGACCCATCATGGACGACCCCCCCTCTCATAGTCCCGCGCCCTCTGACTGCCCAGCCGCTCCGGCGGCACGTTCATCGGTCAGGGGGTGTGAAGAATGAACGAGTGGATCATGCTCGGCATCGGCTTGGTCCTGACCATCGGAACCGGCCTGTTCGTCGCCAGCGAGTTCGCGCTGGTGAACCTGGACCGCCACGAGCTCGAGGCGCGACGTGCGCGCGGCGAGGGGGGCCTCGATGGCACCATCTCCGCACTGAGGATCACGTCGACCCACCTCTCCAGCGCGCAGCTCGGCATCACGCTGACGACGCTGCTGACGGGGTACACCTTCGAGCCGGCGATCAGCAGCCTGCTGCGCCAGCCGCTGCTCAACCTCGGCCTTCCCGAGGGGGCGGTCGGCCCGATCGGCGCCGTCACCGGCATCCTGATCGCGACACTCTTCTCGATGATCATCGGCGAGCTCGTGCCGAAGAACTTCGCCCTCGCCGTTCCGCTGGCCACGGCGAAGATCGTCACGCCGTTCCAGCGGGCCTTCACCGCGGTGTTCAAGCCGCTCATCCTGCTGTTCAACAACACCGCGAACGCGATCATCCGCGCCGTCGGCATCGAACCGAAGGAGGAGCTCTCGGGCGCGCGCAGCGCGGATGAGCTGTCGTACCTCATCCGGCACTCCGCCACGGCGGGCCTGCTCGACAAGTCCGACGCGCAGCTGCTGCGACGCACGCTGCGGTTCGCCGAGCACGACGCGTCCGAGGTCATGACCCCGCGCGTGCGGATGGCCACAGTCGACATCGCCGACACGGCAGACACCGTCATCGCCCAGTCGCGGACCACCGGATTCTCCCGGTTCCCCGTCATCGACGGCACCCCCGACCGCGTGGTCGGCGTCGTGCACGTCAAGCACGCGTTCGCCGTTCCCCTCGAGAAGCGCAGCGGCACCCGGGCCGACGCCCTCATGAGCGACGTGCGCACCGTGCCCGAGGGCATGGGAGCCGATCACCTGCTCACGGTGCTGCGCACCGAAGGCCTGCAGATCGCCGTCGTCGGCGACGAGTACGGCGGCACCGCCGGCATCGTCACCCTCGAGGACCTCGTCGAGGAGATCGTCGGCGAGCTGGAGGACGAGCACGACCGCACGCGCACCGGCATCCTGCGTTCCGGTCGCTCGGTCACGTTCGACGCCAGCTGGCGCCCCGACGAGGTGCTCGACCGCACCGGCATCGAGATTCCGGAGGAGGGCGACTACGAGACGGCCGGCGGGTATGTCACCGACGTGCTGGAGCGCCTGCCCGAACTGGGCGACGAGGTGCGCATCGCCGGCGGCACGCTACGGGTCGAGCGCATCGACGGACACCGCATCGTGCGCCTGCGCTACATGCCCGACGACCCGGAGCACGACCCCAGCCTCATGACCGACCACGACCGAACCGTCGACGCCCTCGTGAAGGGAGCCCGCCATGAGTGAGGATGTCTGGGGCATCGTGTGGCTCTTCGTGCTGCTGATCGCCAACGCCTTCTTCGTCGGCGCCGAGTTCGCCGTCATCTCCGCCCGCCGCTCGCAGATCGAGCCTCGCGCCGCCCGCGGCAGCAAGGCGGCCAAGACGACCCTGTGGGCCATGGAGCACGCGACCCTCATGCTGGCCACCAGCCAGCTCGGCATCACCGTCTGCTCGCTGCTGATCCTGAACGTGTCGGAGCCGGCGATCCACCACCTGCTGGAGATCCCGCTGGGACTCACCGGCCTCACCCCCGAGATCATCAGCGTGGTGGCGTTCGCCATCGCCCTGGCGCTCGTGACGTTCCTGCACGTCGTGTTCGGCGAGATGGTCCCGAAGAACATCGCGTTCTCGGTGCCCGACCGCGCCGCGCTCATCCTCGCCCCGGCGCTCGTCGCGGTGGCGAAGGTGCTCAAGCCGGTCATCTGGACGCTGAACGCCGTCGCGAACGGCATCCTGCGCCTGTTCCGCGTGCAGCCGAAGAACGAGGCGACGAGCACCTACACGCTCGATGAGGTGGCGAACATCGTGGAGCAGTCGCGCCGCGAAGGCACCCTCGTGGATGCTTCGGGCACCCTCGCCGGAGCGTTCGAGTTCACCGAGAAGACCGTCGCCGACGTCGACGTCCCCCTGGGCGAGCTGGTGCTGCTGCCGGCTGGTGCGACGCCGGCGGACGTGCAGCGCGCCGTCGCCGAGCACGGCTTCTCGCGCTACGTCATCGCGGGCACCGACGGCGAGCCGGTGGCCTACGTGCACATGAAGGACGTGATGGACCTCGACGCTCCGGACCAGTTCCGCAGCCCCATCCCGGAGAAGCGGCTGCGGCGCCTCGCGACCGTGCACCGGGCGACCGAGCTCGAGGATGCCATGGCGATCCTCCGCCGGCGCGGCGCACACGTGGCCCGCAGCCTGGATGCCGACGGCCGCACGGTGGGCCTGCTGTACCTCGAGGACGTCCTGGAGGTCCTCGTCGGCGAGATCGGGGACGCCACCGCGACCGCGGCGTAGATCCGCGACGCGAATACTCACTCGGCGACGCGAATACTCACTCGGCAGCGGGGGGTGGGGCGCGCGGCAACCCTCGAGATCCGTCGCGCAGACGCAAGAACCGCCCCGCACGAGTCGTGCGGGGCGGTTCTTTGCCCAGTTGCCGACGCGGCGCGCGGTCAGTTCGCGTCAGGATGCCGCGGGCGCCACAGCACGATGTCGGTGGCGCGCCGCACGCGTTTGCCGTGGCGCAGCGTGATGACGCCGCCGCTCGGACCGGCGGCGAACACGCGCGCGCCGGGACGGTTCTCGATCTCGGTGCGCACACGGTGCTCGAGCTCGCGCACCTGGCGCCGCAGGTCGCGCACCTGGTTCTCGAGCTCCACGATGCGCGCGATCGCGGGCAGGCTCATGCCCTCGGCCGACAGCCGCGCGACCTCTCGCAGCTGCTCCACATCGCGCGGCGAGTAACGCCGCGAACCGCCCTGCGTGCGCGCGGGCACGACGAGGCCGATGCGGTCGTACTGACGGAGCGTCTGTGGGTGCATTCCCGACAGCTCCGCCGCGACCGCGATCGCGAAGATCGGCATGTCCTCGTCGATCTCGTCGTTCATCCGCTCGCCCCCATCGGTCGTGGCTCAGCCGCCGCCGAGCTAGCCGCGCGCCTTCTGCATGAGGTCGGCGCGGGGGTTGTCCTTCGGCTCGAGCTCGTGGAACCGCTCGAGCGCTTCCCGGGCCTCGCCCTCGAGGTGCGACGGCACCGCGATCTGCACCTCGGCGAGCAGGTCGCCCGTGCCCTTCGAGGTCGCGACCCCGCGGCCCTTGACGCGCAGCACGCGTCCGGAGGGCGTACCGGGCGCCACTCGCAGCTTGACCGGGTCTCCCCCGAGCGTCGGCACTTCGATCGTCGCGCCGAGCACGGCCTCGGTGAAAGTGACCGGCACCGTCACCCGCAGGTTGAGCCCATCGCGGGTGAACACCGGGTGTGGGCGAACGGTGACCGACACGACGATGTCGCCGTTCTCCCCACCGTCGGGCGACGGACGCCCGCGGCCACGCAGACGGATCTTCTGCCCGTCCCTGACCCCCGCGGGGATCTTCACCTTGAACGGCTTGCCGTCCTCGCCCTGCAGCGTGATCGTCTCCCCCTTGGTGGCGGTGAGGAAGTCGATCGTCGTGCGCGCGGTGACGTCGCCGCCCTTGGTCGGCCCGCCGAACCCGCGGAATCCGCCCGACGTCTGGCCGAACCGCCCGGAGCCGAAGCGGCCGCCGGGCTGCTGGTTGAACATCGAGAAGATGTCATCGAAGTCGTCGGCGGACTGAAAGCGCGCTCCGCCGCCCCGGCCCTGACCGAACGCGCTGAAGACGTCCTCGAACCCGCCGGCACCCTGGCCGCCCGCCGTGAAGCGGGCGCCAGAGCCCATGGCGCGGATCTGGTCGTATTCGGCTCGCTGCTCAGAGTCGCTCAGCACGGCGTACGCCTCGCTGATCTCCTTGAATTTCGCCTCGGCCGCAGCATCGCCCTGATTGGAATCCGGGTGGTACTTGCGGGCCAGCTTGCGGTACGTCTTCTTCAGATCGGCGTCCGTGACGTCCTTGCTCACCCCGAGGACGGAGTAGAAGTCCTTGTCGAACCAGTCTTGACTCGCCATCGAGGTGCCGCCCTACTCGGCCGGGACGGCGACGACGACCTTCGCCGGGCGCAGCTCGGTGATCCCCAGCCGGTACCCCACCTCGACGACCTCGAGGATCGTCGGGGTTTCGGTGCCGGGCGTCGGGGCCTGGAAGATCGCCTCGTGCTGCTGCGGGTCGAACGCGTCGCCGGCGGCGCCGTAGCGCTCGACTCCCAGCTTCGCCACGATACCGCGCAGCTTGTCGGCGATGGCGGCCAACGGCGCGCCCTCGACCAGGTCCCCGTGCTTCTCGGCACGGTCGAGGTCGTCGAGCACGGGCAGCAGGCTGCGCGCCACCGAGCCGCGGGCTCGCTCCACCTCCACGTCGCGCTGCTCCTCGGTGCGGCGCCGGTAGTTGGCGTACTCCGCCTGCACCCGCTTGAGGTCCACGAGCAGGTCCGGCTCGTCGCCCTTCACCGCACCCGCACCCGCATCCGCGTCGGCGCCGGCGGCCTCGTCCGACTGCACGGCCGCGAGGATGTCGTCGATGGTCAGTTCCGCTTCGCCCTCGCTGTCAGCTGCGGATGCCGCAGCCTCGGCCCCGTGCGAGTCGGGGTCGGAGGCTCGCGCCTCCGACCCCTCGTCACCGGGGACCTCGTCGATGGGCTCTTCGAAGTCCTTGTCCGTCATGTCTTGATTCTCTACTTCTTCTCGTCCTCGTCGTCCACGACCTCGGCGTCGATGACGTCCTCCTCGGGGTTCGGCACCTCGCCGTTGCCCGGGTCGGTCGCCGCCGGGTCGGGGTTCTGACCCTGGGCCTGGCTCGACGCGTAGATCGCCTCGCCCAGCTTGCCCTGCGACTGGCTGAGCTTGTCGAACGCCGTCTTGACCGCGTCGTCGTCGTCACCGGCGAGAGCCGTCTTCAGCGCGTCGACGTCGGCCTGCACGTCGGACTTGACCTCGGCGGGCAGCTTGTCGTCGTTGTCCTTGATCAGCTTGTCGACGGAGTACGCGAGCGTCTCGGCCTGGTTGCGGGTCTCGGCGGACTCGCGGCGCTTCTTGTCCTCGGCGGCGTGCTCCTCGGCCTCGCGCACCATGCGGTCGATGTCCTCCTTGGGCAGCGACGAGCCACCCGTGATGGTCATCGACTGCTCCTTGCCGGTGCCCTTGTCCTTGGCGGACACGTGCACGATGCCGTTGGCGTCGATGTCGAAGGTGACCTCGACCTGCGGGATGCCGCGCGGAGCGGGCGCGATGCCGGTGAGCTCGAAGGTGCCCAGCGGCTTGTTGTCGCGGGTGAACTCGCGCTCGCCCTGGAAGACCTGGATCGCCACCGACGGCTGGTTGTCGTCGGCCGTGGTGAAGGTCTCGCTGCGCTTGGTCGGAATGGCCGTGTTGCGCTCGATGAGCTTGGTCATGATGCCGCCCTTGGTCTCGATGCCGAGGCTCAGGGGGGTCACGTCGATGAGCAGCACGTCCTTGCGCTCACCCTTGAGGACACCTGCCTGCAGGGCCGCGCCGACGGCGACGACCTCGTCCGGGTTGACGCCCTTGTTGGGCTCCTTGCCGGTCTCCTGCTTGACGAGCTCCGACACGGCGGGCATGCGGGTGGAGCCACCCACGAGCACGACGTGGTCGATGTCGCCGACCTTGATGCCGGCTTCGCGGATGACGTCCTCGAAGGGCTTCTTGGTGCGGTCCAGCAGGTCCTTGGTGAGGTCCTCGAACTTCGCGCGGGTGATGGTCTCCGACAGCGACACCGGGCCCGAGTCCGTCAGGGACAGGTACGGCAGGTTGATCGAGGTCGAGGTGGAGCTGGAGAGCTCCTTCTTGGCCTGCTCGGCGGCTTCCTTCAGACGCTGGAGGGCGATCTTGTCGCCGGAGACGTCGACACCGGTGGTGTCCTTGAACTGCTTGATGAGGTACTCGACGAGACGCTGGTCCCAGTCGTCACCGCCGAGGCGGTTGTCGCCGGCGGTCGAGCGCACCTGAATGGTCGAGAAGTCGTCGTCCTTGCCCACTTCGAGCAGCGAGACGTCGAACGTGCCACCACCGAGGTCGAAGACGAGGATCAGCTCGTCCTCCTTGCCGCGGTCCAGGCCATAGGCGAGGGCGGCGGCGGTGGGCTCGTTGATGATGCGCAGGACGTTGAGGCCCGCGATCTCGCCGGCCTCCTTGGTGGCCTGGCGCTCGGCGTCGTTGAAGTACGCGGGGACCGTGATGACGGCATCCGTCACCGCGTCACCCAGGTACTGCTCGGCGTCGCGCTTCAGCTTCTGCAGAATGCGCGCCGAGATCTCCTGCGGCGTGTAGGCCTTGCCGTCGATCGACTGGGTCTTCCAGTCGGTGCCCATGTGGCGCTTGACGGAGGTCAGGGTGCGGTCGACGTTGGTGACGGCCTGGCGCTTGGCGGTCTCACCGACGAGCACCTCACCGTCTTTGGTGAAGGCCACGACCGACGGGGTCGTGCGGAAGCCTTCCGCGTTCGCGATGACCTTGGGCTCGCCGCCCTCGAGGACGCTGACGACCGAGTTGGTCGTGCCGAGGTCGATTCCGACTGCACGTGCCATGTGTTTCTCCTTCGTGTGGAACAGAAAAGTCTGGGGCGGCCCGAACCTGAGCCGCGATGACTCAAGGGTACGCGGCGACCCCATCGATGTCAATTGAACTTGAGCCGTGAGGTATCAAGTTTGGAGTTTTGAGTCGCGCGGGACGCTGCACGAAACTCCGCCGGACGCGCGGCGCGGGCGTGTTTCTTGCGTTTTTCTTGAGGGTTCCTTGCCCATCGGTCGTCGGCGGCCGTCGCCTCAGCATCCGTTGCCCCGATCTTGCGCCATCCCTCTCGCTTCCCCCGCAGGCGCTTGCGGTCGGGGGCGAAGACTGTGGTTGTCGCCACGAACGCTGCGGACGGACCACCCGGTCCGACTCACCCGGCCCTCGAAGACGCGGCCACAAGCCTCGAAGAAGGAATACGACATGAACAAGATCACCAAGGCCTCGATCGCCACCGCTGCCGGTGTCGCCCTGCTCCTCGGAGGCGCGGGCACCTTCGCCAGCTGGAACGCCATCGCCACCCACACCCCGCAGGACGTCGTCGTCGCCGGCAACCTCAAGGTGA
The DNA here is from genome assembly GCF_030246925.1 of Microbacterium sp. zg-Y625. Taxonomy (NCBI): domain Bacteria; kingdom Bacillati; phylum Actinomycetota; class Actinomycetes; order Micrococcales; family Microbacteriaceae; genus Microbacterium; species Microbacterium jiangjiandongii. The sequence goes on from NZ_CP126740.1 coordinate 3,108,353, forward strand.
CCAGCGACGACCAGGGCGGCACGTGGACGGCCAACGGAGCGGCCACCCCGATCGACATCGCCGGCTACGCCGTGTCGCCCGGTGACGTGCTCACCTACACCAAGACCATGCAGATCGAGGCCGAGGGCGACAGCCTGGAGGCCCAGCTGGCGCTGACCGGCGGCTCGATCGCCCCCGTCAAAGCGGATAACACCGACCAGCAATTCGCCAACGACGTGCTCGCCGGCCTGCTCAACGCCGAGGCAAAACTCGCCGTCGCGACCGAGGACAAGCGCATCACCGACAACCGCGACGGTTCCTTCACCGTCACCCCCGGTGGCGGTGTCATCAGCGAGGACGTCACCGTCACGGTCACGATCGCGTTCCCGAACGGCGCCGCCGGCGCGGACAACGCGGCGATGAACGGCTCCGTGGACCTCAGCGCCATGACCGTGTCCCTCACGCAGGCCACCGACTGAATACCCGGGCTCGCCGCACGGCGAGCCCACCCCGGCCGCTGACCCACCACTGAAGTCCTGAGGAACCCGATGTCCCGACGCAGCGCACGCCACGCCGCCCGACGCGCACAGCGTCGCGCCGCGGCCCCGGCACGCATGCTGAAGGCAGCGCTCGGGACGGCCGGTGTCATCGTGCTCGGCATCCTCGCCGGCGGGGGGACGTATGCCGCATGGTCGGTGAGCGCCCCCGCCGCCGCGGCGACGACCCTGCAGGCCGGCTCGGCCGGCCTGCAGGTCACCGACCCCGGGCTGACCGCCTCGGGCCTGTACCCCGGTCGCGCCGCACACGGCGCGACCGACGTGCGCAACACGGGCACGGTGCCACTCGCGCTCGCCTTCCAGGCGACGACGAGCGCAGCGCCGAACGCCTTCACCACCGCCCTGCGGGTGACCGTCGCCCCGCTCTCCGCGTCGGGCCGCTGCGACGCCGCCGTCACGCCGATGACCACCGTCGCCCTGGGTGCCGCCCCCGCCAGCGCCGGAACCCTCGCGCCGGGCGCGACCCAGCGCGTGTGCCTCGGGCTGACGCTCCCCGCAGACGCCCCCGCGGCCGCGGCCGGCGCCGCGGCATCCACCCTCACCCTGACCGTCTCCGGAACGCAGGTTCAGCCGTGACCCGCCGCCGCCTCGGCCCCATCGCCGCCCTGGTCACCCTCGCGGTGCTGGGTGGCTCCGGCGTGGCCGTGGCCGCCTGGTCGGCCAGTGCATCCCTCACCGCCACCGCGTCCGCCGCGACTCCGGCCACGACGATCGCCCAGGGCGGCGCGCTCACCACGACGTACCAGTACACCGGGACATCGTCGACAGCCGTCTCGGGCTCGCTCTCGATCAAGAACACCGGCGGCACACCGCTGTCGTACAGCCTCGCCACCGATCTGACCGGCAGCCCCGCACTGGCTCAGAAGACCACGCTCACGTTGTGGACCGGCAACTGCGCAGGCGCCGTTCCCGCCGATGCGGTCAAGACCACGCTGGCCAACCCCGCGCCCGCCCTTCCCGCCGCCGCACGCTCGCTCGCCTCCGGGGCCAGCGTGGTCGTCTGCGTCGCGACCCGCATCGAAGGGCGCGACAGCGCCACCAGCAACGCCGCGCTGCAGGGCCAGAGCGTCACGGCCGCGTTCCGCGTAACCGGAGCGGTGGGGACCAGCTGGACCGCGACGGCCACGACCGGCACCGTGACCCAGAGCGTCTACCAGCTGGCCGCCGCCGGCGCGGTGACGTGCAAGAAGGACAGCGTGTTCGGCTTCCCGGCAGTGGAACTCACCTGGAACGCACCGGTCAACCGTCCCGCCGGCGCCGAGATCACCTACGAGGTCGTGGACACCACCACCGACAGCGTGCTCAAGGTCGTCCGCGCCTCCGGCGCCGCAGCGGCGGTCACCATCGAAGGCAAGCACCTCGACGGCAACGGCGCCCACGCCATCGCGATCCGCGCGAAGGAAGGGGCCTACGGAACCACCGCGCTCCTGAGCGCCACCGTCGCGGTGGAGCGCTCCGGCACGCTGTTGATCTCACGGGCCGACTGCGCATGACGGTGACCGCCCCCTCGCCCCTCCCGGCCGAGCTCGACTCCCGCCGCACCTACCGTGCCGCGCAGACGCGCGACCGCAGCCTGCTGCAGCAGGTCGGCGTGTCGCTCAGCGCATCGCTGCTGATCCTTCTCCTCGGCATCGCCGTTGCTGTCGTGGGCCTTCCCGCAGTCGTCGGGGGAACCGCCATGACCGTGCTGACCCAGTCGATGGAGCCGCGGCTACCCCCGGGCTCCCTCGTCGTGATCAAGCCGACACCGGTCGACGACATCGCGGTGGGCGACGTGATCACCTACCAGATCCGCTCCGGCGAAGCCGCGGTGGTGAGCCACCGCGTGGTGTCCAAGACGTACGCCGATGGCGAGCTCACCTTCATCACGAAGGGCGACAACAACGCCGCCGTCGATCCCGAACCCGTGCAGGCGGTGCAGATCCGCGGGACCCTCTGGTACAGCCTGCCCCTGCTGGGCTGGGTCAACAACGCGCTGCGTGGCTCCGACCGCACCGTGGTGCTGGCGGTCGCCGCCGGAGGGCTGTTCCTCTACGCCGCGGGTTCGGTCGGCTCTGTCGTCCGCGAGAAGCGCCGAGCGCGGACGGCCGACGCGGCTGCCGCGATCTGAGCGGCATCCCGGATCCGACACACCGTGCACCGTGCCGCCGCGCGCAGGCCCCCGCGTCACGATAATGTGCGCGGATGAGCACCCCGCCCGGCGAGGCCCCTCACCTGCCCGCCACCGCTGACACCGACGCGCTGCCCGTGATGGGCCTCGGCCTTCGACGCGACACCCCCGCACCGCGCAAGACGCTGCTGGCGTGGGCGCTGTGGGACTGGGCGGCGCAGCCGTTCAACACGGTGATCCTCACCTTCATCTTCACCGCGCTGTACCTCACGACCGACGCGTTCCTCCCCGCCGACATCGCGGCCCTCCCCGACGACGACCGGGTGAAAGAAGTCGCCGAGGCGGGACTGGCCGCGGGGCTCGGCTGGGGCACCACGATCGCGGGGCTGCTGATCCTGGCGCTCGCCCCCGTGCTGGGCCAGCAGGCCGATGCGGCCGGACGCCAGAAGCTGTGGCTCGGAATCGGCACCGGCGGGCTCGTCATGAGCATGGCGCTGCTGTGGTTCGTGGAGCCGGCCCCCGCGCTGTTCTGGCTGGGCGTCGCGCTCATCTCCGCCGGCACCGTGTTCAGCGAGATCGCCGGCGTCAATTACAACGCCATGCTCATCGGCATCGCGACGCCGCGAAACATCGGGCGCATCTCGGGTCTCGGCTGGGGCTTCGGCTACCTGGGTGGCATCGTGGCCCTGATCCTCGTCGTCGTCTTCTACATGTCGGACTGGTTCGGCCTGAGCGAGGACGGTGGACTGCCCTTCCGCATCATCGCGGTGGGCTGCGCCCTGTGGACCCTCGCCTTCTCGATCCCGATCTTCCTGAGCGTGCCGGAGCCGTCGGCCGGCCGACCCGAGCGACGCGTCGGCCTGCTGCGCGGTTATGGCCTGCTCGTGCGCGACGTCATCGCCCTGTACCGCTCGCCGCAGTCGCGACCGACGTTCTGGTTCCTGCTGTCCAGCGCGGTCTTCCGCGACGGACTGAGCGGCGTGTTCACGTTCGGCGCCATCATCGCCGGCAGCGTCTTCGGGTTCGAGTTCCTCGACCTCGTGATCTTCGGCATCGCGGCGAACCTCATCGCCGGCGTGTCGACCCTCATCGTCGGGCGGTTCGACGACCTCTTCGGCCCCAAGACGGTCATCCTGTGGTCACTGGGCGCGATGGTGCTCATGGCCACCGCGGTCTTCGTGCTGGTGGATGCCGGAACCATCGTCTTCTGGATCGGCGGCCTGGCCCTGTGCGCCTGCGTCGGCCCGGCGCAGTCGGCATCGCGCTCCTTCCTCGCCCGCCTCACCCCTGCTGGACGCGAGGGGGAGATCTTCGGCCTGTACGCCACGACCGGCCGCGCTGCGGGGTGGATGACGTCCCTGCTCTGGGCGACCCTGATCACCCTCACCGGGGTCACGGCCTTCGGCATCCTCGGCATCGCCTGCGTGCTGCTGCTGGGATTCGTGCTGCTGCTGCCCGTGAAGGCACCGCCCCGCACCTGATGAGAACGCAGGCGCTCAGCGCCCGCCGCTCAGCGCCCGCCGCTCAGCGCCCGCGGGGTCGGCTGAACCGCCGTGTCCATCCGGGCGGGCGGACGCCCTCCTCGTTGGGCAGCTCGACCTCCAGGCCGTAGTGCTCGCCGATGCGCTCGACGAACTGCTCGCGCCGCGCGTGCTCGTAGGCGTTGCGCTCCCGGCGGAACGCCACGACCAGCGACCAGCAGATCAGCAGCATGACCACGCTGAACGGAAGGGCGATGATGATCGCCGCCGTCTGCAGCGCCACGAGTCCGCCCGCCACCAGCAGGGCGACGGCCAGGACGGCGGTGATGAGGGTGAAGCCCACGCGCACCGGCTTGCTGGGCTCGGGGTTGCCGCCGCTCGCGATCATGCCCATCACCAGCGCGCCCGAGTCGGCTGACGTGACGAAGAAGAGCGCGATGAGCACCAGCGCCCCGATCGTCAGGAGCAGGGGTGCCGGCAGGTACTGGAACAGCTGGAAGAGGGAGCCCTCGATGTCGACCGAGCCGTCGGCATCCGTCATGGCGCCGGGGTTCGCCGTCTCGATCTGCACCGCAGAACCGCCCAGCACCGCGAACCACAGGATGCCGAGCAGCGTCGGGACGATCAGCACGCCCATGACGAACTCGCGCACCGTGCGTCCGCGGCTGACGCGCGCGATGAAGATGCCCACGAACGGCGCCCACGAGATCCACCAGCCCCAGTAGAAGGCGGTCCAGGCCGCCTGCCACTCCTGGCCCGCGGCGCCCTGGAAGGCGCTCACGCTGAAGCTCAGACCGACGAAGTTCTGCAGATAGGCGCCGATCGACTGCACCCACTCCCGCAGCAGATAGAAGGTGTCACCGGCGAACAGGACGAACAGCAGCAGTGCCGCCGCGAGCATGAGGTTCGTGGTCGACAGCCATTTCATTCCCCGGGTGACTCCGGAGAGCACCGAGAACAGCACCGCCGCGGTGATCACCGCGATGATGATGATCTGCTCGAAGATGCCGGGATTCTCGATGAGCCCGGCCGCCGACAGGCCCGAGCTGATCTGCAGCACGCCGAGACCGAGGCTCGTCGCGACGCCGAAGAGCGTTCCGACCAGCGCGACGGTGTCGATCGCGTCGCCCCACCCGCCGCGCACCCGGCGTCCCGCGATGGGCTCGAGCGCCCAGCGGATCGACAGCGGTCGGCCGCGACGGTGGATCGCGTAGGCGAGCGCCAGGCCGACGACGACGTAGATGGCCCAGGCCTGCACGCCCCAGTGCAGGTACGTCTGCGTGAGTGCGGCCTGGCTCAGCTGGGCGGTCGTGCCGTCGACGCCGGGCTTGGGGTCGACGAAGTGACTGAGCGGCTCGCTCACGCCGTAGAACACCAGCCCGATCCCCATGCCCGCTGCGAACAGCAGCGAGAACCAGGCGGGCGTGGAGAACTCCGGCTTGTCGTCGTCGCGGCCGAGGCGGATGTCGCCGAACCGGCTGAAGCCGAGGAAGAGGCAGAAGGCGACGAAGAACGCCGTGATTGCGACGTAGTACCAGCTGAACGCGTCGACGATCGCGCCCTGGATCGTGCCGAAGAAGACCTCCGCCTGGGCCGGGAAGAAGATCGCGAAGGCGCTGAACACGAGTGTCACCGCGGCGGCGGGGCCGATGACCCACGGGCGCGCGCGGAAGCGGGGCGCCTTCTCGGGATCGGCCGGGGCGGTGGTGGCCGGCGCCGCGGGGCCGCTGTTCTCGGGCGTGCTGATCGAGGTCGTGTCGGGGCTCACCGCCGACACGCTAACGAAGCGGGCGCCGAGATGCGCGCGGTTGCACGGCCGGCGGGGAATGTGGCAGGGCGGGGATCCGCGGCGACCCACCCGCGGCGTCAGGCGCCGATCGACCCCAGGTTGCTGGCGCCGACGTCGGTGCGGTGGAAGTTCAGCGACGACCGCGATGCCGTCGGGCCGCGCTGACCCTGGTAGCGGTTTCCGTAAGGGCCCGAACCGTACGGGTTCTCCGCCGCGGAGGACAGGCGGAAGAAGCAGAGCTGGCCGATCTTCATCCCTGGCCACAGCTTGATCGGCAGGGTCGCGACGTTCGACAGCTCCAGCGTCACGTGCCCGGTGAAGCCGGGGTCGATGAAGCCGGCCGTGGAGTGCGTGAGCAGGCCGAGCCGGCCGAGCGAGGACTTGCCCTCCAAGCGGGCGGCGACGTCGTCGGGCAGGGTCACCTGCTCGAACGTCGCCCCGAGGGCGAATTCGCCGGGATGCAGGATGAACGGTTCGTTCGGGTCGACCTCGATGAGGCGCGTCAGCTCGGGCTGGTCCTCGGCGGGATCGATGAAGGGGTACTTGTGGTTGTCGAACAACCGGAAGTAGCGGTCGAGCCGCACGTCGACGCTCGAGGGCTGCACCATCTCGGGCATCCAGGGCTCCAGGCCGATACGGCCTTCGTCGATCTCGAGTCGGATGTCGCGGTCGCTCAGCAGCACGCGCCCAGCCTATCGGCGCGAGCACGCAGTTGCCTTTGCTAAGCTGACCCCGCGTCGCCTTGGCGATGCATGGGGCTGTAGTTCAATGGCAGAACTTCTGCTTCCCAAGCAGATAGCGCGGGTTCGATTCCCGTCAGCCCCTCCAATGTGACTTCTCAGGCGAGTTGAGACTTTCTCACCTCACCCTGAATTCGTCCGGTGAGGGGCGCGTTCACCCGCTCCGTCGTGGATCCCTCTCGATGGCAGCGTCCCTGAGTGATGCCAGCAGCTGCTCGTGGCGGCCGCTGTCGAAGGTGATGGTCACGGTCCGGGCTTCGGGTCGTCCTTCGTGGGGCGCGGGCGCCGGGCGAACGGCCCCGGTTCGTCGTCATCGTGATCATGGTTGGCTGCCCACACCGCAAACGGGGGTATGTCGAGGATGAGTGCGACGAACGTGCCCCACCAGTTCGAGTCGCCCGCGGTCTTCTTCTTCGACACATCCGCTCCTTCACTGCCGGTCGCGTGCACATCCCGCCCGTGGAACGGACGACAGCGACGGTCGGTCCATTCGAGTCGCCAGGTCTATGCACTATTCCTAGGGCATCCGCACCAGCACGCGCCACCATCACTTCCGGGGCGTGGGCGCCGGAGGGACCGGTCGCGAGGTCGTGGTTCGGAGGCGTGCTGGCGGTGCTGCTGGTCACTCGGCCGATCGTGATGACGCTGGCCTACGCCATGCTGACGGTGTTCCTGTGTGGCCTGACAGCTATACCGTCGAACGCCAACCGTCAGGATCTGCGCACGCGCAGCTGATTCGCCCGGGCGTTACCGGGGCGGCTCAACCCGCCACGACCTCGACCGTGCCGGCATCCTCCGTCAGGGCGACGTCGACGGCATCCTGCCCGACGTGCACGCGATAGCTGCCGGCATACCCCGCCACGTCGACGACACCGTCGGCGTCGGCGGTGACCGGCGTCGCGGCCAGCCACCACTCGTCGCGGATCAGTCCGCGGAGGGCATCGAACGAGGGCTTTCGCGAACCGTCCGCGCGCAGCAGCCCCACCGGGGCGCCGAGCCACGAGCCGTGGTCGGTGATGCCCCAGTACGTGAGCGACTCGACGGCGGGGTGGGCGAAGACCGTGCGGTAGTGGCGCACGATCTCGTCGGCTTGCCGCGCCTCACCCTCCGGCGTCGAGGGCCACTCGTCGACGACGTAGTCGTTGAGGTCCTCGATGTGCGGCGGCATCAGGTCGCCGGACAGAAGCGTCGTCTCGGTCAGCTGCAGCGGCAGCCCGAACCGGGCGAACCGCTCCATCACCTCCCACACGCCTTCCTCGCCGCGGTACCCCTGGTGCATGTGGGTCTGCAGCCCGAGGGCGTCGATCTCGATACCCGCCTCCAGGCACTCCGAGATGAGCCGCTCGTAGTCCTCCGACAGGTCGAAGTCATTGAGGACGAGCCGCGCGGCGGGATTGGCGGCGCGGGCCTCCTCGAAGGCCAGCGCGATCATGCCCAGCCGGCCCTTGCGCTGCGCGAGTCGTGTCACGGCATTGGCCTCGGCGGTGAAGACCGGGAGGATGACCGCCTCGTTGATGGCATCCCACAGGTTGATGACGCCGGCGAATCCGGTCACGATGTCGCGGATGCGTGCGCGGAGAGCGGCCTCGACCTCGTCGTCGTCGAGGGCGAGCAACCACGGCGGGGTGAGGGTGTGCCACACCAGGGGATGCCCCTTGACCGTGACGCCGCGCTCGCCGAACCATTCGGCGGTCCGCCGAAGTCGCAGGCTCTCGGTGCGGCCGCGCACCGGCTCGTATCCCCGCCAGTAGAACGGCAGCGTGACGGAGTTGAACAGCTCCACAAAGTCCGCTGCCAGACGCTGGGGGTCCGGCGGCAGCGCGCCGCCGAAGAACTCGATCTCCCGTCCGTCGGGTGACTCGGGTGCGCCGCCGATCCATTCCACGAAGTCGAATCCGATGTTGCCGAACCCGAACGCGTGGGCGGTCTGCTCCACCGTGGCGGCGGCACCGGCGAGAGGACGACCGGAGCCGTCGACCAGACGGACCCGGCCGCTCACGCGGCGAGCGCGCGGGTCAGGCAGCACGGGAGCATCCCTCCACACGCGTTCCGGGGGCACCGGGGTACCGGGTCGGGAATGTGCTCTCGGCGCTGAGGTCCATCCCCCCATACTGCCGTGCCGGTCGCGACGTCGTCATGGTGATTCCGGGGAATCAGCGGAACCGCCGGTGCTCAGCGAACGGACACGGCGTGCTCGATGAAACGGCGAACGCACGGCCGAAGCTCTCGTCACGGTGGTTGGCCACGACCTCCGCCATCGCCCGGCCGGGCCGGCCGGGTATCCTGGCCCCCAGGAGAGGAAGGTGCCGCCCCGACACGATGTGACGCGGTCACCCACGGAGGTGGGCGAGGTACCGGTCCAGGGCGCCAGCCACGCGTTCAGCGGTGAAGGTATCTGGGTCGCTGACGGCATTGACCGCGAGCCCGTCGGTGAACGCCCGCAGGCACAGCGCTTCCTGCCCGATGTCGGAGTGCGGCGCGAACACGCGGGCGGTCGCCTCGCACAGGTGGCCGAGCCCCGCGTTGATGTCGTGGACCACCGCTCGCAGCGCGGTGGTGCGGGCGGTGGCAGTCACCGCGAGCCACACGTGGGCTTCCGTGCGCCGCGTGGCATCCAAGGGCAGGGCCTGCAGCCACGCCTGCCGGATGTCTCCCTGCGCGCTGCCGGTGGCATCGAGCGCCGCGAGCCGTGCGACCTGATCGTCGCGGACCATCGCGATGGTCGCAGCGAGCATCTGATCGCTACTGGGAAAGTAGTGGCGCAGCGTCGAGGGCTGCATGTCCGCCTCGGCCGCCACCGAACGAACCGACACCGCGTGGATGCCGTCCCGCTCGATCAGACGCGCCACTGCGCGCGTGATCGCCAGCTGTCGCGCGTCGTGGTCGACGATCTTCGGCATCCACTCGCCTCCTCCCGGACTCGGACTCGGACTCCGCTATTCTCGCACGACTGTGCGATAATAAACATCTCAAACCGGAAGGCCCTCCGTTGCGCAACCTCACGCCCCGTCGACTGACGGGATGGCTGATCGTCGGCACGACCGCAGGAATGGCGATCCCCCTCACCCTGTGGTGGCTGCGGGATCCGGAGTGGTTCGTCTCGGACCTGCTGGGATTCAGCTCGGAGGCCGCGACGATCCCCTGGGGCTGGGCGGCAGCCACCCTCGTGGTGATCGGGTACGTCCTCTACACGTTGTGGGCGGTGCCTTTCGTCCGGCACCACGCCACACGGCTATCGGGGCTGAAGCTCCTCGCGATCCCGCTGGCGCTGGTCACAGGAACCCTCGAAGAGCTGCTGTTCCGAAAGTTCCTGATGGACGGGCTCGATCAGCTCGGCGCCGGCGTTGTGCTGCAGGTGATCGGCGCGGCGATCGCCTTCGGGCTGGCTCACTCGGTGTGGGTGATGTTCTCCCGCGATGCCACGATCATCGTTCCCGTCATCGCGGCCACGACCGCCCTGGGCGCGGCGCTGGGGGCGACCTACCTGCTCTCGGACCGGATCGCGCTGCCGGTCATCGTGGCGCACATCGTCATCAACCTGGTCATCGAGCCGTGGCTGCTGCTGAGCGCGGTCAACGGCGCGTGGAGGCGATCAAGCGCGATTTCCGGGCCGGCGTCAGTCGACGCTCAGGCGGAAGGCGAGGGCGAGCTCTTCAATACGTCGTGCTCGTCCAAGCCGGGGCAGGTCACTGCCGTCGCGGACCACGCCGCCCCGCTCGTCGAAGTCGGCGAGGAACCCCCGCGCCCAGGCCACGTCGGACCGGGACGGGCTGAACGACTCGTTCACGACACTCGCCTGCTCCGGGAAGAGGCAGAGCTTGCCCGTCATCCCGTGGGAAACCCCGACCGCTGACTGCTCCCGCAGCAGCGAAAGCCCCGGAGTGACGGTGGGACCGTCGATGGGACCGGGGAGCCCCCCGATACGGGACGCGACGACAAGCCGCGACCGAGGGTATGCCATCGCCAGATCGTCCGCGCTCGCGCCGGTGTCGCGCCGATAGTCGCCGCTGCCGAACGCCAGGCGCATGACACCCTCCGCACGCGCGATGGCGACCGCCTCTTCGATCCCCAGCGCGGACTCGATGAGCGCGACGACGGGAACGGTGCGCCCGAGCGCCACGAAGGTCTCCGTGGCGGCGGCCGCCGATTCGACCTTCGCGAGGACGACCCCGCGGAGCCCCGGGGAGCCACGCAACTCCGCGACGTCGTCATCCCAGTGCGGGCTCTCGCGACAGTTGATGCGCACCCAGGCGCTGTTGGCCGACAGCCAGGCCACGACGTCGCGCCGAGCGGCATCCTTGAAGGAGGGGTCAACGGCATCCTCGATATCGAGGATCACTTCGTCCGCATCGCCCTCGGCCGCGGGGGCGAACCGCTCGACGTCTCGCGCCGAGACGAGAAGCCACGAGCGGGCGAGATCGCTGGTCAGGGACGGGGTGGGGCACGTCCCGACGGAAGGGGCGGTCATCGGTTCACTCGCCGATCTTCTCTGCGGCAACCGGAGCGGCATTCGTCGCAGGCCCGATCCACACCGTCTTGATGTTGACGAACTCGCGCAGACCGTAGTCGCCCAGCTCACGGCCGTACCCCGACGCCTTGATGCCGCCGAAGGGCAGACGGGCGTCCGAGACGACCATGCCGTTCACGAATACGGCGCCCGCGTCGATCCGACGCGTCAGGGTGCGCGCGAGCTCCAGGTCCTGCGTCCACAGCGAGGCACCGAGCCCGAACTCCGTGTCGTTCGCCAGCTCGACGGCGTGCTCGACGTCGCGCGCGCGGATGATGGCGGCGACGGGACCGAACGTCTCCTCCTCGAAGGCGGTATCCCCCGGCTCGACGTGGTCGATGATCGTCGGCGGATAGAAGTAGCCCGGGCCTTCCAGGGGCGCGCCGCCGAGCTTGAGAACCGCGCGTCCGTCCGCGAGAGTGCGGAGCACCTGGTCATGGAGCTCATCACGGAGGTCGCCGCGCGCCAGGGGGCCGATGTGGGTGTCGCCCTCACGCGGATCGCCGACCTTCAGCGCGGACGCATGCTCCACGAAAGCGGCGACGAACTCGTCGGCCACCGGCTCCTCCACGATGAACCGCTTCGCGTTGACGCAGCTCTGACCGACGTTCGTGAAGCGCGCCTTGACAGCCACCCGGGCGGCCTCCGCGATGTCTGCGCCGGCGAGGACGATGAAGGGGTCGGATCCGCCCAGCTCGAGCACCTGCTTCTTCAGTGCCTTGCCCGCCTGAGAGGCGACGATCCTGCCCACCTGCGTGGACCCGGTGAGCGTCACCGCAGCGATGCGGTCGTCCTCGATGAGCCCGGCGACGCGGTGCGACTCGATCAGCACCGTGGTGCAGAGCCCCTCGGGAGCGCCGGCCTTGCGCACGATCTCCTCGACGGCGAGCGCCGCCTCGGGCACGTTGTTGGCGTGTTTGAGGAACGGAGCGTTACCTGCTGCCAGGGCGGGGGCTGCGAAGCGGAAGAACTGCCAGAACGGGTAGTTCCACGGCATGATCGCGAGTACGACACCGAGCGGGTCGAACACCACCCCGCTTTCGCTCGCGTTCGACGCGATGCGCTCATCGGCGAGGAACTTCGGAGCCTGCTCGGCGTAGTAGTCCAGCGTGACGGCGCACTTCTCGATCTCGGCGCGGGCTTCGGTGATGGGCTTGCCCATCTCACGCGTGATGATCTGCGCGTACTCCTCCGCGCCCTCTCGCAGCACCTCGGCGATGCGGGTGAGAAGTGCGGTGCGCTCCTCGACAGGAGTGCGACGCCAGGCGCGCTGCGCGGTGACCGCCGCGGTGAGCTTCTGCTCGACCTGTTCGGCCGTGTGGAGCTCGAAGGTGGCGATGGCCTCTTCCGTTGCCGGGTTGACCGACGTGATGACCATGAATGTGCCTTTCTCGGGGCGGGCGTCAGAGCAGGGGGGACGCGAGCAGGCTCACGCGTCGAACACGATCATCGGCTTGCCGATGGCCCCGCCCGCGAACTCGCGGTAGGCCCGCCCGCCCTCGCTCAGGGGATAGCGCGTGCTGATGAGCGCGTCGAGGTCCACGCGGTTGTCGACCATGAAGCGGGCGATCTCGATCTGCTCGGCCTTCGTGAATGTCCAGGATCCGTAGATGGTGAGCACCTTGCGGATCACCTCTCCGCGGATGTCGATGCGGCTCGGCGCACCGTTGCCGATGTAGCTGCACCGCCCGAAGTAGGCGAGCACCTCGAGCGCCTGCTGGCGCGCGACCTCCGCACCCGAGGTCTCGAGGGATGCCGACGCGCCGCGGCCCCCGGTGACCTCCGCGATCGCCGCGACGACGTCGGTCTCGATCGGATTGATCGTCACATCGGCGCCGAGCTCACGGGCGAAGTCGAGACGCTCCGCAGAGATGTCCACGGCGATGACCCGCGCGCCCATCGCCTTCGCGCTCACGACACCGCTGACGCCGACCGGGCCCTGCCCGAAGACGGCGACGGTGTCGCGACCCGAGATGTCCATCTTCTTCAGGCCGTTCCACGCCGTGCCGGTGCCGCAGGCGATGGCCGCACCAGCCTCGAACGAGAGCTCCTCAGGCAGGTGCACGAGCGTCCGCGCCGGCACCGCGATGAACTCGGCGTGTCCGCCGTGAGCACCGGTGCCGTAGGTCACCCGGTCGTTCGGGCAGGCCTGCTCGAATCCGAGCGCACAGACCTCGCAGAACCCGCAGCCGGCGTAGTGGTGCACCATGACGCGGTCGCCGACCCGAAGTCCCGGCGGCACCCCGGGGCCGAGCTCGACGACCTCACCGGCCGGTTCGTGGCCCGGGATGATCCCCTTGCTGCCGGCTTCGTCCCGGTACCGCGGCAGATCGCTGCCGCAGACGCCGGACGCCCGCACTCGGACGACGGCCTCGCCGGCGCCGGCCTGGGGATCCGGGAAGTCCCGGACCTCCACCGCTTCGCCGCCGGTGAACACCAGACCCTTCATCGGTTCCTCCTCAGACGCATCCCGTCAACGCCCCGCCCGCCGGTCATGCGTGGGCCGCGAACGTCGTCGTGACCGACTTCTCGCGGGTGTAGCTGATGATTTCCTCGAGGCACGACTCCTTGCCCAGCCCGCTGAGCTTGAAGCCGCCGACGGGGATGCCGCGATCCTTGCGACCCGACTCGTTGATCCACACGAATCCGGCATCCACCTTCGAGACGATGCGGTGGGCCCGGCTCAGGTCGTTGGTCCAGATGCGCGCGGTGAGACCGAACTCGGTGGCGTTGATCTGCTCGATCATCTCGTCCTCGTCGCTCCAGCGGCAGACCGCCATCACCGGGCCGAAGACCTCGTTGTGGAACAGGCGCATGTCGGGCGTGACGCCATCGAAGACGGTCGGAGCGATGAAGTACCCCTCGTCCCGACCCTCGGGGCGGCCGCCGCCGAAGACGAGCCGTGCACCGTCTTCGCGGGCCTGATCGATGTGGGTGAGCACCCGGTCGAAGTGCGCCTCGAACGCGACAGGACCCATCTCGGTGCCCTCCTCGCGGGGGTCTCCGATCTCGATGCCGCGGACGATCTGCTCGAGCTCCGCGACGAACTCGTCGGCGATGCTCTCGTGCACGAACACGCGCGAGTTCGACTGGCACGACTGCCCCATGGTCTTGCGCATGTTCATGCCGTTGATCGCTTCGCGAGCGGCGAGCTGGGGGTCCATGTCGTCGCAGATGATCATGGGGTTCTTGCCGCCGAGCTCCAGCGTGACGTGCTTGATGTGCTCGGCGCCCGCGCGCATGACAGCCTGACCGGCGGGGACGCTGCCGATGAACCCGATGCGCGGGATCTTCGGGTGCGACGAGATGGCGTGGCCGACCTCGATGCCGGTTCCGGTGAGCACGTTGAGGACGCCGGCGGGGAACAGGTCGCCGACGAGCTCCGCGAGGGCGAGCGGCCCGAGCGGCGCCTGGTCGGGCGCCTTGAGGATCACGGCGTTGCCGGCGGCCAGCGGTGCGGCGACCTTGGCCGCGGCGAAGTTGAAGGGGTGGTTGAAGGGGATGATGCGCCCGACCACTCCGTAGGGCTCGCGCAGCGTGTAGGCGAGTCCGCCGGCGGGAGCGGGGATCGTGGTGCCCTTCACTTCGCCGGCGATGCCCGCGAAGTACTCGATCTCGTCGGCCGCGCGCAGCACGTCGCGGCGTGCGGCGGAGATCGGGATGCCGGCGTTCTCGACGTCGATGAGGCAGAGGCGCTCCACGTCGTCGCGGATGCGCTGGGCCATCTCGCGCAGCACGGCGGCCCGCGCGGTCCACGAGAGCGCACGCCACTCGGCGGCCCCCCGCTGCGCGGCGCGGACGGCGTCGTCGACGTCGCCTGCCGTTGCCGCGGTCACTCGCGCGATCTCGCGCCCGGTCGTCGGGTCGAACGTCGCCATCGGCGGGTTCCCGCCGCGCCCATGGGTCCATTCGCCACCCACGTACATCGGTCGTACGTCGGATGCTGACAGATCGGTCATTCCCACTCCTTTGATGAAAGAACTTCGAAATTCGTCGACGCCGGGGCGCGCACGCCTCACGGCAGTGCGATCTCCTGCGAGACCTGGGCGCGCGAGCTGTTCCGCGGGTCGAACACATCGCGGAACCACTCGCCGATGACGTTCACCGACATCACCAGGGCGAAGATCGCGATGCCGGGGATGGTCGCCAGCCACCAGGACGAGCCGATGTAGGCGCGGCCGTCGGACAGCATGCCGCCCCACGTCGCCTCACCCCCGGTCACGCCGAGGCCGAGGAACGACAGCGACGCCTCCATCAGGATGATCGCGCCCAGCTCCAGCGACGACAGCACCAGGATCGACGGCAGCAGGTTGGGCAGCAGGTGCTTCACGACGATCTTCGTCGGCGAGACGCCCAGCGCCCGCGCCGAGAGCACGTACTCCCGCTCCCGCAGCGACATCGCCTCACCGCGGATCGGCCGGGCGAAGACGACCCAGGCCACCAGGACGAGCGCAATGATCAGCTTGTCGAGCCCTCCGCCGAGGGCCGCGACGAGGGCGATCGCCAGGATCAGGAACGGGAACGCCAGCCAGATGTCGGTGATCCGCATCATGACCGCGTCGAACCGACCCCCGACGTACCCGCTGATCACGCCGATCCCGACACCCAGCACGACGCCGAAGATGAGCACCACGAACCCGATGATGAGGGTGATGCGCGCTCCCCCGATCAGACCCGACAGGATGTCGCGGCCCAGGTGATCGGTGCCGAGCAGGTGGCCCTCGCTTCCCGGCGGGGCGAAGCGGTTGGACAGGTTCTGCGCGCCGTAGTCGTAGGGGGTGATCCACTCACCGAAGATGCCCACGAACAGGAACACGAGCATGATGAGCATCGGCACCGCCACGAAGATCGGCGGGCGGGCACGCTTGCGCTTGGCGAGCCGCGTCGTGACCACGCCCGTTGCCGGGCCGCGTGCATCGAACTCGGTACGCGGAACGTAGATGGATGATGTCATTTCTCTCTCCGATTCCGCTTCACTTCGCGTACTGCACGCGCGGATCGAGCCACCCTTGGGCGACGTCGGCGAGCAGGTTGCAGAGGATCACCATGATCGTGGCGACGAGCACGGCACCCTGGACCACCGGGTAGTCGCGGGCGCTGATCGCCTCGACCAGGAGCGCTCCGAGCCCGGGCCAGCTGAACACGACCTCGATGACGAGGGTGCCGCCGAGCAGGGTGCCGAGCTTCGAGCCGAAGACGATCACCGTCGTCGGCAGCGCGTTGCGCAGCATGTGCATGATGACCCTGCCGTCGGAGATGCCGCGGGCACGGAGGGCGTCCACGAAGTCCTGGTTCTTCACCTCGAGCAGGCTGGCGCGCAGAAGCCGGGTGAGCATCGCCGCCGCGGACGTGCCGAGGGTGATCGCCGGCAGCACCAGGTGCCGGAGGTTCGACCAGACGGCTTCCGGGGATCCCGCGATGATCGAGTCCACGATGGGCAGGTAGGTCACGACCGGCACGTTGTACGAGGACCCCATGATCCCCCCGGTGGGGAAGATCGGGAAGGCGACGCAGAGCAGCAGGATCAGCATGATGCCCTGCCAGAACGTGGGCATCGAGACCCCGAACATGCTGCCGACGGTGCCGAGGCGGTCCCAGACGCTGTTCTGCTTGAGCGCCGAGATGAGCGCGAGCGGCAGCGCGATGAGGACGGCCACGATCATTCCCGCGATCGTCAGCTGCAGCGTCGCGCCGAGCCCTTCCATCAGGGCCGTGGACACCGGGATTCGCTGGGTGATCGAGATGCCGAGGTCACCCCGGATGGCCTGGAGGATGAAGGTCGCGTACTGCAGCGGCAGAGGCTGGTCCAGTCCCATCTCCGCCCGCAGGAGCGCCCGCTGCTCCGCAGTGGCCCCCTCCTCCGCCGCAAGGAGATCGACCGGATCCCCCGGCAGCACGCGCACGAGGAGGAACACCATGATGGATGCGCCGAACAGAACCAGCAGCGCCTGTGCGACTCTGCGTCCGATGAAGCCGATCATGCCGTCGTCACTCCTTCAACTCGACGCCGGTGACGTTGAACTGCCCGATCGGCGAGGGGACGAAGCCCTTGACCGACGTGGAGACGCCGTAGATCTGGTCGGGGTTGACGATGGGCACCCACGGGGAGTCATCCATCAGCGTCTCGATGAGCGGCTCGTAGTACTCGTTCGCCGCGTCCATGTCGGGGACGTGGCTGAACGCGGTGTCGATGAGCTGGTCGACCTCGGGCGAGGTGTAGCCGGTGAACACCTGCGACTCGCGCGTCGAGCTGTGGAAGTGCTGACGCCAGATCTCGTCGCACGTGCCGCGACCGGCACCCCAGCTGGCGAGGTACAGCTCGCTCTCGCCCGCGTTGATGCGGGCGAGGTAGGCGCCGTCCTCCATCGAGTTGACGTTGACCTTCAGCCCGGCCGCGCGCAGCTGGCCGGCGACCGCCTCGGCGACGTACTTCTCGCTCTCGACGGTGTCGAGCGTCACGGCGGGAAGCTCGCTGAGGACCTTCGACGCCTTCTCGGGGTCGAAGTCGTAGCCCTCGAAGTCGGGGTTGTAGCAGTTCATGTTCTGGAACGCCGGCTGGTTCAGCGGCTCCGCGCCGCCCTCGAAGACCGCCTCGGCGATCTCCTTCTGGTTGACCGCGTGCTGCATCGCCTGGCGGACGCGCTTGTCGGCGAACTGGCCGCGCTCGACCTGCATCCCCAGGTGCCAGACCTCGGTGCCCGAGGCGGAGACGGCCTCGGTGCTGCCGAACAGCGTCGCGGCCAGGTCCGCGGGCACGTTGCCGATGATGTGTGCCTCGCCCGACTGCAGCGCCGCGATGCGGCTCGCCGTCTCGGGGATGACCTTGATCACGAGGCGCTCGACCTTGGCCACCTCGCCGAAATAGTCCTCGTTGCGCTCCAGGATGATGCCGCGTCCCGGGTTGTCGCTGACGAAGACGAACGGGCCGGTGCCGATCGGGCTCTTCGCGAACTCCTCAGGACCGACCTCCTCCATATAGCCGGGCGCGGCCATCTCGATGTAGGCGAGCGCGAGGGGGAAGGCCCCGTCGCGCTGCGAGGTGTGGAAGTTGACGGTGTGCTCGTCGACGACCTCGACGCTGTCGAGGGTGACCACGAGAGAACGTCGCGGCGACGCCGTCTCGGGGTCGAGGATGCGGTCGAAGTTGTACTTCACTGCGGCGGCGTCGAAGACCTCGCCGTTGGTGAAGGTGACGTCGTCCCGCAGCTTCACCTGCCAGGTGGTGTCCGACACCATCTCCCACTCGGTGGCGAGAGCGGGGATGACCTGCAGGTCGTTGTCGAGCTCCACCAGGGGGGTCATGATCTGCCGCACGACGTACTGCGTCGCCCGCCCTCGGAAAGCGGCCGGGTCGAACGTCTGCACCGCTTCCGTCTGGGCGATGACCAGCTCCGTGCCCTGCACCGACCCGCCGGCCTGGCCCGATCCGCCCGCACAGGAGGTGAGCACCAGCGCGAGGCCGGCCAGGCCCACGGCGATCGCCCGCGCGGGCGTGCGGGTCATCCTGGAGCGTCGTTGCTTCTGGGGATTCACTGTCTTACCTTCCGTTCTCGACCCGAAGTCGCGATCGTCGCGGATCGGGCTCGGGATGCGCGTTGATGAGCTCTTGCGTGTACTCCGCGGTGGGCGAGGTGAGCACTCTGGTCGCATCGCCCTGCTCGACGACCTGCCCGTTGCGCATCACGCAGACGTCGTCGCAGAACTGCTCCACCACAGCAAGGTCATGCGACACCATGAGGTACGTCATGCCCAGCTCTCGCTGCAGGTCCTGGAGGAGCGTCAGGATCTGCGCCTGGATGGACACGTCGAGCGCCGAGACCGGCTCGTCGAGGATGAGCAGCTTCGGTGCCACGGCCAGCGCGCGGGCAATCGCGATGCGCTGGCGCTGACCACCGGAGAACTCGTGGGGGAACTTCTCGGCGGCAGAGCCGGGCAGCCCGCACATCTCCAGCAGCTCCGCGACCCGGGCGCGGCGCTGCGCCGCATCACCGAGCCCGTGCGTCAGGATGCCCTCAGCGACGAGCGATCCTACGCGCCACCGCGGGTTCAGCGAAGAGCCCGGATCCTGGAACACGATCTGGATGTCGCGCGTCACCTGGGCGGCGTCCTTGCGCGAGAGCTTGACGATGTCCTTGCCGTGCCAGAGGATCTGCCCGCTGTCCGGGGTCAGCAGCCGGCACACCATGCGGGCCGTCGTCGACTTGCCCGACCCGGATTCGCCGATCAGGCCCATCGTCGTCCCCTCGCGCACCGAGAGCGAGACATCGTTCACCGCGTGGACGGCCGACTTCTTGGCGAAGAGGCCACCCGCTCGGAACACCTTGTCGAGGTTGCGGACGTCGAGTGCGATGGTCATCGGAGTACCTCTTCTGCCAGGAACGACCGCTGCGGGAGCGGGTTGAAGCAGCGCACGATGCTGGCACCGACCTGCTCCGGTTGCGGCAGCTGCTGGTGGCACACGGGTGTCACCGAGGCGCAGCGGTTCGCGAACGGGCAGGACCGCGCCTCCCCGACGACGGGCACTGCCTGCCCCGGAATCGGGCGCAGCGCGGACTTCTGTCCGCGCTTGGGCAGCGTGTCCAGCAGCGCCTTGGTGTAGGGATGCCGCGGCTCGTCGAAGAGGTCGAAGATCCCGGCCTTCTCGGCGACGATGCCGCCGTAGAGCACGACCACGCGGTCGCAGGTCTGCGCCACGACCCCGAGGTCATGCGTGATGAGGACGACGGCGGCATTGCGGTCGCGGCAGACCTTCTGCAGCAGCTCGAGGATGCGCTTCTGCACGGTCACGTCAAGGGCGCTCGTCGGCTCGTCGGCGATGATGATGTCGGGGTCGCCGATCAGCGCGACCGCGATCGCGACGCGCTGGCGCATGCCACCGGAGAGCTGGTGGGGGTAGGCGTCGAGCCGGGACTTCGCGTCGCGGATCTGGACCTCCTCGAGGATCTCGAGGGCGCGCTGGCGCGCTTGGGCCTTCGTCGCCTGGGGATTCGCCGCGCGGTACGCCTCGATGAGCTGGTACCCGACCGTGTACACCGGGTCCAATGCCGTCAGCGCGTCCTGGAAGATGTAGCCGATGCGACGGCCGCGCACCTTGCGCATGTGGGAGCGGGATGCCTCCACGAGGTTGTGTCCGTCGAACTCGATGCGCCCCGAGACCTTGGCGTTCTTGGCGAGCAAGCCGACGATGGCTTTCGCGGTCGCGCTCTTACCGGCGCCGGACTCGCCGACGACGCCGAGGAACTCCCCCTTGCGCAGCTCGAACGATGTGTCGACGACCGCATTGACCGCGCCGAACTGCACCCGGAGCCCCTCGACCCGGAGGATCGTCTCGGATCCGCCTTGCTGAGTCGGTAACTTCATCGTTTCCACTCCCATCGTCAGGAATGCAGGCTGCGCCATCGCCCGAAAGCCCGACCGACCTACTAGATATAAACTATAGAATACTGGATATGCGGGTCGCCGTATGTTTTATTTCGGCGACCCGCCTCCAGGCTTCAGTCGAGGTCCGCGAGTGCGGGCTCGACGGGTGCTGCCAGCAGTTCCGAGAGCGCCGCGGCGGGCGTGTCCGGGCCCGCCGTCAGCACGAAGTCCTCGATCGCCGCCAGTCGCTCATCGGTGACGAGGCCACCCACCAGGCCGCGGAACTTCGTCCTGACGCCCTCCCCGTCGAAGTCGCGATCCTGCGGGGGCGTCGTCTGCATCGTGCGGACCGAGCCGTCCGTCAGACGGATCTCGACATCGGTGACGAACCGCCGCGGACGCCCGAGGTCGTCGATGCGCGGGTCGTGGACCACGTCGATGCGGCGCATCAGGTCCCAGACCTCCGGTCGGGCGAGCGACGCCCCGGAGAACTGCTCGACGTAGGCTGCGCCGTCGAGCAGCGCGACCGCCGTCGCGAAACGCAGGTTCATCTGGGCACTGAGCGGCGCTCCGGGCGGCTCCATCTCCCAGGAGGTGCGCCGCGCGACGCTCTCGCTCACGCCGATGCGGATGCTCTGGACATCGTCTGCCCGCAGGCCCGCCGCGCGCTGCTCGACCATCGCGTCGATCGTCGAGTGCAGCATGATGAGGCATGCGTGCCGCTTGATGCCGATGGTCTTGAGGATCCACTCCTCACCGAGCCCGTCGGTGAGCTTGGTGAAGTCCGCCTCGCCGGCATCGCCCAGGATCGCCGCAGCGAGCCCTCCGTAGGGATGCTCGATGACCGACTCCGTGCCGACGAAGCCCCGGCTGGCCAGTGCGGCACCCACCAGACCCGACTGTGCGGCCATGCCGTGGTGCATGCGCTTGACCATCGATTTGTACTGCGCCGACATGAGGCCGCTGGCCCGCGTCACCGAGTTGCCGATGGCGCTCTCCATCTGCGCGGCATCCAGCCCGAACACCGAACCGGCGGCGACAGCCGACGCGGCCGTGCCGTAGACCGAGCCGGTGTGCCACCCGATCGTGCTCAGCCGGCCACCGCCCATCGCCATGCCCACGCGCGGCCCGACCTCGTAGCCCACCGTGAAGGCGCGCAGCAGATCGCCCACCGTGGCATCCGGATGGATGTCTGCCGCGGCCATCGCCGCCGTGACGACGACGGCGGATGAGTGCAGGGCACCGTGCGCGTGGAAGTCGTCCAGCTCGAAACCCTGCACGAACGTGCCGTTCAGCAGCGCCGCGCTGGAGGGTGAGACGCTCTTGCCCCACCCCCACAGCGTCGCGCCGGTGCCCGACTCGACGAGGGCGAGGGCCTCGACCGCCTTACGCGCCCACGGAAGCTTGGCGCCCACCAGCCCGCAGGCGATGCCGTCCAGCAGCAGCAACCGCGTGCGCTCGACCACATCGGTGGGGATGTCGGCGTACTCGAGGCCCGAGGCGAATTCCGCCACCGCCCGGGTGACCCGCAGGTCGGTCGCGAGGGTCGTCATCGCCCTGCCTCGGTGGCGGCGTGCGCACCGGCACGGCCACCAAACACGACGTTCCGCGTCATGCCACTGGTCGAGGGGTAGTTGTGGTAGAACATGCCGACGATGTCGCCGTTGGCGTAGAGACCCTTGATCGGCTTCTGCGAGGTGTTGAGCACCTGGCCGTCGGCGTTCGTCTTGACGCCGCCGAAGCTGAAGGTGATCGCTCCGGTGACGGCGTAGGCGAGGAAGGGACCCTTCTCGATCGGCAGCGCCCAGTTGCTGTGGGGCGGCACCAGGCCCTGCGCGTTGCGGCCGTCCTCGACCGTCGGGTCGTAGGTGACTGCGACGTTGACGGAGTCGTTGTACTCCGACACGGTGCGCTCCAGCGCAACGGGGTCGATCCCGATCTTCTCGGCGAGCTCGGCGATCGAGTCGGCCTGGTAGGGCGTTGCCGAGCGGTACGCGTCAGGGAACAGCGCCGTGGCCTGCTGGTCGTAGATCTGGTACGCGATGCCGTCTGGCTGCCGCGACACGGCCCAGCCGGTCTTGGCGTAGGTGTAGGTGCGGTGGCGCTCGGACTCGTCGAAGAACCGCTCGCCGTTCGTGTTCACGGAGATGCCGTACGGGTACGCGTAGCGGTTGACCTTGTTGTCGACCTCGACGTTGGGCGCGCTCGCGTCGATGGGCGAGGCGTGACCGCCCTGCCACTGCCCGGACGTGTCCGCACCCAGCTGGACGGCCATGTCCAGCACCTCGCCGGTGTTGTGCCGGCTGCCGCGCACCTTCATGAGGTCCGAGCCCGGGGGCAGGTAGCGGGCGCGACGCTCGGCGCTGGCCTGGAAGCCACCACTGGCGAGGATGACCGCCTTCGCCTCGATCTCGGTGCGCCCATCGGGTCCGTCGACGACGACGCCGTGCACCCGGTTGGAGTCGCCCAGGATGCCGGAGACGCGGGTGCCCGTGCGCAGCTCGATGCCGAGTTCGTCACCGATCTTGATCCACTGCTCGACGAGCCCGAGGCCGCCGCCGACCGGGCCGAGAACGGTGCCCGGGGGGAACTCGAGGATGCCGTCGCGATCGACCGGCGTCTGCCAGGCCAGCCACTTGTGACCGAGCTCGGTCATCCAGTCGATGGCGTCGCGGGAGTCCTCGACCAGGGTGCGGGCGAGCTCCGGGTCCATCAGACCCTTGGTGACGCGGTTGAGGTCGCTCGCGAAGTCTTCCTTCGTGTACGGGCGCACCTTGAAGCGACCCTTGAGCTCCTCCTGCTGATCGGAGTTGAGCAGCTCGAAGAGGTCGTCCGTGCCGTTGTGCACGACCCGGAAGCCCATCTTCGAAAATCGGCAGTTGCCGCCCACCTCATCGCGCGGCGCCTTCTCGATGACGAGGACCCGCTCTGCGCCGGCATGGCTGGCGGCGACCGCCGCCGCGTACCCTGCGCTGGCTCCGCCGACGACGACAACGTCGTACTTCTCACTCATTTCGCCTCCAAGGGTGGCCGACTTCGTCGATCGACCGCTCCGTCATGTATAGCATATAAAAAGCATTCTATATGTTATACATCGGCGAATAAGGAACTCAGTCGGCCTTCAGGCGCGACAGCCGCTCGCGATAGGCGTCGAAGACGTGCCCGCCCATGAGTTCGCCGGCCCGGGCGGCATCCCCCTTCTCAATGGCGGCGACGATCTCGTCGTGCGCGTGGAGGAACTCCGAGACCGACTCCGCGCTGTCCCACTGGCTCTGCGACGTCGGGATCGCCGTCTTCCACAGCGGGCGCACGACGCGATCCGCGATGTAGGGCGCCCCCGCGCGCATGACGGCGAGATGGAATTCCCGGTTCAGCTGAGACAGCCGCTCTGCACTCTGGCCCGCCGTGACGGCAGCCTTGAGCTCTTCGTGCTTGCGCTTCACATCACCGAGGGCGTCCGCGTCATTGCGTTCGACAGCGAGTTCGGCGAGCAGCTTCTCGACCTCCACGCGGAAGCGGTACAGGGCGTACAGATCCTCCTCCGCCATGGTGTTGACCGTCGCGCCGCGATGGGGCGAGTAGCTGACGGCCCCCTCGGCTTCGAGCTGCCGCAGCGCTTCGCGCACCGGGGTGGCGCTCACGCCGTAGCGCGCGCTGATGTCGCCCTGTCTGATCTGTGTGCCCGGCTGGATCGCCCCATCAGCCAGTTCCTGCCGCAGCCGCTGCAGGACGTACTCGGCTTTGCTCAGTGGTCTATCGAAAGATTCCGCCCGTCCGGCCCCAGCCTCGGGTTCGCGTGTGCTCATCCGCACAACTTACCTCACGGTATAGGATGCAGATATTATCTATATTGTATATATCTCTGGAGGATCAGCATGACCGTGCACCTGAGCGTTGACAGTGGCGTCGCGTGGGTCACCCTCGACCGCCCCGAGGCCCTGAACGCCCTTGACGCGGCGACACGCGCCGAGTTGCGGGTGATCTACCGGAGGATCTCCGAGGACACGGGAATCCGGGTCGCCGTCCTGACCGGCGCGGGCGAGAAGTCCTTCTGCACCGGCGCGGACCTCAAGTCGGCGCCGGCCGCGGCGGAGAGCCTCGTCGTCCAGGAGTTCGGCGGCCAGAGCGACCATCTGCTCTCGGACTTCCCCACCGACAAGCCCACCATCTGCGCGATCAACGGCTACGCCCTGGGCGGCGGGCTCGAGATCGCCCTGCGGGCGGACATCCGCATCGCGTCATCCAACGCCAGCTTCGGGCTGCCCGAGGTGCGCATCGGCAGCATTCCGGGCAGCGCCGGCACGCAACTCCTCCCCCGCGTGGTCGGCGTGCCGAACGCCATGAAGCTCATCCTCACCGGCGAGCGCATCGACGCCGAGGAAGCACTGCGGATCGGTCTCGTCCAGGAGGTCGTCCCGCTCGACCGGCTGAAGGACCGGGCATCCGAGCTCGCGCTCGCCATCGCGGCGAACGGCCCGCTCGCGGTGTCGGCGGCGAGGAAGCTCGTCGGGATGTCACTCGACGTGCCCCTCGAGGCGGGGATCGCCGCGGAGCGCTACGCCTTCGGCCTGCTCCGCGACACGGAGGACCGCGCGGAGGGCCGACGCGCCTTCGCCGAGAAGCGCCCCCCGCGATTCGTCGGGCGCTGACCGACTGATTCGACGAAACGCGGGGCGTCCACCCGCCGATCGGCTCACCGGGACTCATCGTGGATTCTGCCGACGAGGGCAAGAACTGCTGATCGAGGAAGCTGCCGATGGACGCACCGATCGACCGAGGAAGCGCCGACCAACGGCCGCTCAGCAAAGCGGAGTACGTCTTCCAGCGATTGCGCAGGGAACTGCAGGAAGGCACCATTCCCCCGGGGGCGCAGGTACGCCAGACCGAGATCAGTTCCCGCTACGGCGTGAGCGCCACCCCCGTTCGCGAAGCCCTGCGCCGGCTCGAGGCCGACGGCATGGTCGACTACGCCCCGCACCGGGGCGCAACGGTCACAGAGATGCCGAAGCGCGACGTTCGGGGCCTCTACCTCTTCCGTGCTGAGGTCGAGGGTCTCCTCGCGCGGTTGGCTGCCGAACGCGCCGATGCCACGACGGTGAGCGCCCTGCGGACAGCTCACGACGAGCTGCGCAGACTGGTCCGGCACGCAGCGGGCGCAGAGGCGCTCTCGTCCGCGAACCGCGAGTTCCATCTCGCGGTGATGCGCGCCGGCTCCCCCTACATCGCCGACGACATCATGCGGCCACTCTGGGAGAAGGCGATCCCGAGCTCAGCGAGCATGTGGGACGACCCCGACCGCGTGGAGCGGTTCCTGAGGGAGCACGAGGCCGTGCTGGCAGCGGTGGAAGCCGGACGCGGGCAGGAAGCCGGAGACCTCATGGCCGAGCATGTGCGAGTCGCCCTGCGGGAGCGAACGGCGCGCAACCGCAACCCCGCCTCTCCTCACAGCCCGATGTAGAACACTCCCTCGGGCAGGGGAATGACGAGCACCCGTGCGAGTGCGTAGACGATCGCCGTGCCGACCACGCCGGCGATGAGCGAGGTCCACCACCGCATCTTCGCTCCGATGATGAGCGTCACCGTGAGGAACACCAGTGCGGCAACCAGGTACCCGACGAGGGCCATGATGCCGATGAAGCCCAGGACGATGCCGAACCAGAGCAGACCCCGGCGCAGCACGCTCGACGGGGTCATGTCGGCCACCTGGTAGTCGTATGCGGCAGCGCTGTACTCGCCTCCGCGCACCATGATCAAGATCTCCCTGGCCAAGACGATCGTGCCGATGATCACGATCCCGAAGGAGATGTAGAGCGGGAAGCGACGTGCGACCTCCGAGAAGCCCGAGGCACCGACGGCACCGAAGACGCCGATGAAGACGACGATGGCCGCCAGGGCGATCCGCAACACGCTCGTCGTGAGGCCTTCGGGCGCGGTCTCGCTCGCTTCATCTGTGACGATCTCGCTCGGAGCGGTCATGACGGGTCCTTTCTCGTGGAGCCGGCGCCGTCGGGCGTGCCGGGAAGATCGTTGTCCACCGATGTCGCGGAGGCATCTCGCGCATCGTCGTCACGTTCCTCGGTCGCGACGGCCCCCGGTCCGGCGTGGGCGAGTGACGCACGTGCCCTGCGGCGCTGACGCGCGGTGCGCAGCGTCTTCACCGTGGCGGTCGGCGGCAACGCCGCCGCGCGCTCGGCGACATCATGCTCGATCTTGTTCGGGACGAGCGCGATCTTGCGCTGCTGCAGAGCCCCGAAGACGACCGCCGCTGCGAGGATGACCGCCAGGATCAGCACGCTGGGACGCGTGAGCCACTCGAACCCGAAACGGCTGATGCTGACCGTGAAGTACCGCTCCGACGCCGGACCGAGGACGAACCCGATCAGCAAGGGGATTCGCGGCCACTGCAGCTGCTTCATCACGAAGGCGATGAGCCCGAGGATGAGGACCACCGCGATGTCCGCCCAGTTCCGGGTGGTCTGGTAGGCCGCGAGGATGATCACGATGACGAGGAACGGAGCAACCCGGCGAGCCGGCACGATGGTCATCAGCGAGATCGGACGCGCGAGCAGGATGCACAGGCCGGTGCCGATCACGGTGGCGATGGCCAGGGTCCAGACGATCGTGAGGAGGAAGGGCATGTTCTCCTCCTCGAGCATCGACGGCCCCGGCTGCACGCCCATCAGCACCAGCGCGCCGAGGATGATCGCCGTCGTGCCACCGCTGGGAATGCCGAACAGCATGGTCGGGACCATGTTGCCGCCCTCGGACGCGTTGTTGCCGGCCTCGGGCGCGATCACGCCTCGGACATCGCCGCGCCCGAACCGGTTGTCCTTGCGGATGGTGCTCGCCGCGAGCCCGTAGCAGAGCCAGTTGATGACGGCGCCGCCGATGCCGGGGATCATCCCCAGCACCGACCCGATCGTCGAACCCTGGATCACCAGGCGCCAGTTCTTGAGCGTGTCGCGCATGCCCTCGGCGATGCCGCCGTTGAGCTTCGCTGCATCCTTCGCGATCTTCTTGTTCTCCACGAAGAGCTCGATGATCTCCGGGATCGCGAAGGCGCCGAGGGCGATCAGCACGAGGCCGAATCCGCCGTAGAGGTAGCCGATGTCGAACGTGAACCGAAGGTCCGTCGACGCGGGGGCGATGCCGACGGTGCTGATGAGCATGCCGAGCAGCCCCGCGAGGACGCCCTTGAGCGGTGCTCCCTTGCTGAGGATGGCGACGAGGCTGAGCCCGATCAGGGTCATCATGAACAGCTCGGGAGACCCGAACGACAGCACGATGGGCCGCGCGATGGGAAGGACGGCGAACAGCACGGCGGCCCCGAAGAGCCCGCCGATCATCGAGGCGAAGAAGCCGGCGCCGAGGGCGCGCCCGGCCTGCCCCTTTCTCGCCATGGGATAGCCGTCCATGATCGTCGCCTGACCTCCCGCACTGCCTGGAAGGCCGATCAGGACGGCGGGGAAGGTATCGCCGGTGTGCATCACCGCGACCATTCCGATCATCAGGGCGATGCCTGTGTAGGGGTCCATGCCGTAGATGAAGGGCAGCAGCAGCGACATGCCGACAACGCCGCCGATGCCCGGCACGAATCCGAGGAAGAGTCCGAGGAGCACCCCGAGGAGCAACCAGACCATGCGCTCGAGAGTGAAGATCTGCGTGAGCGCTTCGAGCGCTGCTTCAAGCACGGGGCCACCACCCGGCGGCTGACGCGTGGTGGGTGACCGGGCCGCTCACCGCGGCCTCGGTCGCGACGCTGGGAGTTCGTGACGGCATGGGCATTCTCCAGAATCTCGTTCGCAACATTGCGTACCCGACGGACGTGTGCACCACTGCACCGGACCGCCGACTGGAGACTATTACCTTTTATATATTCTGTACAGTGTCATCTGTCGGCGGCTCGTGGTCATCCGGGCCATCGATGTCCCAGGAGGCGCTGGCGCTGGCCACCGCACTGACACCCAGGGCGACGGCCGACAGGATGAGGCTGCGCGAACTGGAAGATCCCAGGAACGCCAGTGGAGTGGACAGCACGCCGATGCCGAGCGGAAGCACCACCTGCACCAGACGGTTGGACATCATCCGCAGCCCGAGGGCAGCGCCTCGACTCGCAGGCGCGACCACGCTGGCGACCCACGTCAGGGTGAGAGGCTGCACCAGACCGAAGCCGAACCCGATCACGACCATCGCCACCGTTGCGCCCCAGAAATCGAGGGCCGGCAGGAGCGCGAAGGCACCTGCGCCGGCTCCGGTGGATCCGACGATCAGGGTGCGGCGAGAGATGCGGCGCGCCAGTGCGGCCAGGCCCAGACGGCTCACGAGGGATACCGCGCCACGCGTCGCGAGCAGAACGCCCGCCGCGGAACGCGAGACGCCGTTCTCCGCCGCCCAGAGGGGGAGGAACACCGCAAGCAGATCCAGGCACGCCAGCACGACGCCGCTGGCGACGAACGCCACCGGCATCCCCGGTATCCGCAGGATCCTTGCGCTTCCCCGGCCGCGCGCTTCGCGGACGTGAGGCACCGCGGTCCGCAGACGGACGCCGACGATCACACCACCCGACCCGACGGCGGCAGAGACGCCCAGCAGGATGAGCAGCCCCGTGGCGGTGGCACCGGTGGACACGAGGCCGGGGAGCGCCAGCGCGAGAAGCGGACCGAGGACTTGCCCCACCGAGGTGCCCGCCGTCAGCCATCCGAAGACGCTGTCGAGCTGCGACGGCGTGCGATCCCTGGCTACCGCCGACTGCAGCGCCACGACCGCGAGAATCTGCCCGATGCCGAACGCCGACGCGCTCACGATGAGGACCGGAAGCGAGACCGCCAGCGCCGCCGCCGTCACGGATGCCGGAAGCAGCACACACGCGAGGATGATCACCGGGCCGGGCCCGATGCGATCGATCAGCCTCCCACCGGGCAGCGCGAGGACGAGCGCCCCGAAAGCGAAAGCGGATGCGAGCAGACCGATCTCGAAGGCCGAGGCACCCATCTCGACCGCCCGGTAACCCGCGAGCGGCCTCAGCCCATGACTGAGCACCGCCGTGCCTGCCATGACGCCGACGAGCCCCCAGGGCACGGCGCCTTCGACGGTGCGGACCATCGCGCTCCTCGCCCTGCGATCCTCAGGTAGTTGTTATTATGTGCTCTATATCTTACGGTCTACACAATCTACGACGAAGTAGAGGCGCCCGACCAGGGCGACCGCAGACCCTGCACGACTCAGAGCCGAGGAGAACCATGACCACCCCTTCCCGACGCGCGCATCACGCCCGCCGCGCACTCGCCGTCATCGCCGGCATCGGAACCGTCTCACTCCTCCTGGCCGGCTGCACCCGCCCTTCCGCCGCGCGGGACACCGACGACCCCGCCGAGTTCTTCGAGGGTCAGACCATTCGGTGGATCGTCCCCTTCGAGGCGGGCGGCGGCACCGACACCTCCGCGCGTGCACTCGTGCCGATTCTCACGGAGCACCTCCCCGGCAACCCGAAGATCCAGATCGAGAACATCGAAGGCGGCAACGGGGTTCTCGGCACGAACGAGTTCGCGAAGACCGACGCGGACGGGCTCACGATCCTCATGACGTCCTCGTCCACCAACACCGCCGTGCTGTTCGGCGACCCGGCTGTGCAGTTCGACTACAACGACTTCACCCCCATCGCCGGCGTCCCCGCCGGCGGAACCCAGTACGTTGCGCCGTCCACGGGCGTGACGGACCCCCTGAGTCTGCTCGACACCACGAACCCGCTGATCTACGGCGGCATCACGCCCGGCGGTGGAGAGTTCCCGCGCATTCTGGGAATGGATCTGCTCGGCCTGGACGTCGAGCACGTGTGGGGCTACCAGTCGCGGAGCGCGGTGCAGATCGCCTTCAGCCAGGGCGAGGTCACGATCGACGGACAGTCGACCGCTGCCTACCTCGAGTCCATCGCACCCCTCGTCGATCGAGGCGAGGCCACCCCCGTCTACTCCATCGGATTCATGGAGGGCGACGAGCTCGTGCGCGACTCCGCCTTCCCCGAGCTGCCGCACGCCGTCGAACTCTATGAGCAGAAGCACGGCACGCTTCCCGACCCGGACATGCTCGAGGCCTACAAGTTCCTCGTCCTCATCGGGCAGAACCTGCAGAAGCAGCTGTGGATCCGCGACGGCGCCCCCGAGGTCGCCGTCGAGGCATTCCAGCAGGCCTTCATCGACATGCAGAAGGACCCCGATTTCGAGGCCGTGCGCGACGCGCTCGGTGGCTACGACCTGCTGGTGGGCGAGTCCCTCGAATCCGACGTCGCCGCGGCGCTCTACGACCCTCCCCAGGAGATCATCGACTGGCTCGCGGAGTACGCCAAGCGCGAGTACGGCGCCGACCTGTCGCGAGGCTGATCCGAGCACCCGCTCCGACGGCGCACCCCGCCCCGCCTGTCGATGGTCGCCCCGCCATCGGCAGGCGGTGTGCGTTTGCGCCTCTTTCACCGTCCCGTGCCGCGCGGCAGTGCGCCAGCTCACGCGGCGGGACCAGCAGGCCGTGCTCGCTTTCCGGTTCTGTATTGTATAGAGTATATTTATCTTGCTCAGTGAGGAGGAGTGCGCGATGACGACACCCACGGTGCCTGCGGGCGCACTCGAAGGACTGCGCGTCCTCGACCTCGGCGGGGAGATCGCGAACTACTGCGGCCGCCTGTTCGCCCAGCTCGGAGCGGACGTCATCCTCGTCGAGCCCTCGGGGGGATCGAGCTATCGCCGCGCCCATCCCGTCACCGCGGCCGGTTCGAGCCTTCGCTTCGCCTACGACAACGTCGACAAGCGGTCGATCGGCGTCGACCTCGCCACGAACGCGGGCCGCGACGTGCTGACGCGCCTCGCCGGCTCGGCCGACCTGCTGCTGGATGACCGGACACAGCACGATCTCGGCGCAGGCGGATTCGCCCATGGCTCGCTCGGGACGATGTTCCCCTCGCTGACGACCACGGTGATCACTCCCTTCGGCCTCACGGGTCCGTATGCGCACTTCGCGGCGACGGATGCCACGTGCATGGCCTTCGGCGGCATGCTCTGGCTGGGCGGCTACGCCGACGGCCCGCCGGTGCAGCCGGCCGGCAACCAGTCGTTCCGGGCGGGGAGTCTCTTCGGCGCGGTCGCGTCGATGGCGGCGCTGCTGGCCGGCGAGGACGGGCAGGGCGAGCTCATCGACGTGTCCGTGCAGGAGTGCGTCTCGCTCGGTCTCGAGAACGCGATCCAGTTCTACGACCTGGAAGGGCACGTGCGGCGGCGCCACGGCGGCGCGCAGAAGCAGGCCGGCTTCGGCGTGTTCCCCTGCGCCGACGGCTTCGTCTTCCTCATCGCCGCCGGCATCGGCGGCAACCGGTTCTGGCCGAACTTCGTCGAGTGGATGGCGGCGGAGTCCGTCGCCGACGCCCACGTCCTCGACGAGGAGCGCTGGGGGGACCGGGGGTTCGTGGAGAGCACGGAGGGCAAGGACCTCTTCTGGTCGGTGTTCACGCCGTACTCCTCAGAGCGCACCAAGGAAGAACTGCTGCAGGCGGCGATCCGCTGGAACGTGCCGCTGTCACCCGTGATGACGATGTCGGAGGTGCACCGGTCCGAGCAGCTGCGCGCCCGGGAGTTCTTCGCGCCGATGGCGGTCGACTCGACCGAGGCCGACGCACCGGGTGCCCCCTACCGGCTGGACGAGACCCCGTGGCGGCACCGGCGCCCCGCGCCGAGCCTCGGTCAGCACACCGACGACATCCTGGCGGAGCTCGGGTTGTCCGCTACGGCCATCGACGCACTCCGCCGCGACGGAGGGATCGCATGAGACGTCCACTGACGGGTGTGCGCGTCATCGACTTCAGCTGGGTCGGCGCGGGGTCGTACGCGACGAAGATCCTCGCCGATCTGGGCGCCGAGGTCATCAAGATCGAGAGCACGAAGAAGGTCGACGGCATCCGCCTGAGCCCGCCGTTCGCCGGCGGACGAAGCGGCGTGAACCGCAGCGGCTACTTCGCCGACCGCAACACGAGCAAGCGCAGCATGCTGCTCAACCTCAAGGAGCCGGCCGCCGTCGACCTCGCCCTGAAGCTGATCGCGCAGGCGGAACTGGTCTGCAACAACTTCTCCGCCGGGGTGATGGAGCGCCTGGGCCTCGGCTACGAGGCGGTGTCCGAGGTCAACCCCCGCATCGTCTACCTCTCCATGTCGATGAACGGAGCCACGGGACCGGAACGCCACGCCCGTGGGTACGGCGCGATGATGAGCGCGATCACCGGGCTGCACCACTTGAGTGGCATCCCGGGCCTCACCCCGACGGGCACGGGCACGAACTACCCGGACCACATCCCCAATCCCGGCCACGCGGCCTTCGCCATGCTGGCCGCCCTGCGCCACAGCCGCCGCACCGGCCGCGGCCAGCGGATCGACATGGCCCAGACCGAGGCCATGCTCGCCACGCTGGGCGCGGAGCTGCTGGACTGGACCGCCAACGGCAACGACCGCGCCCCGCTGGGCAACAGCGGCGAAGGGCTCTACTGGCAGGACGTGCTGCCCACGGCGGGTGACGACGACTGGATCGCCATCTCGACGCCGACCCCACGCGAGTGGGAGGTGCTGCTGGCGACGCTCGGCGTCGCAGCCGGAGCCCCCGCGGTGCGCCGCGACGAGGTCGCCGCCGCCGTCGCCGCGCGAAACAACCACGAACTGGCCCACGCGTTGCAGGCCGGCGGCGTCGCCGCCGCGCCGGTGCTGTCCCCGCCCGAGGTCATCGCCGACCCGCAGCTGGAGCACCGGGAGCACTGGCGCGTCCTCGAGCACCCCGAGATGGGGCGCTCCCTCTACAACGGCCAACCGTTCCGGTTCGCTCGCCACGAGGTGCAGCCGACCACGCCGGCGCCGCTCCTCGGACAGCACACCGACGAGATCTGCGAGGAGCTGCTGGGGCTGAGCCCGCAGCAGATCGCGCACCTGCGCACGACGGACGTCCTCAGCTAGACACCAGCGGGAGAAGGAGAACATGGCTCGCACACCACGCGCGACAGCGATCATCGGCATCGGACAGACCGACTGGAGCGGGGACTGGAGGAGGGTCCGCAACGGCGAGAAGCCGGCGGACTCGGTCGGCTACGCCGCACAGGCCTTCCAGGACGCGCTGCGCGACTCCGGCATCCCGAAGAGCGACATCGACGGCCTCATCGTCGGACCGACGACGGCGTACGAGCGGATGGGCGAGGTGCTCGGCCTGAACGTCCGCTGGGGCGGCCAGGCCGACGCCGTGCAGGCGATCCTCCAGGCCCAGATGGCGATCGAGAGCGGCTACGCCAAGGTCATCGCGCTGGTGTACGGCAACGACCAGAGGTCGGCCGGCACGCAGTACGGCGGCCCGAGCGCGATGGGAGGGCAGTCCTTCCTCTCGTACGTCTACCACTCCCCCTGGGGCATGACCTCGCAGGGTGCGCTGTACGCCCTCACCCTGCGTCGCTACCAGCATGAGCGCGGGCTCTCGGAAGCGGACATGGGACAGGTCGCGGTCGCGCAGCGCGCGTGGGCGACCATGAACGACGCCGCCATCCAGCGCAAGCCCATCACGGTCGACGACTACCTGCAGTCGCGGTACGTGTGCGAGCCGCTGCACGTCTTCGACTACTGCCTCGTCAACGACGGCGGCGTCGCCCTCATCATCGCGGATGCCGAATACGCCGAGCGGATGCGACCGGACCCGGTCTACATCCTCGGCACCGGCCGGTCGGACCTGAACACCGGAGCGACGAGCCTCGAACCGCGGCTGACCGACTACTACCTGCCGGCGCAGCAGCAGGCGGGGACGGCGTCGTACGAGATGGCCGGCATCGGGCCGGACGACATGGACGTCATGCTCGCGTACGACAGCTTCTCGGTGCATGTGCCCCTCGCCCTCGAGGGCTACGGCTACTGCGACGTCGGCGGTGTCGCTCAGTTCTTGACGGAGAAGGGCATCGGCCCCGGTGGGGCGCTTCCGGTGAACACCCACGGCGGCCACCTCTCGGAGTCGTACATGCAGGGCTGGAACCACCAGCTCGAGGCCGTGCGCCAGCTGCGCGGTGAGGCGGGATCCCGACAGATCCCGGGTGCGCAGACCGTTCACTACACCTCTGATGTCGCCGGCAAATGCATGTCGGTCATCTACGGACGATAGGAGATCCCATGGATATCGCTCCCACCCCCGCACCCGTTCCCCTCGTCCACGACATCCCGTTCTGGGATTCGGTGAAGCAGAAGGACCTGAAGCTGCAGCGCTGTGCCGATTGCGGCCAGTTCCGATACCCGGCAGGACCGATCTGCGCCGAGTGCAACTCCGAGCAGGCCACCTGGGAGCGGGTGAGCGGCAAGGGCACGATCCTCAGCTGGGTGGTGTTCCACAAGACCTACCTGCCCGCCTACCCGGCGCCGCACACCGTCATCGCGGTGCGCCTCGACGAGGGACCCATCATGATCAGCAACCTCGAAGGCCCCGAGCCGGAGGGCTCGTGGATCGACGAGCGGGTCTCGCTGCGCTACAGCACGATGCCCGACGGCGTGGTGCTGCCGCGCTTCGAACTGGACCGCGCCGCGTCCTGAATCCGCAGACCCAGAGGAGGGGTGGATGCCGCACACGCGGCATCCACCCCTCTGCTCATTCAGGGAGCGTCAGTCGCACCAGGTCGCGGGCGAGCCGGGCGTCGTCGCTCAGGATCAGATCGCGCAGCGCCGCCGAACGCGCGGCATCGAGGTGCGGCTGCACGCAGTTGTCGAACTTCGCGATGATCTTCTCGGCGGGGAGCATGCGCCCGGGTTCCCGGCCCGACGCCACCGGCGTCGTGCGCTGAAGCGTGCGCCCGTCGGTGGTCCGCACGGTCACCGAGGCCACATACCGGTCGGCGACCGAGGTGTCGGGGGCGTCGATGTCGGCCACCACGGTCTTCGCGAGCATCGCGACGGCCTCGTCGGAGCGGTGGGCGGCGTCGGCGAAGTCGGTCAGCGTGACGGTGCCGCTGCGCAGCGCCCGGCCCACGGTGTACTGCACGCTGAATTTGGCGTCCAGCTCGCTGGCCGGGTTCGGACGATCCACGTGCCCTCGCCGCTTCGGGTGCAGCCGGATGAGCACCTCCTCGATCTCGTCGCACGCCAGCGGACCGAGGGCGGCGGCGGACTCGATCGCGGAATGCGTGCTGCCGCAGCACGGGTACTGCTTGATGATGATGCCGGGGTGCAGCAGTGCCCACTCGACCCCGAGACCCTCGATCGCATCGGCGACCGGCATCACCGCCGGATCCTTGCGCTCGAACACCCGCGCGTACCCCTGCGCGTGCTCGAACGCGTTCTCGCGTCCCGTCGCGCCGGCTCTCGCCAACAAGGTCGCCTGCACGCCCGATGCCGCGGCCCGCCCCACCTGCAGCGGTTTCGCCGAGGTGCCGAACGACGCCTTGATCCCGCTGGAGAACGCCGCCGCGAGGCTGAGGCTCGCCTGCGTACGCTCGGCGTCGAGCCCCAGCAGGCGGGCCGTGGCCGCCGCGGCGCCGAACACGCCGATCGTCGCGCTGGGGTGCCACCCGAGGTCGTAGTGGTCGGGGTTGAGGATGCGACCCAGCCGCGCGGCCGCTTCGACGCCCACCGCGTAGGCGTCGACGACGTCGCCGATCGGCCCGCCGAACCGCTCGGCGACCGCCAGGACGGCCGGGAAGATCACGGCCGTCGGATGACCTGCCATATCGCCCTGCGAGTCATCGAAGTCGAGCAGGTGGGCGCTGAAGGAATTGACGAAGGCGGCATCCGACACCGAAGCGCTGCCGCGCCGTCCGATGAGCGCCGATCGGCCGTCCGGCTCGACCTCGTCGATGAACGGAGCGACCTGATCGAAGTCGGGGCTCGTCCGCGCGCCGATCGTCGTTCCGACGGTGTCGAGGATCGCCAGCCGCGCCACGGCGCGCGCCGCGTCCGGGATGACGAGATCGTCTGAGGCGACCCATCGGGCGAGTCTCGTGAACAGGGGGGCGTCGGTGGGCGTGGCCGCGGCGTGCATGGTCTCCTTTCGCGACGGCGATGCCGCCGTGGTGTCTCCGCTCACTCCGACAGGGCGGAAGTCAGCGCCTGCAGATCGTCGCCGCGCCACGCCTGCTCCAGCGCCTCGTCGACGCGCGCCGCGCCGAGGACCGGCAGGGCGAGGGTCCGGAACTTGTCCTCGATGTCGGCGTCGCTGAGCGGATTTTCCGGTTCCCCGAGCGGGTGGTGCACCCGCGCGCGCACGACTGCTCCGCCCTGCAGGGTGATCTCCACCTCGGCGGCCCGCTCCCGCGGATACGCGGACTGCGCCGCCTCGTCGAGGTGCACCGTGACGCGCTGCGCGAGCGCCTGCACGTCCGGGTCGCCGAGACGATCCGGCTCGAAGGTGCGGAGGTCGACCGTGCCGTGCAGGAGGGCGGCCGAGACGGCGAACGGCAGGCTGAACTGCGCCTGCATGACGGTGGTGGGGTCGCGTCTGTCCAGCCGGGCGGCGAGCTCGAACGTGCCGACGCGGATCCGCTCGATCCGAGAACGATCGTCGCCGACGAGGACACGCAGCTGTCGCGCCGCGTCGATCGCCCCGTGCAGGTGGCGACAGCACGGGTAGGGCTTGACGTAGGTGCGCAACGCGCGCCACGAGCTGCCGAGCCCGTCCAGCAGCACATCCGGCTTCCACTCCCCCCGGGCGAAGGCCGCGAAGTACCCGTCCTTCCCCTCGAGGATCGTGTGGGGCCCGAAAACGCCCGCCGCGGCGAGCTCGGCACACATCACGCCCTCGCGCGCAGCCTTGCCGGTGTGCAGTCGCTTCACCTCGGAGCCGTGCGCATGGTATTCGCGCAGCCCTCCGGCGGAGGATCCGGCCAGGCCCAGCGCGCCGGACATCTGCTCCGGCGACAGCCGCAGCAGGTGGCCGACGGCCGCCGTCGCGCCGAACACGCCGGCCGCGGGGGTGTTGTGGAAGCCCGCCCGCAGCACGCTCGGGTGCCCCGCCTCGGCGATGCGGGTGGTGACCTCCACGCCCACGACCGCTGCGGCGGCGACGTCGTCGATGCCGGCGCCCCGCGCTTCGCCGACGGCGAGCACGGCGGGCACGACGCACCCGCCGGGGTGCACGGACCCTGGGGTGTAGCCGTCGTCGAGCTCGAGACCGTGGGCGGCCGCGCCATTGACGTAGGCGGCGGCCGTGGCGGTGAGGCGCGGACCGCCGATGACCGTGGCCGCGCGGCCCGGTTCGGCGGCACGGAAGTGCTCGCGCAGCGTGCGGGACAGCTCTGTCCGGCTGCCGGCCGACGCTGCGGCGAGGTAGTCGATGATCATCCGGCGCCCGTGGTGGACCAGCTCGGGTGGCAGGTCGGCGCCGCTGGCCCACGCGGCGATGGTCCGCGTCGCGGATGCCCTCGGGTCCGGCGCGGCCACCGGGGGTGTGGGGGTCGCCGATGACATGAGGCCTCGATCCTGCTCTGTCGCCGCTGACGCGGGCGGAATCTACGTAATATACAATATACCACGTCCACGATCCGTCGCGCTGGGGCGACCAGGCTCACCACCGCCGGTGTCAGACCGCCCGGTCCAGCGCCGCCGGGATGTGCTCCGCCCACTCCGCGGGCGACTCCGCCGCGGGTGCCGCCGGCAGCGTGCCGGTGCCGTCGGGATGCGGGATCGCCGCGAGCAGATCCCGCGTGTACGGGTGCACGGGGTCGGCCCAGACGAGCGGGGTCGGCCCCGACTCCACGATGCGCCCGCGGTACATCACCGCCACCCGGTCGGCCATGAGCCGCACCACCGAGAGGTCGTGCGAGATGAAGAGCATCCCGGCACCGGACTCCAGGCACAGCGTGCGCATCATGCCCGCGACGGATGCCTGTGCCGAGGCGTCCAACGCCGAGATCGGCTCGTCCGCGACGATGAGGTCCGGCCGCGCGGCGAGCGCCCGGGCGATCGCAACGCGCTGGCGCTGACCGCCCGACAGCTGGTGCGGATACCGGCGCGCGAACGACGCCGCGAGCCCGACCGCCTCGAGCCACTCCTCCGGTCGCGCCGACACCACACCCCGACCGCGCGCGGCGCGGGCGCCGTCGGCGATCTGCTGCGCGACGCGCACGCGGGGGTTCAGCGACGAGTTCGGATCCTGGAAGACCATCTGCATCGCCGTGAGCGCCGCGGGGCGAGTCCGAAGTCCCAGCGGCGGCACCGCGGCCCCGTGGTACGACACGGCGCCGGAGTGGGGGCGCTCCATGCCGACCACGGCGCGGGCGGTCGATGACTTGCCGCAGCCGCTCTCGCCGACGAGCGCCAGCACCTCCCCCGGCACGATGCGCAGCGACACGCCGTCCACCGCGCGCAGCGCGCCGCGGCCGCCGTACTCGACGACCAGGTCGTCGACCTCGAGGATCGGAGCGGTCATCGTTCGTCCTCCTGCGGGATCTCGCCCGCGACGAGCGGCTCCTGTGCGTCGGGCATGGCCGCCAGCAGCTCTCGCGTGTACTCGTGGGCAGGGGCGGTGAACACCTGCGCACGTGTCCCCGCTTCGACGATGCGGCCGTGGCGCATCACCGCGACGTCGTCGGCGATGGCGCTCATCACGCCGAGGTCGTGGGTGACCAGGAGCACGGCGAGGTTCCGCTCGATCGCCAGGTCGCGCAGCAGGTGCAGCATGCCGGCCTGCACGGTGACGTCGAGCGCCGTCGTCGGCTCGTCTGCCAGCAGCACCTCGGGGTCGCAGGCCAGGGCGATCGCGATCGCCACCCGCTGGCGCTGCCCGCCGGAGAACTGGTGCGGGAACTTCGTCAGCGCCGCGTCGGGATGCGGCACCCGCACTCGGTCGAGCATCTCCGCAGCCCGCGTGCGCGCCTGTGCCCGCGAGAGGCCGAGGTGGGTGCGCATCACGTCCGTCAGCTGCGCGCCGACGGTGAGCTGCGGATGCAGGCTCGCCGACGGGTCCTGGAACACCATCCCGATGCGACGGCCCCGGACGGCGCGGTACCGGCGCGACGGCATCCCGATGAGCTCTTCGTCGCCGAGCCGGATCGAGCCGCTCGCCGTGCCGCCCGCCGGCAGCAGGCCGAGCACCGCCATCGCCGTCATGCTCTTGCCCGACCCCGATTCGCCGGCCAGGCCCTGCACCGCGCCGGGGCGCAGCGCCAGGTCGATGCCGCGCACGACCTCGGTGCGGGCACCGCGAGGTCCCAGTTCGACGCGGAGGTCGCTGATCGTGAGGGCGTTCACCGAGCCTCCTCCTTCGCAGCGGTCGCCGGGGCGGGCTCGGCGGGACGCTCCCGGGCGGCCAGCGGGTCGAGGGCGTCGCGCAGCGAGTCACCGATGAAGTTGAACGCCATGACGACCGTGAGGATCGCAAGACCCGGGAACACCCCCAGCCACCAGGCGTCGATGTGCTGCATCGCCGCGGAGATCATCGCGCCCCACTCGGGGGTGGGCGGCTGCGCGCCGAGTCCCAGGAACGACAGGCCCGACAGCAGCAGGATCGCCGTGCCGATGTCGAGCGCGGCGAGCACGAGCACCGGTCCGCCCACGTTGGGGAGGATGTCCACGCGCAGCGACCGCAGCGGCGAGAAGCCGAGCAGCCTGCCGGCGATGACGTAGTTCTGGTGGCGGAGGCTCAGCACCAGCGATCGGGTGATGCGGGCGTACTGCGGCCAGGCGACGATGATGCCGGCGATCACCGCATTCATGATCGAGGGGCCGAGCGCGGCGGCGATCACCATGGCCAGGATCACGGTCGGAAAGGCCATCACCATGTCGGTGATGCGCATGAGCACCTCGTCGACCCAGCCGCCGATGTAGCCCGCGACAGCGCCGACGGTCGTGCCGATGAGCATGGCGCACACCACGAGCACGAGGGCGAGCGGGATGGTCGTCTGCGCACCCGCCAGCAGGCGGGAGAAGACGTCGCGACCGTTGGCATCCGTCCCCATGATCGCTTCGACGCTGGGAGCCTGCAGGCGCGGCAGCTGCTGCGCGAGCGGGTCGTGCGGCGTGATCCACGGGGCGAGGATCGCCACGAGGACCCACGCGGCGGCGATGACGACGCCGACGACGGCCAGCGGCGAGCGCCACGCGGCGGGAAGACGGCGGCGCCGAGGGGCGACGCGGGCGGGCAGCAGCAGGTTCATGACAGCCTCACCCGGGGGTCCAGCGCGCCGTACAGGATGTCGATCACGAGATTGATGACGAGGTAGATGACGCCGACGACGAGCCCCACGCCGGTGACGGCGAGCAGGTCCAGGCCCTTGGCGGCGTTGTAGGCGTAGGTGCCGAGACCGGGCCAGGCGAAGACCGCCTCGACGAGCACGGTGCCCGACAGCAGCGTGCCGAACGCGATGCCCACCATGGTGAGGATCGGCAGCGCCGCCCCCCGCAGCACGTAGCCGAAGACGACGCGCGGTCCGCTCAGTCCCTTGGCACGCGCCGCGCGGGCGTAGTCGGCGTCGAGCACTTCGAGCACCGAGGTGCGGATGAAGCGGGTGAGCAGCGCGATCGTGAACAGGCTCAGCACGAACACGGGCAGAGCCAGGTGGCTGACGGCGTCGAAGAACCCGACCGAGTCGCCGTTGAGCAGGAAGTCGATGGTGTGGAATCCCGTGACGCGCGGCGGCGGCGTGATGGTCGGCGACAGCCGCCCCGACCCGCGCACCCAGCCGAGCTCGAGGAAGAAGAAGTTGTACGCCAGGATCGCCATCCAGAAGGTCGGGATGCTGAGCCCGACCAGCGAGACCACCCGCACGACCTGATCGGTGGCCTTGCCCCGGCGGTACGCGGCGAGCGTGCCGAGCACGATCGCGACGGCAAGGCTCAGGATGATCGCGTAGAAAGCGACCTCACCCGTGGCGGGGACGGCCTTGGCGAGGTCGTCGACCACCGGGCGGCCCGTCGTGATCGACGTGCCGAGGTCGCCCTGCAGCAGGTTGCCGAGATACAGCACGAAGCGCTCCGGCACCGACTTGTTCAGTCCGTACTTCTCCTCGTAGGCGGCCACGGTGGCCGGGTTGGACGAGGCGCCCTCACCCAGTGCGGCGCGCACCGGGTCGCCGGGCACCAGGACGGTGAGCAAGAAGGTCACCAGCACGACGCCCAAGAGCAGGATGACGGAGGTGCCCGCCCGCCGCACCAGGTAGCGGGCCAGCGTGTGCCGGCCGGCTCCGGTGCGACGAGCGGGCGTGGTGGACGTCGTCACGTCACTGCGTGGGGGAAAGCGCGGTGAGGTCGAGCGTCCACGTCGGGTTGTACGTCAGTCCGCTCACGGTGTCGTCGGCGGCGATGTTGTTGCCGGGGACGATGAGCGGAACGAACGGACCAGATTGCTGCATGGCGGTGGCGTAGGCGCGGAACGCCTCGGTGCGCTCCTCGACCGACGTGGCATTGCGCGCCGCGTCGACGAGCGCGGCGATGTCGGCGGATGCCGCGGCATCCCATCCCGCGCGCAGGCCCACCTTCTCGCCCGGACCGAACGGCAGGAACGACGAGGAGTCGGCGTAGTCGGGGCCCCAGTACCACATCGAGAACGCCTCGGTGCCGTTGACGTACGGGTCGATCTCGGTGGCGAACGGCGCGGGAGCGAGCTCGACGTTGATGCCGGCGGCCTTCAGCTGGTCCTGCACGCGCTCGGCCACGGGCGTGAACTCGACGCCGCCGACCGGGTTGTCGTTGGGGAACTGCAGCTTGACCGTCTCACCGGCATAGCCGGACTCCGCCAGCGCGGCCTGCGCACGGTCGAGGTCCTGGTCGGCGCCGTCGGCGAGCGCGCCGGCGAACATCGGCGGGATGACCCCGGTGGCCTGCTCGGCGCCCGCGCCGGCCAGCTCGAGGATCTTGTCGTAATCCAGCGCGTAGCGCACGGCCTCGGCGAACTTCGGGCTCGCGGTGGCGGGGCCGACCTCGGCGTTCTGGTTGATGAGCAGGAAGATCGTCTCGGCAGACGGCACGGAGTCGACGGTGAACCCGTCGCCCAGTCCCTCGACCTGGTCGCCGTTCAGGTCGACCGCGATGTGGGAGTCGCCGCCCTTGAGATTGATCAGCTGCGTCGCGCTCTCCGTGACGTTGCGCACCACGATCTTGTCGTACGCCGCAGGCGTGGGCCCGTTGTACTCGGGGTTCTCGACCAGCACGACCTGGGTGGTGAGGTCGAGCGAATCCAGCAGGTACGGTCCGGAACCGGCGGACGCGCCGTCGAGGAACGTCTGCGCGGCATCGGCGGTGTCGGTGGCGCCGCCGTTGGCCTCGACTTCTTCGGCGTTGAGGATCGACAGCGAGGGGTTGGTCACGATGGCCGGCAGCTGCAACGACGGCTTCTCGGTCTTCAGCACGACGGTGGCGTCGTCGACCTTCTCCACCGTGATGCCGGCCATGAGGAAGTTGGCCTTGGAGTCGGTCATGCCCGCCACGCGCTCCAGCGAGAACACGACGTCGTCCGCCGTCACGGGGGAACCGTCCGAGAACACCCGGTCCTCGTCGAGGGTGAAGGTGAACTCGGTGGCGTCGTCGTTCTGCTCCATCGTCGCCAGCGCCGGCTGCGGCGTGGTGTCGTCGCCCTCGAGGGTGAGCAGCGTGTCGTACACCGCGTGCAGCACCATGTTGCCCGTGGGCACGTAGTTTCGGCCGGGGTCGCCGGTCTCGAGCGAGAAGGCGGTGTCGACGACGAGCGTGCCGGACGCGCTGTCGCCACCGTCTGCGTCGGTGTTCGCCGAGTTGCCGCCGGAGCAGCCGGCGAGCGCAAGCGCGGAAACCGCGACGAGCGCGGCAGCGGCACGGGTGTGGGGTCGGGCCACGGGCGGGTCCTCCTGAAATCGCATGCTGGACATCTCGAGAGGGTCCAGCGGGTTTTCGGGCACTCTATCCGAGATTGAGTCACCGACGCGCACTTTCCGTTGACGGACGTAACACGCGGGTGCAATATGTCCAACATGAGGGAACCGCGCATGCACTCGGCTGGACGATCGGCCGTCCAGATCGATGAAATCGGCTACGACATCCTCCGCGCGCTGAGAGATGACGGTCGTGTTTCAATCGCCGCACTGGCGGCACGGGTCGGCATCTCGCGGGCGAGCGCCTACAGCCGGGTGGAGGCACTCACCCGCGCGGGGGTCATCACCGGGTACTCGGCGCGGGTCGATCCTGCCAAGGCGGGTCTCGGGGTCTGCGCGCTGGTGTTCTGCTCCGTGCACCCGCAGAGCTGGGAGGAGTTCTTCGCCGCGGTGCGGGCTCTTCCCGAGGTCGAATCGGCGAAGATCACCACGGGTGAGCACGACATCATGCTGCTCGTGCGCAGCGTCGACGTCGAAGGCATCCACTCGCTCGTCGTGGGCGGCATCGCTCTGCTGCCGCAGGTGGCGCGCGTGGAGACCGTGCTGATCCTCAACGAGGTGTTCGAGCGGCCCTACGTGCTGCCCACCGACATCCCGGCCCGCGAAGAGGTGCTGCCCGAGAGGGGCCTGATGAGCTACGTGGCGACGAGCTCGGATCGTCCGTCGGGCTGACGCGCGCTCAGAGCTGGATGCACACGCTCTCGTGGTCGACGCCGTCGACGACGAAGCTCTCCACCAGGCGGAGGCGGCCGTCCTCAGCGCGCTCCGCACGGCTGTCGGCGGAGCCGCGCACAACGCTTCCGTCGGCGGCGAGCGCGTGGGCGAACGAGATGCCGACCACGTCGCCGTCCACGCTGCCGACGAAGCGCCCCTCGGTCACGGTGTCGCCGGTGTACTCTCCCCACACCAGCAGGCCGTCCTGGTGGTACGTGAAGGTGGTCGGGGACTGCGGATCGACGACGCTGGCGGTGGAGGAGACCATCGCGAACCGCTGACCGTCGAGGT
Source organism: Microbacterium sp. zg-Y625 (assembly GCF_030246925.1). Taxonomy (NCBI): domain Bacteria; kingdom Bacillati; phylum Actinomycetota; class Actinomycetes; order Micrococcales; family Microbacteriaceae; genus Microbacterium; species Microbacterium jiangjiandongii. The sequence continues at coordinate 3,152,700 of NZ_CP126740.1, forward strand.
TGATCGGGGAGGGCATCCCACGAGTATCGCGTGAGACAGGCGCCTTGTGCCAAACCGGGCGACCCGCCCGATTCGACGCGCGGCGCGGGTCGAGCCCCTCCCTCCCGCCCCGTCAGCCGCAGAGGGCCGTCAGCTCGTCGATGGACTCCTGCGCGTCGCGGCTGTCGTCCACGAGGTCGCTCTGGACCTCGGCCAGCAGCGGCGCGTCGTCGGCGGCGGCCTGCAGCTGGTCGATCAGCAGGCCGACTTCCCTCATGTCCTCATCGATGTCCTCGAGCTCGTCACGCACCCGCACGTTCGTCACCTGCCCCCGTGCGGCCTGCAGATCGTCCGTGGCGGACTGGATCGACTCCGATGCCGCCGTGTAGTCCTCGTCATCCACGAGGGCGAGCGCTTCCGAGAGCGCATCCTCCGCGTCCTGGGCCGCGCCCTCAGCGATGTCACAGGCTTCGGCGACGGATTGCTCGGTCGTCGACTGCGTGGCGCCGCCGTCCGTCGCCCCGCGGACGCTGCAGCCCGAGACGGTGAGCAGGATGATGGCCGCGAGCGCAGCCGTCGTGACCTTGCGCATGATGTCCTCCATGGCGTGCGGTGTTCGTGGCGGCCACGGTACGTCCCGACCGAGCGCCGCGCCAGGCCCACGGCGAGGTCCCGCTTTGGCCCCTGCGCCGCGCCGCGGGGGGTGAGCACAACCGCCCGCTACCGTTGCAGCATGCCGAACGCCTCCTCGCACCAGACCGCCCTCGTCGTCAGCGGCTCCGGGCGGTACGCCGACGCGTGGCATCCGTTCCCCCGCACGAGTGCCCTGCTCGCCGAGATCCTGCGGGAGACGGGGTTCGAGGTGAGGATCGACGACGACGTGGATGCCGCGATGGCCCGGCTCGACGACGTCGACCTGCTCGTCGTGAATGCCGGCGACCCGTGGCGGGATGACCGGGAGGGCGCTGCTCCCTCGGCATCCGTCGAGGGCCTGGACCACGCACTCGAGCGCGGGATGGGGGTGCTCGCGATGCACCTGTCGGTGGGGTCCCTGCGGGACTACCCGTCGTGGGCTCCGGCGATCGGCGGCATGTGGGTGCCGGGCGCGTCGTGGCATCCCGAGATCGGCGACGTCGACATCGCGGGCGGTGTGCTCCCCGGAGGCACCGTGGTGGACGGCTTCACGGTCTTCGACGAGCGGTACTGCCGCCTGCAGCAGCTCGGCGAGCGGCACGTGGTGACCACTCAGGTCACCGACGGCGAGCGGATGCCGGCGGCCTGGGTGCGCACGCACGGGCCGGCGCGGGTGGCCGTCGACACCCTCGGGCACGACGAGCGGTCCTACGAGTCGGACGGCCACCGGCGGCTCATCGGGACACTCTCCCGATGGGCCGCCGGGGCCGCCTGAGCCCGGGCGTCACCGGCGCTCCGCCATAACGTCGGAGATCGACCGTTCCTCGGACCCGAAACGCCGCTGGCATCCGAAATACCGGCGATCCCCGAAGAACTGACGAGGGCGCGGATGCCGCGCGCCGCCTGAACGTCAGAGGTGCTTGCCGCCGGTCACCGGAAGCACGGCACCCGACGTGTACGAGCCGTCCTCGGAGGCGAGGTACACGTACGCGCCGGCGAGTTCGGCCGGCTGCCCGGCGCGGCCGAGCGGGGTGTCCTGGCCGAACTCCGCGAGGCGCTCGACCTCCCAGCCGGTGGCGGGGATGAGCGGGGTCCAGATGGGACCGGGGGCGACGGCGTTCACCCGGATGCCGCGGGGTCCGAGCTCCTCGGCCATGGCGCGGACGAACGCCACCTGGGCCGCCTTGGTCATGGCGTAGTCCACGAGGGACGGCGACGGGCTGAAGGCCTGGATCGATGCGGTGACGATCAGGGACGCGCCGGGCTGCAGGTGCGGCACGGCGGCGCGCGCGGTCCAGATCATGCCGTAGAGGTTCGTGCGGAAGACGCGGTCGAATTCCTCGGTCGGCAGGTTCTCGATGCCGTCGCGGTCCTTCTGGTAGGCCGCGTTGAGCACGACGATGTCGAGGCCGCCGAGTTGCTCGACCGTGTCGGCGACGATCTGCGTCGCGAATGCCTCGTCGCGGATGTCGCCCGGGAGGGCAACAGCCTTGCGCCCTGCCTGCTCGATGAGGGCGACGGTGGCGTCGGCATCCTCCTGCTCCTCGGGGAGGTACACGATGGAGACGTCGGCGCCTTCGCGCGCGTAGGCGATCGCAACGGCGCGGCCGATGCCGGAGTCGCCGCCGGTGATCAGCGCCTTGCGGCCCTCGAGTCGGCCGCTGCCCCGGTAGGTCTTCTCGCCGTGGTCGGGGCCGGGCAGGGTCTGCTCGGTGAGTCCGGGCTGCTCCTGGTGCTGGTCGGGCACTTCCTCGTCGCGATACTTGTCGCGCGGATCCTGCATGGTCATGTGACTCCTTCCCTTGCGTCCCTCGAGCGTGCCCGAGCGGTCCTGCAGCGAAAAGGGGCTTGACACCGCCCGCCCCCCGACGGCTCGCGGGCGTGCCGAGTGAGTATTCGGCGACGCAAGTGAGTATTCGGCGACGCGAGTGAGTATTCAGTCGCGGGCATGCATAGGGCTCCGGGCCCGCCACGTGAGCGTGCTCGGGGCGCGAGTACTCACTCGGCGACGCGAATACTCACTCGGCGATGCGAATACTCACTCGGCAGCGGGGGGTCAGCCCTCGGGGAGCGGGCAGACGGCGGCGGCGGCCACGTACTCGCCGTACTGCTCGGCCGTCCAGGGAAGGCCGGCCGGGGGCGCGGTCTGGCCGGACGCTGCCGGCGCCTTCGACGCGATCGCGGCAAGCTCCCACGCCAGGTCGGAACCGACGGTCGCGCTCGCCCGCGAGTTGTTCAGCACGACCGCCACGGCCATCCCGCTGGACGGGTCGGCGAAGGCCCCCGTGATGTAGCCGGGGATCGCGCCGTACTGGCCGATGAGCGACCCGGCCTGGTAGGCGCCCCCGGCGGCGGTGTACCAGGTCGGCCCGTTCGCCGAAGCGGGCAGCGGCGAGGCGAAGCGCTCGTCCGTCGCACCGGGAAGGGATCCCGTCGCGAGCGCCTGCACGTACAGCCCGAGGTCCTCGATGTCCGACACCACGCCGGCCGCGGTGTATCCGGTGCTCGACGACAGGGCGGTGACGTCCATCGGCTCGGCGCAGTTGACCGCGCCCTCCGGGTTGTCGGGCGAGTACAGGCCGTTGAGCATGGGCGCATCGGCTTCGGCGAGGTTGCGGGTGGGGGCCGGAAGCACGGTGGCCTGCAGCCCGAGGGGCTCGGTGATGTACTTCTCGTACATCTCCGCGGCCGTCAAACCGGTCGCCCGCTCGAGAGCGATGCCCAGCAGCAGGTAGCCGGTGTCCGAATCGGCGAACGCGGCGCCGGGCTCGCCGGTGCGCGCAGCTCCCATGCCGTAGGCGGCCAGCTCCTTGGGGCTCCACACGCGCTCCGGAGTCACCCGCCAGCGCTCGACCACGCGCGGCGCGTACGACGCTATGCCGCTCGTCGAGTCGCACAGCTGCTCGAGGGTGACGTTCTCGTAGCCCGGCATGCCGGTGATCCACTCGGTCACCGCATCGTCCGGCGACACCAGTCCGTCGGCCGCCGCCGCGTAGAGCACGTCGCAGGTCATCGCACGGGTGACATTGGCCACCCGGAAGCGCATGTCGGTGCTGACCTCCTCGCCACCGGGCGTCGTCGTCCCGAGGCCCGCGATCCACGTGCCGCTCCACGGCGCCCACACTCCGACGATCGCACCACTGGAGCCGGTCGCAGCCATGGCGCGCTCGACCGCTCCCTGCAGCTGCTGCTGTGTCTCGGCGGGGAGGGCGGCATCGACCTGCTCCGGCACGTCGGGAACGACCGACGCCCCGTCGCCGGAGCACGCGGTGGCGACCAGCGCGATGCCGACGACACCGGCGATCGCGGTCACGACGCGCCGTGCGCGGCTGATGTGCGGCATCCAAACCCCCGAAAAGTCTCCCTACGATTCAAACACACCCCGGCGTCCGCCCCCGTACGGCTCACCTACCCTGGGGGTCATGCCGCATACCTTCGACGACGACACCCTGGTGCGCGTGCTCCGGCACATGAACGACGACCACGCCGACGACAATCTGCTGATCGTCCGCGCATTCGGCTGCCCGGACGCCGTCCAGGCGACCATGGCCGGCTTCGACGGGGACGGTGCCGACTGGCTCGTCGTGCGAGCAGACGGATCGGCGCAGTCGGTCCGCCTCGCGTGGCCCCACGCCCCGATCTCCGAGCGTCCCGACGTTCGTCGCGAGATCGTGGCACTGTATGACGCCGCCTGCGCTGCACTCGGGGTCGAACCCCGCCCCCACGACTGACAGCGGCGGCGACAGCGGCGACGACAACGGCGGCGCCAGACAGTCGGATGCGGCGGCGACAGCAGTCGGATGCCGCGGCAAGAAAAAGCTTCAGGTGAGCTGAGCCTTCGTCATACGATGAGGCCATGTCCGAGCCGATCGCCTTCTCCACCGCACTGCGTGAGCGTTCCACCGGCGCCCACTCCGGCAGCGAGAGCGCGGGGTTCATGGCCGACCTCATCAAGGGCGAGGGCACCCGCGAGGACTACATCGCCCTCGTCGCGCAGCACTGGTTCATCTACGAGGCCCTGGAGGCTGCCGCCGATCGCATGAAGGCCGACCCGGTGGCGTCCGTCTTCATCACCGAGCGGCTCACCCGACTGCCGGCACTCGAAACGGACCTCGAATTCCTGCTGGGGTCCGACTGGCACGCGCAGATCGCGCCCTTGCCGACGACCCAGCGCTACGTCGAGCGCATCCGGGCGGTCGGGGCGACCTGGGCCGGCGGCTTCGTCGCCCACCACTACACCCGCTACCTCGGCGACCTCTCGGGGGGTTTGTTCATCGGCCGCCTGATGGCTCGCCGGTTCGGCTTCGAGACCAACGGCATCGGGTTCTACCTCTTCGACGCCATCGCCGACCCGAAGGCGTTCAAGGACGTCTACCGGGAACAGCTGGATGCCGCGCCGTGGGACGACGCCGAGAAGGAGCGTGTCATCGACGAGGTGTTGCGCGCCTACCGGTTCAACACGGAGCTGTTCGAGGACCTGGCACGGGCGAAGGCCGGCATCCGCGTCGCCTGATCCTCACGAGCGCTCCCGCGCCCCGGCGGCGCCGTCAGGCGCGCGGGCGCATGAAGCGGCGCACGTCCGGGTCGACGCGGATGTCGCTGGGACGGAGCGGCCGGGTCAGGTACAGCCCCTCGAGGCTGGTGAGCCGCGACAGCGCGACGTACGTCTGGCCCGGGGCGAAGGCACCCGAGCCGAGGTCCACGATCGCCCGCTCGTAGGTCTTGCCCTGGGACTTGTGGATCGTCACGGCCCACGCCAGCCGCAGGGGGAACTGCGTGAACTCCGCGACGATGTCCCGGGAGAGCGACTTGGATGCCGGATCGTACGCGTACCGGAACCTCTCCCAGACGGTCGGCTCGACGTCGTGCTCGATGCCGTCGACCTCCACCCGCACCGTCGCCCCGGCGATGCGCGTGACCGTGCCGATGGTGCCGTTGACCCACCGGGGCGGCTCGCCGAATCCACCGACGTCGTTGCGCAGGAACATCACCTGCGCGCCCACCTTGAGCTGCAGCTCCATCTCGGCCGGGTACGCCGCGTCGCCACGCCCGAAGTCGCCACTGACCTCGGCCCGCGCCGTCTGCACGGCACCGGGGAGGGCGTCGAGGTGGCGCTGATTGATGCGGTTGACGATGTCATTGCGGGTGGCCAGCGTGATGATCGGCGGCTCGTCGCCGCCGGGCTCGGGCGGACGCCGGGCGCCGGCGGTGTTGAGGACGTCGGCCATGTCCGCGGTGACGACACCGTGACGCACCGCGTTGAGGAGGATCTTGAACGTGGGGTCGGACTGGCGGTGGATGTCGCGCAGCTCCCGGATGTTCAGCTTCGCGCCGTGGCGGCCGAGGTCGATGAGTCCGCCCTCGGCGTCGTCGCCCGACTCCCCCGCCCACACGTGCGCGTCGAAGAACCAGAACGACCGGTAGTGGTCGCGGATGTACCGCATCTCGTCGCCACGGGGCGGAACCGGCGCGAGCTGGTACGGGTCGCCGAACATGACCACCTGCGCGCCGCCGAACGGCTCGCTGCGGCGGCCGCGCGCCTGGCGGAGCGAGCGGTCGATGGCATCCATGAGGTCGGCGTTGACCATCGAGATCTCGTCGATGACGAGCGTGTCGAGGGCGTTGAGGATGCGGCGTGTCTGGTCGGGCTGGTCCAGGTCGCTGCCGGCGATGAGCCCGATCGGCAGCCGGAACAGGGAGTGGATCGTCTGCCCCTCGACGTTGAGGGCGGCGACGCCGGTGGGGGCGCAGACGGCGATCTGCTTGTCGGTGTTCCAGGCCAGATGACGCAGCAGCGTCGACTTGCCCGTTCCGGCGCGGCCGGTGACGAAGACGTGCTCATCGGTGTCTTCGATCAGCCGGAACACCGCTTCCTGTTCATCGGAGAGGGGCGGCGTGGTCACTGATTCATGCTCGCACAGGCGCGACCTGCCGCGGCCCGCGGCTCACAGCGCGCCGCGCCGCCTGGGAGGGCTCCCGGGCTGCGGGCAGGTGCAGTTCCTAGACTGAGTACATGCAGCAGGGGGTCACGGCACCGACGCGCTCTCGCGCGCGCCGACGGGGCGCACCGTCGACGCGGGCGGATGCCGCCCTGCCGGGTTCCCGGTCGGCCCGCCGCAGCCTGCGACGGGATCTCTCCCTGCTCGCGGTGGTGGGCGTGCTGCTCCTCGGGGCGCTGGCCGCCACCTCGAGTGTGCTGTACACGAACTTCTACAGCCCGAGCGCCTTCGTGACGCGCTACCTCGCGATGCTCAGCGAGGGGCGGGCCGCCGACGCCCTCGCCGTGCCGGGAGTCGTCGTGGACTCCGCCGAGCTCGAAGCCGCCGGGCTTCCGACGACGGCATCCGAGGCGTTGCTGCGCCGCGCGGCCCTCGCCCAGCTCACCGACGTGCGGGCGGTGGCCGAGGAGACCCGCGACGGCGTCTCCCACGTGACCGTCGAATACAGCGCCGGCCCGTACCCGGGCAAGACCACGTTCGAAGTGGAGCGCGACGGCTGGATCGGGGTGGCTCCCGCGTGGCGCTTCGGAGAGTCGCCGCTGGCGGTCATCGATCTCACGGTGCACGGCGCCATGGAGTTCACCGTCAACGGCTTCGAGATCGACAAGCGACAGGTGTCGCCGGACGGCGCTGAGGCCGACCCCACGGCGTCGGTGCCGCTGCTGGTCTTCTCGCCGGGCGTCTACTCGGTCTCGGTGGACACGGCCATGTCGGCGACCCCCGGCGTCGCCGTGCTGTCCGACTCGCCCGCGACCGGCATCCCGATCGAGCTGCAGGCGGAGCCCACCGAGCAGTTCATCGGTGTCGTACAGGAGCGCGTGGACCAGTTCCTCGCCGACTGCGCCGCCCAGCAGGTGCTGCAGCCCGCCGGCTGCCCGTTCGGCTACACCGTGCGCAACCGCATCACCGAGCTTCCCGAGTGGTCGATTCCGCAGCCGCCGCAGGTCGCACTGGAGCCGAACGGCGCGGGGTGGAAGATCCCCGTGACCGGCGCCGTCGCGCACATCGACGTCGAGGTGCAGTCGCTGTTCGACGGCTCGGTGTGGGAGGTCGCCGAAGACGTCCCGTTCCAGCTGACCGGCGACATCACGGTGCTGCCCGACGGCACGGCCTCGATCGTCGTCTCCGGCGCCGAGTGAGTATTCGCGGCCCCGAGTGAGTATTCGCGGGCCCGAGTGAGTATTCGCGGGCCCGAGTGAGTATCGGGGGCCCGAGTGAGTATTCGGGGCGCTCGCGCCATGGAATGGCCCCGGGCCGCCTCAGAGCCCGGCCTCAGAGCCCGGCGCGCTCCCGGCGGGCGTCGCGCTCGGCGAGCTGCGCGAGGCGCTCGTTGTACTCCTTGAGTTCGGCGTCGTCGGTGCGGTCCGCCTGGCGGTCGCGTCGCTTCTGCATCCGCTCGTCGCTGCGGCTCCACTGGATCGCCACGACGAGGGCGAGGATCAGCGTCGGGATCTCGCCCACCGACCAGGCGACGCCGCCGCCGGCATACTGGTCCTCGAGCGGCGTCACGCCCCACGTGCGGCCCATCGAGCCGAACCACTCCGCGACCATGAGACCGGACTGCATCATGATGGCGATGCCGAAGAAGGCGTGCATCGCCATCACCGCGATGAGCGTGACGAGGCGGAACGGGTACGGGTAGCGGTACGGCACCGGATCGGCGCCGACGAGCGACAGCGTGAACAGGTACCCGGCGATGAGGAAGTGCGCGACCATCCACTCGTGGCCCAGGTGGTCGTACAGCGACCACCGGAAGAGATCGGTGTAGTAGAAGACCCAGAGCGACCCGATGAACATCGCCGCCGCGAACAGCGGATGGGTGACCACGCGCGAGAACGGGCTGTGCACCGCCCAGAGGATCCACTCGCGGCCGCCGCGCGTGCCGTCGTCCCGCTTGCGGATGGCCCGCGCGGCGAGGGTCACCGGAGCTCCCGCGACGAGGCACAGCGGAATGGCCATCGACAGCAGCATGTGCCCGACCATGTGCACGCTGAAAAGGTAGTCCTGGTAGACGTTGATCGGCCCGCCGGTGACCCACAGCAGCAGGGCGAGCCCGACCAGCCACAGCGCAGTGCGGTAGACCGGCCAGGTGTCGCCGCGTCGGCGGAGGCGGATGACGCCCGCGACGTAGAAGAACGCCCCGAAGGCGACGGCGAAGGCCCAGAGCAGATCGATGTCCCAGGCCGTGAACCAGCGGTCGACGGTGAACTCCGGCGGCAGCGGCGACCCGGTGAGGATCTGCGCGGGGGTGAGGTCGGTGGGGAGGGACGTGTCGACGGGCGGAGGCGTGCGCGCGAGGGCTGCCGCCGCTCCGCTGGCGACGCCCATGAACGCCAGTTCCAGGCCGATGAGCGACCAGAACCGGCGCGATGCGGCATCCTCCCGGTATCGGCCGATGAGGCGCACGCGGTACCAGGCGCCCAGCACGCCCAGCACGACGAGCGCGACGATCTTCACCAGCAGCACGATGCCGTACGGTGACGCCAGCAACTCGAGCGTGATCCCGCCGGCGACGGCGCGGGCGGTGCCCGAGACGGCGACCACGATGAACGACACCAGCGCGATCGATGAGTACCGCCGCAGCACGTCGGCCATCTCGTCGCGCGAGAGCGCGGGCCGCACCAGCACCATGAGCACGAGGCCACCCAGCCAGACGGCTGCCGCGACGAGGTGCAGTGCCAGCGCCATGACGGCGGCGCTGTGATTGGCGTCGTCGCCGGAGTGGCCCTGCGTGGCCATGGGCACGAGCGAGGCGATCGCGAGAATCGCGACGAAGAGGGTCAGAGTCCACGTGCGCACGGCGAAGGTCAGCACCGTCAGCACGGCGCCGGCCAGCGTGGTCAGCAGCCACGCACGGCCGAGCTCCTGCTCGACGAGGAACCGCCCCAGCTGCTGGCCGAACTGCGCGTCGGGGCTGGGGGTGGAGCCGAGGGCGTTGAGGACGGTGAAGAATCCCGTGATGCCGGCGGAGACGGTGAAGACGGCGGCGGCGACGGATGCCGCGTCCAGCGCGATCTCGAAGGCGCGGGTGCCCGCGCGCAGCGCGTAGAGCGCGACGACCAGAGAACCCACCATGACGGCGGCGGAGAGGTTGACCGTCAGCTTGGCCAGCGGCAGGCCCCAGCGCACGACGGGCCCCGGATCGCCCAACCGCAGCGGCTGCGCGCCGCCGGCGAAGGCGAGCCCGCACAGCAGCACGGCGACAGCGGCGATCGCGAGGATCGCCGGGCCGGCGTACCGGAGGGCGCGGGAATTCACCTCACAAGCCTACGCGGGCATGCAGAAGGGGGATGCCGCGTGGCATCCCCCTTCTGACGACCGAGGTCCCGGGGCGCGCCCGCGCGCGCCGGAACTGGCCTGACCGGCGTCGTTACTTGACGGCAGCCTTGAGCTTGGAGCCGGCGGTCACCTTGACGCGCTTGCCCGCGGCGATCTTGATCTCCTCGCCCGTCTGCGGGTTGCGGCCCGTGCGAGCGGCGGTGTCGACCTGCTCGAACGCGATCCAGCCGGGGATCGAGACCTTGCTGCCCTTCGCGACGGCCTCGGAGACGGTCGAGAACAGCGCGTCGAGCACACCGGAGACGGTGGCCTGGCTCTGGCCGGTGGCGCTGGCGATGCTCGAGACGAGCTCGGTCTTCGTGATGGACTTGTCAGCCATGGGGTTGTCCTCCAAGGCGGCGGCGCCGCCTTCTTGTCCTTCGGACCGGAGGCTGGCGCCCCCGGGCTGGTCGGTGCGACCGTGCCCGAATATACCCACGATCCGCGGAATCATGCGGATTTGGGCGCCTTGCGGGGCAGATTCACCGGCGTGTCGCAGTGAATCGGGGCGGATGCGGCCGTTCCGGGGGTCGCCGGCATCCTCGGGGCTCGTCACCGGCCGGGGTCCTCCACCCACTGCATCAGCTGAATGAGGATGCCGTCCGGGTCGCGCGGGGGGAGTGCCGCGAATACTCACTCGGCAACCCGAATACTCACTCGGCAACCCGAATACTCACTCGGCAACTCGAATACTCACTCGGCAACCCGAATACTCACTCGGGAATGGGAAAGGCCCGCAGTTCCGGGGAACTGCGGGCCTTCGGTCAGCGACCGGGTGTCACCAGGACGACTTGGTCACACCGGGCAGCTCGCCGCGGTGAGCCATGTCGCGGAAGCGCACACGGGAGATGCCGAACTTTGTGAGGTTTCCGCGGGGGCGACCGTCGATGACGTCGCGCGAACGCACGCGCACGGGCGACGCGTTGCGGGGCAGCTTCTGCAGGCCCACGCGGGCGGCTTCGCGCTCCTCGTCGGTGGACTCCGGCGACACGAGCGCCTTCTTCAGCTCAGCGCGCTTCGCGGCGTAGCGTGCCACGACGACCTTGCGCTGCTCGTTGCGCGCGATCTTGCTCTTCTTAGCCATGGATCAACGCTCCTCTCGGAATTCGACGTGCTTGCGGATCACCGGGTCGTACTTCTTCAGCACGATGCGGTCGGGGTTGTTGCGGCGGTTCTTGCGCGTGACGTAGGTGTAACCCGTGCCGGCGGTCGAACGCAGCTTGATGATCGGACGGACGTCCTGAGCCTTCTTGGCCATCAGAGCTTCACACCCTTCGCGATCATGTCCTTCACAACCGACTCGATGCCACGAACGTCAATCACCTTCATGCCCTTTGCGGACACGTTGATGGTGATCTTCCGGCCGAGCGAGGGCACGAAGTAGGTCTTCTTCTGCACGTTCGGGTCGAAGCGGCGCTTCGTCCGGCGGTGCGAGTGCGAGATGTTGTGACCGAAGCCGGGAACAGCTCCAGTCACCTGGCACACTGCTGCCATGTGATGTCTCCTTAGTACCGTGGCACCGGACGGTGCCACCCAAGATCCCTTGTCTGCACCCCGCGAACGACCCGGCCCGTGAAGGCCGGCGATCGAGGGAGGGGTGCGAACTGCGTGCTGGAGTGCGCGCAGACGAAGAGTCAGTCTAGCACGGGAGGGCGTGTCGGCTTGACGCCGCCCGGCTGCGGTCCCGCGCCCCGCCCCCACCGGAACGCCGAGACGGTCGGGTCCCCGGCGATCCAGAACCGCCACGGAAACGCCGCCGTCCCCGCGTCGCAGGCCACGCCTACGCGGGGACCGGTCGCCGGCTGCGCCACCGGCTGCACCGCCAGCATCAGCCGCGCCACGGCACCGTGCAGCGGCGCGCCCGTGACGGCGTCGATCCCGTCGTGACGCGGGTGGCGCAGTCCCACCGCGTCGCCGAGGCGGCCCGGCCCACGGGCCAGGTCGCGGTCGACGCGTGCGGCGGGGCGGCGGTGGCGTGCAGCATCCAGTCCCTCCACCACTTCGCCGCCACGCAGCAGCACACCGCCGGCAACCCCGTCGGGGGCGCAGACGACGTTGACGCAGGAATGGATGCCGTGGCTCAGGTAGACGTAGAGGTGTCCAGGCTCGCCCCACATGGTCGCGTTGCGGGGGGTCGGTCCCATGCGGGCGTGCGAACCGGGGTCGGGCACCTTTCCGGTGCCGCGGCCGTGGTACGCCTCGACCTCGGTGAGGCGCACGGCGACCGTCTCGCCGTCGGCCGTCACCCGCAAGACGCCGCCCAGTAGCCGGGGCGCCACGTCGAGGGGCAGCCCCACGAAGTCCTCACGTGTCGCGGGGCGCAGCTCGCTCATTGCGGCGGCACCTGGCACCACGACGCGTCGAACCCGGTGAGGGCGACGACCGGCTCACCGTCGGCGAGGGTGACGATGTGGGTCTCGAGCCCCTCGGGCAGCGGCACGTCATACAGGTCGTACGCGTTCGAGACCGCGTCGGGCGCGACGAGCACGGCGGCGTAGCGGCCGCTCGGCGACACGCAGGTCTGCAGCACGGCGTCGGTGCCGGGTGCCTCGAAGACCGCCCGCGTGCCGCTCGGCTCGACGACCTCGACCGAGGTGCCGAGCGGGTTCAGGCCGTCGAAGCGGGTGATGGTCTGCAGGGTCCCCCCGCCGGGGAGAGGGAGCACGAGCAGCGGACGCACCTGCTCGGCGGCAAGCGGCAGCGGCTCCTCCGTGCCGTCGCCGAGGTCGACCAGCACCAACCCGTCCACCCGCTCCACGGCAGCCACCGGCGTGCCGCGGGCGATGCCGTCGATCGCGATGGCCGTGCCGAGGTCGACCGCGTCGGCCCCCGACGACGCCGACAGCAGCAGCCGGCCGTGGAAGGTCAACACGAGCAGCGCCTCGCTGTCGGGGACGAACCTCCAGTCGGTGACCCGCTGCTCGTCGCCGGCGATGGGCACCGCGACCGGCTCGGCATCCGGATCCTTCAGCGATGCGGTGTACAGCACGCTCTCGACGCCGCCGCCGAGCCCCACGTCGTCGGCGGTGTAGGTGTAGCCGATGAGCTCGCCGCGGTCGGCGCTCTGCAGGTTCGCGACGCGACCCTCGCCCGGCAGCGCGAGCTCGGTGGGGTTGCCCCCGTCGCGGTCGGTGACGATGAGCGCCGTGCGGTCGTCTTCCCGCACCGAGATCACCAGGCGGCTGGAGGTGGCCCGGAAGTCCTCGATGTGGGGGTGCTCGAACACCGGCACACCCTCGCCGGCGAGGTCGGTGCGGAAGACGGTGTCGTCGCCCTCGGCGGACCGGCGCAGCAGGAACATCTCCAGCGGCGGCGTGCGCATGGTCTCGACCACATCCGAGGTCGGGCCGCCGCCGACGGCCTGCAGCCCTTCGATGCGCACCGTGTACTCGGTGTCGTCGTACAGCGGCAGGGTGAAGCGCACCCCGACGCTGCGGCCGGAGGTGTCGACCGTGAAGGGGGTCTCCGGGGTGACGGTCACCTGCGCGGGGTCGACCTCCTGCAGCGACCGGCTGGTCGTCACGATGAACCGCGACCCGGATGCCGCGACCGCCGCCGCTGGATCGGACTGCACGTCGGTGACGCGGGGACCCTGCAGGGCGGCGATGCCGGCCCCCGCGAGCCCCACGACCACCAGCAGGCCGACGACGACTGCGAACGCCACCGCGAACGAGCGGCGGCGCCGGTCGCGGCGCAGGCCGCCGCGCGTGCGCGTGCGCTGCCGACCACCCGTGGCGTCAGTACTCATACGGGTCGTCCGGCTCGTCCACGGGAGTCACCTCGGTGGCGGCGATCGACAGCGCGCCGTCGGCGCCGGCCCGCACGGTTCCGCTGACGGTCACCCAGCTCCCCGTCTCCGGAACGTCGCCGACGGCGACCGGCACGCTCGCCACCTGCGCATCGATGACGCAGTGCGTGATGACGAGTCGCGTGAGGCCGAAGCCGTCGTCGCCGGGGGTGACGAATCCGGTGAGGGTCACCGCGTCGCCGTCGAAGGCCTCGGGGTTGGTGGCGGTCGCGAAGACCGTCGCCCACTCCCCCACCCCGAACACCGTGGTGTCACCGGTGGTCGCGAGGTCGAGCGCGTCGGCGCCCTGGAAGAGCGGCGCGGCGCCGGTGTCACGGTCCATCGCGAGCTCCGCCGACAGCGACGCCGGGGGCAGCACCAGGATCGCGCCGACGATGCCGGTGGCCAGCACCCCTCCCGCCACGGTGGCGGCGGTCGCCGCGGTGCGGCCGAAGCCCGCAGCCACGACGGCGTCGCGGCGGGCCTCGCGTTCGGCCGAACGACCGCGACCCGGCTCGCCGCGCGAAGGCACGACGAGCTCGTCGGCATCACCGTGATCGTGCCCGTGGTCCGCCTCGGCACCCAGCGGGAGCGCGAAGCTCGCGACGGTGCCGACGAGTGCGACGACGGCGAAGGAGACGGCGAACCATGCCGTGTCGGGGTTGATGTACAGCCCCAGGCGGCCCGTCGCCGCCAGCACGATGGTGAAGGCGGCCACACCGGCGGCCAGCCCGACGCCCAGCCACCGGTTGGCGAGTGCCTGCCCGCGGGTGAGCCCCGTGGACTTCTTCGAGCGGGTCGCGGTGTCAGACAAGCAGGTTCACCCCCACGCCCATCGCGAAGGCGAACAGCACGACCACCACCGTCATCCCGACGAGCACGGGGGTGCGGTAGGTGGTGCGCAGCAGGGCCAGCATCTTGATGTCGACGATCGGCCCGACGATGAGGAACGCCACGATCGCCCCGGGCGTGAAGGTCGACGCGAACGACAGCGCGAAGAACGCGTCGACGTTGGAGCAGATCGAGACGATCATCGCCAGGGCGATCATGACCGCGATCGACAGGGCGGGGTTCGACCCGATGGCGACCAGTGCCTCCCGCGGCACCAGCACGTGCACAGCGCCCGCCAGGCCCGATCCGATGACGAGCGCCGGCATGACCGCGCGCAGCTCCACGACGAACTGCGCGAGGCTGCGCCGGCCCCGACTGCCCGTGTCGGTCGCCGCGAAGTCGCAGGTGTCGCGGAAGCGGTCGGTGATCAGGGCATCCGGGTCGGGATGCAGGCTGTACAGCCAGCCGACGAGGTTGGCGACCAGGTAGCCGCCCACGAGCCGGGCGATGAGGATGCCGTCGTCGAACCCGAACGCCTGGTGCGTCGTGAGGATCACGATGGGGTTCACGATCGGCGCCGCCACGAGGAACGTGAGCGTCTCGGGCACCGAGAACCCACGCATCATCAGACCCCGCGCGAACGGCACATTCCCGCATTCGCATACCGGGATGAACATGCCCAGCAGCGACAGCACCGCGCGGCGCGCCCACGCGCGTCGCGGCATCCACCGCTCGATCGCGCCGGGCGGAAGCCATACCTGGATGACGATCGAGAGCAACACGCCCAGCACCACGAAGGGCAGCGACTCGATGAGCACGCTGATGGCAAGCGTGAGGCCGTCCTGCGCCCTGTCGGGGAGGGGAGTGGATGCCGGCGTGATCGCCGCGACCACGAGCAGCGCCGCGACCAGCACCCCGCCGAGCCCGAGCGAGGCCAGCAGTCGCGTGCTCCGCGCGGGTTCCGGGCGCGCGGTGCGCGGCCGACGCGCGCGGCGGGGCTGCACGCTCGTCACGCGAGCGAATCCTCGGCGGGGACCGCCGGCTCACCGGCGTCCACGGCGTCGCCCTGGGCGACGGCGGTGCAGGCGGCGCACAGTCCGAAGATGTCGACCACGTGCTCGGCCTGCGTGAATCCGTGCTGGGCGGCCGTGCGGTGCGCCCACTGCTCGACGTCGGTCGCGGCGATCTCGACGGCGCGTCCGCATCGGCGGCAGATGAGGTGATGGTGGTGACCCGAGGTGGTGCAGGCGCGGTAGAGCGCCTCGCCGTCGGGGCTCTGCAGCTGGTCGGCGTCGCCGGCGGCGGCCAGGCCCGCGAGCGCGCGGTAGACGGTGGCGAGGCCGATGCCGGTGTTCTCCTCGCGCAGCGTCGCGTGCAGCGTCTGGGCGCTGACGAAGCCCGGCGCGTCGGCGAGCGCGTCGCGCACGCGCTCCCGCTGCCAGGTGTTCCGCTGAGCCATGGGTCCGATTCTAGGCGGGCGGCCCGCAGAGCCGGCTGGGAGAGCGGACGCTCACGCCGCCTCCCGCAGGCGCGTCACGCGGCCGCGGCGGTTCCCCACGACGCGACAGACGAGATAGATCACGAACGAGATGGTCGTGATGTACGGACTCACCGGCAGGGTGCCCATGACGGCGAGGAGAATGCCGCCGACCGCCGACACCACGCCGAAGACGGCCGCCAGCAGCGGCACCGACAGCGGCCCCGATGCCACGCGCATGGCCGCGGCGGCGGGGGTCACCAGCAGCGCCATGACCAGCAGCGCCCCGATGATGTGCACGGCCACGGCCACGATGAGACCCAGCAGCAGCATGAAGGTCAGCGACACCGCGGTCGTCGGCACACCGCGCGCGGCCGCGGACTGCGGGTCGAGCGAGTCGAAGCGCAGCGGGCGCCAGATGAGCAGCAGGCCCAGCAGCACGAAGGCGCCGATGGCGATGAGCCACCCGAGCTGTCCGGACTGCACCGAGACGATCTGGCCGGTCAGCAGGCTGAAGCGGTTGGCGCTGCGTCCGTCGTAGAGCGAGAGGAAGAGGATGCCGAGACCCAGGCCGAACGGCATGAGCACGCCGATGATCGAGTTGCGGTCGCGTGCCCGGGCACCGAGCCCGCCGATGATCCCGGCGGCGATGAGGGAGCCGACGATCGACCCCGTGACGACGTCGACGCCGATGAGGAGGGCGGCCGCAGCACCGGCGAACGACAACTCGCTGATGCCGTGCACCGCGAAGGCCATGTCGCGCTGCATCACGAAGACGCCGATGAGCCCGCCGACGAGGCCGAGCACCGCGCCCGCCCACACCGAGTTCTGCACGAGCGCGAGGATCGCGGTGTAGTCGGCGACTCCGCCGAAGAGCGCGTCGCCGATGTCGTCCCAGTTCATGCCGATGCCTCGTGGTGGTGGTGATGGTGTGAGTCCTCGGCGTCGGGCGCGCCGACGACGACGAGCCGCCCGCCCGCGCGCAGCACCTCGACGGGGGCGCCGTACAGGTCGCTGAGCACGCGGGAGGTGAGCACCTCGTCGGGGGTCCCCAGTGTGAAACGTCCGCCCGCGATGTAGAGGATGCGGTCGACGGCGCCCAGCACCGGGTTGATGTCGTGGGTCACCAGCAGCACGGCGGCATCGGTCCGGCGCCGGTGCGCGTCGATGAGCCCGACGACCGCCTGCTGGTTGGCGAGGTCGAGGCTCGTGAGCGGCTCGTCGCAGAGGAGCAGCCGGGGGTCGTCGGCGAGTGCCTGGCCGACGCGCAGGCGCTGCTGCTCGCCGCCGGACAGCACCCCCACGGGCCGGTCGGCGAAACCGCGCGCGCCGACGGCGTCGACGAGGGCGTCCACCCGCGCCCGGTCGCCGCGGCGCGGGATCGGAAAGCCGAACCGGTGTCCGTCGATGCCGAGCGCGACGAGGTCGCGTCCGCGCAGCGGCGTCTCGGGGGGAAGGGGCCGCTGCTGGGGGATGTAGCCGATGTCACGGTTGCCGCGACGGCGCACGGGCCGGCCCAGCGCCTCGATGTGCCCGGCACTCAGCGATTCAAGCCCCAGGATCGCCCGCAGGAGGGTCGTCTTGCCCGACCCGCTCGGGCCCAGCACCGCGAGGAGCTCCCCGGGCTGCACCTCGAGGTCGAGCCCCGACCAGAGGTCGCGACCGTCGCGGCGGAGCGCGGCGCCGGTGATGCGCAGCGGCGCTCCGGCGCCGGGCGTGGTCGCGCTCACGCGTCCAGCGCCGTCGCGAGGGCGCGGATGTTGTCCTGCATCCACTCAATGTACGTCGCGCCGCCGGGGAGGGTCTCGGTGACCTCCACGACGGGCACGCCGACGTCCTCTGCCGCATCGACCGCCTCGGCCGTCTCGGCGCCGGCGGTCTGCGCGTTGGTCAGCAGCACGGCGACGTCACCCGACGCGATGACGTCGAGGGCTTCGAGCAGCGTGGCAGGGGGCACGTCCTGGCCCTCTTCGACCGCTTCACTGAAGGCGGGCGGGGTCAGGTCGACGAGCCCGGCGGCGGCGGCCAGGTACACCGGCGCCGGTTCGGTGACGAAGGCGCCCTCGCCCTGGTGCGCGGCGGCGAGGCCGGCCAGCTCGGCCTCGAGCTGCGCGATCTGCTCCGAGAACGCCGCAAGGTTCTCTTCGAACATCGCCGCGTCGTCCGGACGCAGCTCGCTGAGGGCGGCGGCGATGTCCTCGGCCACGTGCTCGACGGTGTGCGGGTCGTACCAGACGTGCTCGTTGAAGCCCTCGACGTGATCGTGATCGCCGTGCTCGTGCTCGTGCGTCGCGTCGTCCGCGGAGTCGTCGTGCCCCGCGTTCTCGGGCCAGTCGTGCGCGTGCTCGACGGCGGTCACGACGGGCGCGTCGGCACCGCTCGCGTCGATCAGCGCGTCGACGAAGGGGTCGTAGCCCCCGCCGTTCTCGATGATGAGGTCGGCTCGCTGGATCGTCAGCTGGTCCCGCGCGCTCGCCTCGTAGGCGTGCGGGTCCTGCGACGCCGACGAAACGATCGAGGTGACGTCGACGGCATCTCCGCCGATCTGCTCGGCGATCTGTCCGTAGACGCTCGTGGAGGCGACCACCTGCAGCGCGTCGTCGTCCGTCGCGGCGTCGTCCGGGGTCGTGCCGGAGCATCCGGCGAGCAGCAGCACGGATGCCGCACCGAGCGCGGCGGCGGGGAGCGTCGTGCGGTTCGTCATGGTGTCCAGTGTACGCGCTACTGATAATCGTTCTCAACTTGGCGGGAGATCCCCGGACGACTAACGCGCACGTTGCCACGGTCGATAGCGCAGTTCAGGAGTCCACGGATGGACTCCGGAGCCCAGGACGGGCTTCGCAACATCCCCACTCACGGAGGAACACCATGGGAATGCAGATCACCACCAACGTGTCGGCGCTCAACGCCTACCGCAACCTGTCCAGCACGCAGAACGACCTGTCGAAGTCGCTCGAGAAGCTCTCGAGCGGTCTGCGCATCAACCGTGCCGCGGACGACGCCGCCGGCCTCGCGATCTCGGAGGGGCTGAAGTCCCAGGTCAGCGGCCTCAACGTCGCCCAGCGCAACGCCCAGGACGGCATCTCGGTCATCCAGACCGCGGAAGGCGCCCTGACGGAGGTCCACTCGATCCTCCAGCGTGTGCGCGACCTGGCTGTGCAGGCGGGCAACGACTCGAACAACGCGGACTCCCGCACGGCGATCACCACCGAGGTGACACAGCTGGTCGACGAGCTGACGCGCATCTCCGACTCGACCAACTTCAACGGCATCAAGCTGCTGGACGCATCCGCTGGCGCCGCCGAGGACGGCGTCCTGAGCTTCCAGGTCGGTGCCGACGGCGCCGCCTCGAGCCAGATCACGGTCGACCTGGGCAGCGCCGACATCAAGACGCTGGCGGCCGACCTCAAGACGGCCATCGTCACCACCGACGGGTTCGAGACCCCGGCCCTGGCGGCGACGACCATCACGGCGGTCGACGCGGCCATCAAGTCCGTCTCGTCGGCCCGCGCCGACCTCGGTGCGGTGCAGAACCGCTTCGAGTCGACGATCAACAGCCTCGCCGTCTCGGCCGAGAACCTGTCGGCCGCGAAGAGCCGCATCACCGACACCGACATGGCGTCGGAGATGGTCAAGTACACCGCGTCGAACATCCTGTCGCAGGCCGGCACCGCCATGCTCGCGCAGGCGAACCAGTCCACGCAGGGCGTTCTGCAGCTGCTGCGCTGAGCACTCATCACTGGGAGGAGCCCCGCGCCGAGTGGCTCGGGGCTCCTCCTCGTGAGGGGGCCGGCTGACGCCACCCACGACCCCACTGGAGTAACCATGACGTCCGTTCCCCACCTCGGACCCCGCTTGAGCTACCTCGCGGGACGAGTGCTGCGCGTCGACGTCACTTCGCTGCTCACGCGGGCTCGCGCGGCCGCGTCCCGCCACGGCCGGCGCACCCCCGCCGTCGTACTGGACATGCTGTGGCAGGCGGGCTTCCGCGGCGTCGGATTTCAGGACTACATCGACTACGACTTCGCGATCCTCACCCGCGAGGAGCGCGCCACCTACATGACCAATCCGGTCTCGAACCGGCTGTCGCTCACCTTCGACGATCCGGCCTATCGCCACGTGTTCCACGACAAGGTGCAGTTCAACCGCACCTTCGACGCCCACCTGCACCGCGAGTGGATGGTCATCGAACCCGGCAACGCCGAGGCCCTCCGCACCTTCGCCCTGCGCCACGGCACGATCGTGACGAAGGAGCCCCTCGGGCACCAGGGCCGCGGCGTGCACCGCTACCACGTGGCCACCGTCGACGACTGGCCGGCGTTTCACCGAGGACTGCTCGCCCGGGGCGAGATCCTCGTCGAGCAGGTCATCCGCCAGCATGACCAGCTGGCGGCGCTCTGCCCCGGCACCGTCCACACCACCCGGGTCACGGCGTTCTTCGACGGCGAGACGACGCACATCCTCGCGATGGCGCAGAAGTTCGGCCGCGGCGCCGTCAGCGACCAGAACAGCTTCGGCGGCTTCTACGCCATGCTCGACGAATCCGGCCGGGCCACGGGCGCCGGGTACGACTCCCACAACCGGGTCTACGAAACCCACCCCGACAGCGGCATCCGCATCTCCGACTTCCAGCTCCCGATGTTCGACGAGGTGATCGCCTTCGTCGATCGCGTCGCGCGCATCGTGCCGCAGGTGCGGTACGTCGGCTGGGACATCGCCGTCACGCCTCAGGGCCCCGTGCTCGTCGAGGGCAACTGGGCCGCGGGCGTCTACGAGAACAAGCCGAGCGCCACCGGCATCCGCACCGGGCACAAGGGCCGGTACCTCTCGGCGATCAACTCGGCACGGCCCCACACGCGCGACCGTCGCGCCGCGCTCGTCGCGGCGTAGACCGCGTCAGGCCAGAAGGGCGCGCACGGGCAGATCCTGCCCCTCGAGGATGACCTGCGCGGCATCCCCGGTGTGACGGTTCAGCACGACGGGCGCCAGCAGGTTCACGCCCACACCCTCGTCCGTCATGTGCGCGACGACGAAGAGCTGGGCGTCGTCAGACGACCGCAGTCCCAGGCCGGTGGCCTGGCTGTCGGAGAGCACCGGCGCGTAGTCCGGCACCACCGCGCCCGGGTCGAGGACGAACAGGCGCACGTCGGGGTCCTGCACCGCGCGGAGCGCGAAGAGCCCGCCCGATTCCGAGACCGGGTCGAGGGTGAACGTCGTGTGCGGCGCGAGGCCCGGAGGGGGCGCGACGAAGCGGACCGCGGCGCTCATCGCAGGAACTCCATGAGCGTCGGCTGCAGCACGCGACCGGTCACGGCGAGCGCGGACTGGTAGACGAGCTCCTGCGCGCGGAGCTTGACGAGCACCTCGACGGTGTCGACGTCCTCCACCGCTGCGCGTCGCGCCTCGAGCGAGACCGTGGCATCCAATGTGGCCTCCTTGGCCCGCTCGATCTGCGACTGCCGGGCGCCCACCGCGCCCTGCACCCCGAGCATAGTGTCCAGCCTCGCGTCGACCTCGCCCAGTCGGGAACCCACGTTGACCCCCGAGCGGAGGTCTCCGACGATGGCGTCGACGAGCGCGAAGACCGAGCCCGCGCCCTCTCCGAAGACCTCGGCCCCGTCCGCGTCGACGCGCACGGTCTGCCCGTCCGAGACCCGGCGGTGCACTTCGGCACCGGGCGTGCCGGTGAAGGAGTAGTCCGCCGCGAACGCCGGGCGATCCGAGGTGCCGGCGAACACCGAGCGTCCCAGCACCGTCGTGTTGGCCTGGGAGAGCAGCTCGCTGCGCAGCCCCTCGAGCTCGACGGCGATCGCCTCCCTCGAGGCGGCATCCATCGCTCCGGTGTTGGCGCCCTGCAGCGTCAGGTCGCGCACGCGCCCGAGGAGCGAGGTGGATGCCGCAATGGCGTTGTCCACCGTCGTCACCCATGCCAGGCCGTCGTCGATGTTGCGCGCGTACTGGTCGGTGCGGCGCTGCGCGGCGTGCAGATCGAGCGTCGCGGCGGCGGCCGCGGGGTTGTCGGAGGGGGCGGCGAACGCGCGCTGCGACGTCGCCTGCGCCTGCAGCCGGGCGAGGTCGCCGAGGCCGTTCTGGAGGTTCCGCAGCGCGGTCTGCGTCATCGCCTGCGATGTCACTCGATTGATCATGCTGCTCCTGGTGTCAGCGGCCGACGAGGCCGGTGCGGTTGATGAGCACGTCGAGGGCTTCGTCGACGGCGGTCATGACGCGAGCGGCCGCCTGGTAGGCGGTCTGGTACATCAGCAGGTTCACCGTCTCCTCGTCGGTGTCGACGCCGGCGACCGACTGCTGGGCGGCGACGGCGGCCACCGCGCCCGTCTCGGCCCTGGTCGCGCGTCCGACATCGGCGGCCGTGTCCACGGCGAGCCGCGAGACCACGTCGGCCCAGAACGCATCCGGTCCGTCCGCGCGCTCCCCGATGCCGGCCAGCGCGTCGGCGTTGCCACCGTCGAGGGCTCCGGCCCCCGGGGCGGCGAGCGCCAGCTCGCTGCGGCCGGTGGGAACGACGGCGAGGCCCAGCGCGGCGGGAGCGCCCGCCGCCAGCGAGAAGAAGTCGCCGCCGGGTGCGCCGGCGGCGGTCGTCCCCTGCCGGTGCTGGGCGTTGACGGCTTCGGCGAGCGCCGCCGCCAGGCCGTTGTGCGAGTGCGCGAGACCCGCCAGCACCCCGCCCTCGTCGGCGGGCGCGATCACCGAGAGCAGGCCCCCCAGCTCGCCGCTGGAGACGACGACGGCCGCGCCGCCCTCCCAGCGGACGGTCGTCGGCGTTCCGGCCTCGATCGACGGGGGCCCGTCGAGGGTCAGGCGCCGAGCATCGGCCCCCGAGACGAGGGCGTTGCCGTCGAGCCGCAGCGTCATCGTGCCGTCCTGCTCGATCGTCCCCACGGCCCCCGAGAGCCGGGCGACGCCCTGCGCGAGCACGTTGCGCCGGTCGACGAGCTCGTTCGCCGACGCGCCGGATGCCAGGGTGTCGCGGATCGCGCCGTTGAGCTCGGCGATCTCCGCGGCGGCCGCGTTGACCTGCGCCACCATGACCCCCGCGGCATCCCGTGCGTCGGACCACTGCTTTGCGATGCCGCGGTATCCGTCGGCGATCTGCGCGACCAGCGTCTCGGCGCCGGTGAGCACCACGGCGGCGGCCGCGGTCGAATCCGGCGCGTTCGACAGGTCCTGCCAGCCGGCCCAGAACGTCGCCAGCCGGTCGGAGAGCCCGTTGACGGTCGGCTCGGCCAGGGTCGCCTCGGCGGAGACCGCCGCGCTGGCCCGCGTGGACCAGTACCCCGACGAGGCCAGCGTGTCGCGCACGCGGGCGTCGAGCACCCCGTCGCCGAGGCGCGCGATCCCGTCGACCGACACCCCCTGCCCGGGCTGCACGCCCACCGCGAACTTTCCCGCGACCGCGACCGCGCCGACGGCGGAGGTCTCGAGGCGCTGCCGGGTGTAGCCCTGCGTGGACTGATTGGCGATGTTCTGCCCCACGAGGTCCATGCCTCGACGCGCCGCGGCCAGCGCGCTGGACGCCGCGTTCAACCCACTGAATGTCGACATGGCGCCGTCCTCACATCTGCTTGTCCACGATGCGAGCGGTGTCCTCCCGAACCCGCTCGCCGCGTGTGGTGTATTCGCCGGTGCTGGCGGCGAGACCGGCCAGCATCTCCTCCACCGCGCGCGCTCCGGCGCGCAGGTGCACTTCGTTGGAGTCCTTGAGCTGGGCGACCTCGGACATGCGGGCGGTCAGTGCCACCCGGTGCTCGGCGAAGACCTCGCGCCAGGCGTCCGACGGAGCAGCATCGATCAGCTCTGCCAGCGTCGCGGCATCCGGCACGCCCCACTCGCGTCCGACGGAGGCGACCTCGACGTCGCGTCCGAGTCCCGACACGCGCAGCTGCTCGAGCACCTGCTCGATCTCGCGGGTGGCGAAATGGATCCACCTCACGCTCCCCGCTTCGAGGAGCAGACGCTGCTCCTCGAGCTTGAACAGCAGCAGTTCCAGCAGCTCCCGCTCCTGCCAGAGCTGCATCGACAACTCGTTCGCTCCCACTACATCTCCCCCATCAAATGACCGTCGGGCACGTTCCGCGGCTTGCTCCCCAGACTGCATCTCCCCATGATGACCGCAGTCAGCGGCTCGTTTTTCCCTATCGGCCGGGATGGCCGTAGCGTAATCACGGTTTTCGTGAGAGGTTTCTCATAATCGCCTCATAGGTGATGGACAGGTTTGCTTTCCCGCTTCCCCCGCGCGGTGAGCAGCATCAGCAAGAGAGGCACGCAATGCGCATGCAGAACCGCGAAGAGCGCAACCGTCTCATCGAAGACAACCTCCCGCTGGTGGGTCACCTGGCCCGCGATCTGCACGCCCGGGCCACCCACGTCTCGCTGGAAGAGCTCGCGGCGGTGGGCGCCCTCGCCCTCGTCACGGCGGCCGAGGCGTTCGATCCCGCCCTCGGGGTGCCGTTCGGCGCCTACGCGCGCCGGCGCATCGTCGGCGCCTTCGCCGACGAGATGCGCTCGATGGACTGGGCCAGCCGCGGCATCCGCAAGCGCATCAAGGAAGTCACCGCCGTTCGCGAGACGCTGACCTCCGCGTTCGGCCGCACCGCCACGCCCGACGAGATCGCCACCACCATGGCGCTGCCGCGGGAATCGGTGGTCGAGTCGCTCCACGACGCCGCCCGCACGGTCACGAGCCTCGATGACACGTCGGCACTGAACGTGCCCGCCGCCGTCGCGCTCCCCGAAGAGTCGGCTGTGCTGCAGGAGCGCCGTGAGGTGCTCACCCGGGCCGTGGACGCGCTCCCCGAGCGCATGCGGGCCATCATCGAAGCGGTCTACGTGCACGAGCGGCCGGTCAAGGAGATCGCCGAGCAGCTCGGCGTCAGCCACTCCGCGGTCTCGCAGCAGCGCGCCGAAGCCATCCGGCTGCTCCGCGACGCGATGGAGCGCTTCCACCTCGACGAGGGCGCGGCCCCCACCTCACGGGTCTCCGAAACCACCCGCGAGGCGTACTTCTCGCGCATCGCCGCGACCGGTCCGTCCGGACGCATCCCTGCCGCCGTCTAACAGTCCCGCGCTTCCTGCCGATAGGCATCTGCGGACAGCCCGGGTTCTCCCGGCGTCCGCACACCTGCGACAGGAAGGGGAGCGCATGGGCCTCTCGTTCGACGGCCTCGCCTCCGGCCTCGACACCACCGCCATCATCGATGCGCTGATGGACGTCGAGGCGATCCCCCGCACGCTGCTGAGCAACAAGTCCGACGACCGCAAGCTCGTCATCTCGCAGCTGCAGTCGCTCAACACCGCGTTGCAGAAGCTGCTGACCAGCGCGAAGGATGCCACCGGCGCCACCGCGCTCGCTCAGGTGAAGGCGACCAGCTCCGACCCGTCGGTCACACTCGTCGCGAAGCCGGGGGCCACCGCGGTCTCCACCCAGGTCGTGGTGGATCGCACCGCCACGGCGCACACCGTCGTCAGCCGCGCCATGACCGGCTTCACCGCAGACCCGCTCGTGCTCACGGTCGAGAGCGCGTCGGGTGAGCTCGTCGAGGTGCGTCCCGCCTCGTCAGCCCCCGCCGAGGTCGCCAGAGCCCTCAGCGCCGCCGGCGCCGGCATCGTCGCGTCCGCCGTCTCGGCCGGCGCCGACGGCAGCGGGCAGGCGCTCTACCGCCTGCAGGTCACCGCCACCGAGACCGGGGCCGCGGCCGCCTTCCGGGTGCACCTCGGCGACGCCGCCGCCGTCGCTGCCGGCACCGCCACCGATCTCGCGGGCGAAACGGGCGCCGCGGTCGTCACGCAGGGCGCCGACGCGCAGGTGCGGCTGTGGGCGGGCACCGCCGCCGAGCAGGTCGTGACGTCGCCGAAGAACACGTTCACCGAGATGTTCGCCGGCGTGGACGTCACGGTCTCGAAGGCCGACACCGCTCCCGTCACGGTCTCCGTCGCCGCCGATCCCGCCGCCCGAGCCAAGGCCGCCGGCGATCTCGTCGGCCAGGTCGCCGCCGCACTGTCGGGCATCGCGAAGGGCTCCGCCGCGACCACGCCCACCGGGGCCGGGGGCACGACGACCCTCGGCGTGTTCACCGGCGACAGCACCGTGCGCGCCCTCCGACAGGCGCTGACCGACGCGGTGCAGCTCCCGATCGACGGGGTGTCACCCTCGACGATCGGCATCTCCGTGGACCGGTACGGCGCGCTGTCGTTCGACGAGAAGAAGTTCCTCGCGGCCCTCGAGACCGACCCGGCCGCGGCGGGGGCCCTCTTCGCCGGCGTCGCCGCCCGCGTGCAGGAGGTCAGCGACCAGTACTCCGACAAGTACGACGGGCTGCTCACCGCCCGCATCACGGGACAGCAGAGCGAGGTCAGCCGCATGTCCGACCAGCTCGAGCGCTGGGACCTGCGGCTCGACCAGCGGCGGGCGACGCTCGAGCGGACGTACGCGTCGC
Organism: Microbacterium sp. zg-Y625; assembly: GCF_030246925.1. Classification (NCBI taxonomy): domain Bacteria; kingdom Bacillati; phylum Actinomycetota; class Actinomycetes; order Micrococcales; family Microbacteriaceae; genus Microbacterium; species Microbacterium jiangjiandongii. The sequence continues at coordinate 3,179,178 of NZ_CP126740.1, forward strand.
TGGAGACGATGCTCTCCCGCCTGCAGGCGCAGTCGTCCTACCTCACCTCGCAGCTGGCGAGCCTGCCCTCGAACTCCGACGGAGGCAGCTCATGAACGCCGCCCTGAAAGCCCAGCAGCGCTACCGCGAAGAGGCGATCCTCTCGGCGAGCCCCGAGCGCCTGGTCACGATGCTGTACGACCGGCTGCTGCTGGATGTGGCACGGGCCGAGGCCGCACAGCGTGCGGGCGCCTGGGAGACGGCGAACGGCGAACTGCAGCACGCGCAGAGCATCGTCACCGAGCTCTCGTCCTCCCTCGCGCCCTCGTGGTCCGGCAGCGCCGAGCTGCAGGCGGTGTACGCGTACCTGACGCGCACCCTCATCGGCGCCAACATCGGCCGGGACCCCGAGCGCACCCGCGAGTGCCATGAGCTGATCGCGCCCCTGCACGAGGCATGGCACGCCGCGGCGTCGGCGACGGTGTCGGGATCATGAGATCGGATGCCGCCTGGCTGGCGCTGCTGGAGCGTTTCGAACGGGATCTCGACGAGACCGCCGGCGACCCGACACCCTGGACCCCGATCCTGCACCGCGCGCCCCTTCCGGCGGAGCTGGTCGACCGCGCGACCCGCCTCGTGCAGCGGCAGGAGCAGCGCATGGCGCGCCTGCGCGAGGAACTCGCGGTCACCCGCGGGCACCTCGACGCGATCGGCATGGTCCCGCCGCTTCGGGAAGACGGAGCGGCATACGTCGACGTCAGCGGCTAACGGCGGCGGCGGCGCGGCCGATAGGAGTTCGTGAGCAGGGATCGCTCACCCCTTCGGCCACGGATCGGCCACGTCAACCGGCGACGGAAACGGCTTTCGTGTTCGATTCAGTGACCACCACCGCGCTCACCAGCGCGCTCGACGGGCTCTCGCAGCGTCAACGCGCCATCGCGGACAACATCGCCAACGTCAACACCTCGGGGTATCGCGCGAAGGTCGTGGCCTTCGAAGACGCCCTCGCCGCCTCGGTGGCGCGCGGCGACGGCGACGTCGCCCCCGCCGTGACCGAGTCCCGGGCCGCGACGCGGCTGAACGGCAACAACGTCAACCTCGACACCGAGACGCTGACCAATATCGAAACGGTGCTGCGCTACCAGTTCGCCTCCCAAGCGGTGGGCGGAACGTTCAGCTCCGTGCAGACCGCCCTGAGGACGTCATGACCTTCGACGCCATCGGCATCGCCGGCTCGGGGCTCACCGCCCACCGCACCTGGCTCGACGCGCTGAGCGACAACATCGCCAACATCAACACGGTGACCTCGACCGACGACGACGCGTTCCGCCAGCGCTACGTCGCCGTGCAGGCGGACGGCGACGGGGGCGGCGTGCGCGTCGTGGGCGCCGAGCTCGGCGACGGCGAGGGCCGGCTCGTCCACGAGCCCACCCACCCGCTCGCCGACGCAGACGGCTACGTCCGCTACCCCGACATCGACCTCGGTGAGCAGATGGGCCACCTGATCATGGCCCAGCGCGGCTACCAGGCCAGCGCCGCGGTGGTCGACCGCGCCAAGACGACCTACGAGGCCGCCCTGCAGATCGGACGCCGCTGATGCCCTCGATCCCCTCCATCGACGCGATCGCGTCGTCGATCCCCCTCCCCGTCGCACCGCCCGCGCCCTCGCCGGCCGGGGACGGGGCCTTCGCCCAGAGCATCACCGGTGCCGTCGATGAGCTGCGCGCCCTGCAGTCCACGTCGAACGAGCTGGCCGTCGCCGCCGTGACGGGCGACCTCGACGACATCCACTCCGCCATGATCGCGTCGTCCCGCGCCTCGGTCACGCTCGAACTCATCTCCGCCGTGCGCAACAAGGGCGTCGACGCCTTCAACGAGATCATGCGGATGCAGGCCTGATGCCTGCGGCGGTCACCTCCCTCTTCAGCCGCCTGCGTGGCACGGTGGGATCGTTCACGGTCGCTCAGCGGACGATCGCCGTCATCGGCATCGCCGCACTCACCATGGGAGCCTTCGCCATCGCGAGCTGGCTCGCCCGGCCCACCCTCACACCGCTGTTCACCGGGCTGAGCGCCGCCGATGCGAGCGCCGTGGTCGAGCAGCTGCGGGCTTCGTCGGTGGGGTACGAGCTCACCGACGGCGGGTCGACCGTGCTCGTCCCCGAAGCCGTCGTCTACGAGCAGCGGCTCGCTGCCGCCGTCGCGGGGCTCCCCAGCGCCGGCTCGAACGGCTACACCCTGCTGGACGAGATGGGCGTCACCAGCTCGGAGTTCCAGCAGTCGGTCACCTACAAGCGCGCGATCGAAGGCGAACTCGCCCGCACGATCTCGGCGCTGGAGGGGGTGTCGACGGCCTCGGTGCAGCTCGCGATCCCCGAAGAGAGCGTCTTCGTGTCGGAGACCGTCGACCCCACCGCATCGGTCTTCATCGAGACCGCCGACCGCGCCACGCTGTCGTCGGCGCAGGTGGATGCCATCATCCACCTCACCTCCGCCTCGGTCAGCGGCATGAAGCCCGAGAACGTCGCCGTCGTCGACCAGGCCGGGCACACGCTCTCGGCCGTCGGCGCCGGGTCGGGAGGGGGTGCCGGCGAGCAGGCCGGCGCCTATGAGACCCGCCTCACCGCCGGCATCCAGCAGATGCTCGACACCGTGGTCGGGGCCGGCAACGCCACCGTCACGGTCGCGGCGGAGATGGACCAGGCCACCAGCGAGCGGATCGACGAGACGTACACGCCCGTCGAGGGCGAGGCGTCGACGAGCGAGCAGACCAGCACCGAGACGTACAGCGGCCCGGCAGCGGGCACGGGAGTGCTGGGGGCCGAGGCCGCCGCGGCCGCCCAGGGCGGTGCGGGCACATACGAATCCACCCAGTCGACCCGCAACAGCGTCGTCAACAAGTCCGTGGAGAGCACGACCACCCCGGCCGGTTCCCTCCGGCGGCAGACCGTGGCCGTCGCCGTCGACGCCACCGCGGCCGACGCCGTCGACGTCGACCAGATCGAGGCTCTCGTGGCGTCGGCGGCGGGGATCGTCCCGGGGCGCGGCGACGATCTGACGGTCGAGCTCGTCACGTTCAGCGACGCCGACGCCGTCGCCGCCCAGGCGGCGCTGGATGCCGCGCGCGCGGCCGAAGAGGCGGAGCGTCAGGGCGAACTCACCCGCACCGCACTGATCGTGGGCGCGGTCGCCCTGGTGCTCATCCTGGCCGCCGTCACCGGCATCACCGTCGCACGGCGGCGCGCGAAGGCGGCATGGGCGGCGCAGTCCACCGTCGCGCCGCTGCAGCTCGACCCCGTCGCCGACCCGTTCGGCGCCATCGTGCACGGCACGGCCCCGCAGCTGGAGGCACCAACGGTGCCGCTGCCGCTGCTCGACCTCGAGCCCGATCCCGAGCCGGAGCCCACCCAGATCACCCTCGACCGCCGCCGCGCCGAGCTCGGCGACTTCGCGCGCAGGGACCCCGCCCGCACGGCCGATCTGCTGCGCAGCCTCATGCGGGACAGGCAGGACGCATGAACGACCTCAACGGCACGCAGACCGCGGCGGTCGTGATGATGAACCTCGACCGCGCCCTCGCCATCGAGGTGATGAAGCACCTCACCGAGGAGGAGGCCGAGGGGATCGCCGCCGAGATCATCCGGCTGAACCGCCTGGATGCCGAGACGACCGCACGTGCCCTGTCGGACTTCCACCGCATCGTGCAGGGGCACCTGCCCCCCGCGCGCGGCGGCCGCGACATCGCGGCGGGGCTCCTCGAGGCATCCTTCGGCACCGACCGCGCCGCCGGGGTGCTGACGAAGGTCTCGTCGGCGATGACGGGTTCGTCGTTCGACTTCCTCATCGCGGTCGAACCCGCGCAGATCGCCAGCGCCGTCGACGGCGAGCTGCCGCAGACCATCGCCCTCGTGCTCGCGCACCTCCCCGTCGATCGTGCGGCCGCCGTGCTGGCGGAGCTGTCGGACCCGGTGCGCACCGATGTCGCCCAGGCCATCGCGAGCATGGGGACGGCGTCGCAGGATGCCGTGGCCATCGTGGCCGAGGCGCTGCGCGCCCGGTCGGGGGCCTTCGCCACCCGCGACGCCCCCGACGTGCTCGGCGGCGTGCAGCCCCTCGTCGACATCATCAACCGCTCGGACGCCGCCGTCGAGAAGGCGCTGCTGGCCAACCTCGAGGCACGCGACAGCGACCTCGCCGAAGACATCCGCTCGCGCATGTTCACCTTCGCCGACGTCGTCGTCCTCGACGACCGCGACGCGCAGCGGGTGCTGCGCGGCATCGAGATCCGCACGCTGGCGCTGGCGCTCAAGGGCGCCCCGCCCGCCGTGGCTGCAGTCATCCGCCGCAACATGTCCGAGCGCAACCGCGAGACCCTCGACGAGGAGTCGCAGGCGCTCGGGGCGGTGCGCGTGTCGCAGGTCGAGGAGGCCAGGGCCGAGATCGTGCGCACGATCCGCGCCCTCGAGGCCACCGGCGACATCCGCGTGGAGCGCGGCGACGAGGAGGAGTATGTCTCCTGACGTCTTCAGCCCGCTGGCGATCCCGCGGCTGTCCGGGCCCGCGGAGCACACCGAGCGGGAACGCGCACGGCAGCGCGGTCACGCGATGGGGTACGCCGAAGGCATGCGCGCCGCAGGCGAGGCGGCGGTGCGCGAAGCGGATCGGGCCGCACGCGAGCGCCGTGCGCAGCACGAAGAACTGCGCACGGCGGCCGCGGCCGCCTTTTCCGCGCTCGAGCGCGCCGCGGCCTCCTTCACCGAACGTGCCGAGGCCGTGGCCGCGCTCTCCGAGGACCACGTGATGCGCCTGGCCGTCGAGCTCGCCGAGACGATCCTCGCCGCCGAGGTCGCCGAGGCGACGCGATCGGCGCTCACCGCCTCATCACGGGCGCAGGGGATCCTGGCACCCGGCGACGAGGCGACCGTGGTGCTCAGCCCCCGCGACCTCGCGACGCTCGACCGGCTGGGGGCGCAACGGCCCGACGGCACGCGGTTCGAGGCCTCCCCCGAGCTGTCCCCCGGCGACGCCGTGGTGCGCCTGCGCGACGGCGAGGTGGATCTGCGCGTCGCGACGGCCCTGGCGCGGGCGCGGGCGGCCCTGGCGGAGGTCGCGCCATGAGTCGGTGGTCGGCGGTGCTCGAGGCGGCGCTCCCGGAACGCTCGGGCAGCGTCTCGCGGATCCTCGGGCTCAGCGTCGAGGTGCGCGGGCTCACCGCGGCGGTGGGCGACGTCGTCACGATCGCCGGCGAAGTCGCCGCCGGCGAGGTCGACGCCGAGGTGGTCGCCGCCGAGGAGGGAACCCTCCGATGCATGCCGCTGTCGGCGACGAACGGCATGCGGATCGGCGCGCGCGCGACGGTCGCGTCGGGCAGGCTCCGCGTGCCGGTGGGACCCCCGGTCCTCGGGCGCATCATCGACGGTCTCGGACGCCCCCTCGACGGGCGCGGCCCGCTCCAGGCCCGCCGCGTCACCCTCGACCACGACGCCCCTCCGGTCATGGAGCGCGCGCGCATCGCCGCGCCGCTGGCATCGGGCGTGCGGGCGATCGACACCCTCAGCCCGATGGGCCGCGGCCAGCGCATGGGCCTGTTCGCCGGCTCGGGTGTGGGCAAGTCGTCGCTGCTGTCGATGATCGCCCGCGGCTCCGCCGCCGACGTGAACGTCATCGCCCTCGTCGGCGAGCGCGGCCGCGAAGTGCGCGAGTTCATCGAGGACGACCTCGGCGAGGCGGGGCTCGCCCGCTCGGTCGTGGTGGTGTCCACCTCTGACCAGCCGGCTATGGCGCGCCTGCGAGCGGCGTTCACGGCCACCCGCATCGCCGAGGCGTTCCGCGACGACGGCGTCGACGTGATGCTCATGATGGATTCCCTGACGCGCGTGGCGATGGCGCAGCGCGAGATCGGGCTGGCCGCCGGTGAGCCGCCGGCGACGCGCGGCTACCCGCCCTCGACCTTCCCCGTGCTGGCGAAGCTGCTCGAGCGGGCCGGCAACGACCGCCAGGGCTCCATCACCGGGGTGTACACCGTGCTGGTGGACGGCGACGACCACAACGAGCCGGTCGCCGACACCGTGCGCTCGATCCTCGACGGCCACATCGTGCTGGACCGCTCCCTGGCCATCACCGGGCATCACCCCGCCATCGACGTGCTCGCCTCGGTGTCGCGCCTGGCGGGCAAGGTGACATCCGCCGAGCAGCAGCAGCTCGCCGCGACGCTGCGCACCGTGCTCGCGGCACGCCGCGACGCCCACGACCTCATCGGCATCGGCGCCTATCAGGCCGGTGCCGATGCGCGAGTGGATGCCGCGATCACCCACCAGCGCGCCCTCGATCAGTTCCTCACCCAGTCGCTGGACGAGCAGGCCTCGGCCGAGGACTCGTGGCAGCGGCTGAGGTCGCTCGTCGCGGCGTTCGGGGACATCTCGTGAGCCGCCCCTTCCGCCTCGCGGGGCTGCTGCGCGTGCGCGGCCTGCAGGAGCGCGCCGCCGCCGAGCACCTCTCGCGCGCGGCCCTCGAGCACACGCGCACGCAGGCGCGGGAGCGCGAGCTGCGCGCCGCCCTGTCGAGCACCTCCGACGTCGCCGTCGACGTCCGCGCGCTGGCCGCCCTCGCCGCCTCGCGCGTGGCCTCGCGCGGCCTGCTGGCCGACCTCGCCCTGCTCGGCGACCTGCAGCAGACCACCGTCGACGATGCACGGGCGCGCCACGCAGCCACCCGCGTCGATCAGCGCGGACTCGCGCGGCTCGCCGACGCGCACACCGAGCGCGAGCGCGCCCACGCGCTGCGCGCCGAGCAGGCGGAACTCGACGAGATCGCCGTCAGACCCCCGACCCAGGAGACGTCATGAGCGTTGTCACGGCGCTTGCGCGCATCGACGAGATCGAGCAGCGGATCAGGTCGCTGTCGGTCGAACCCGCGATCCCCGCAGCGACCGGGGCGACCACCGCCGGCGCGACCGCGAGCGCCGGGGCGTTCGCATCGGCCGTCGAGCAGGTCCGCAGCACCCTGGCGCTCGGGGACGGCACCGTCACAGGCGAAGACATCGTCGCCCAGGCCGAGAAGTACCTCGGCGTGCCCTACGTCTTCGGCGGCGAGGATGCCACGGGCATGGACTGCTCCGGGCTCGTGCAGCGGGTGCTCGCCGACCTCGGCATCGACGCGCCGCGCGTGGTGCAGGACCAGTCCGGCATCGGGGTCGAGGTCCCCTCGCTCGCCGAAGCACGACCGGGTGACCTGCTCGTCACCAACGGCGAGAAGCACATCGTCATCTACGCCGGCGACGGCAAGATCATCCACGCGCCGAGCCCAGGCAAGAACGTCGAGCTGCGCAACAACTACCTCACCGACGCCGACATCCAGACCATCCGCCGCGTCGTCCCCGAGGCCCAGGCGGCCCCCGCAGCGACCGCGGTCGCGCCGGCAGCCCTCTTCGCCTCGGCCCTGTTCGGCACGGCCTCCGCGCCGGCATCCGCGCCGGCTTTCGCTGCCGCATCGACCCCGGCGTTCACTGGAGCATCCGCCACCGCGTTCGCCGGCCCGACAGCCGCCGCCTCGTCGGCCGGGGCGCTGCGCTCGGTCCCCGTTGCCGGCACGTCCGCGGCCGCGTCAGCAGGCGCGGCGGGTGCGGGCACCGACTCCACGGCAGCCGCCGCGAGCGGCGTCACGGCCCCCGGCACCGCCGACCAGGTCGCCGCGCCACCGTCGCCCGCCGCGGCCGCCTCCCCCGCGCGCACCCCCCTGGCCCAGCAGATCACCGCCCCCGTGCTCTCGCTGGCGCGCGCCGACGACGGGCAGCACACGCTCACCCTGCGGGTGTCGCCCGAGACCCTGGGCCCTGTCACGGTCACCGCCCAGATCTCCGGCTCATCCCTCACGATCGAGCTCGCCTCGCCGTCGGACATGGGCCGCGAGGCCCTGCGCGCCCTGCTCGTCGATCTGCGTCGCGACCTGGCGGCGCTCGCCCCGAACGCGTCGATCCTGCTCGCCGCTGCCGACACCGCGGCGGGCGGCGGCCCGCAGAGCCAGACCGGCGCCTGGTCCGGCGGGTCCGCGTCCGGCTCGGCCTCGTCGGGTCAGCAGGACGCGCGGCCCGAGACGGCGCCGCACGGCAGCCGCCAGCCTGCCGCCGACGCGCCCCCTGCTGCCCCTCCGCCCCCCGTGCCCGGTTCGGGCATCGACCTGTTCGCCTGACACCGAGGAAGCCATGCCCACCATCGATCCCGTCGCCGCCGTGTCATCGGCGCCCACGACCGCGCTCCCCGCCGCCCCCAAGCAGAGCCTCGACAGCGAGGTGTTCCTGCATCTGCTGGTCACGCAGATGAAGAATCAGGACCCCAGCTCGCCGCTGGACACCAACGAGATGATGGCGCAGACGACGCAGCTGGCCATGATGGAGCAGCTCACCGCGCTCTCCGACAGCTTCAGCGAGAGCTTCGCGCTGAGCATGCGCCAGGCCGCGGCCGCGCTCGTCGGGCAGCATGCGTCGTACGTCGACGCCGATGGCGTCACCCAGTCGGGTCTCGTCTCCAAGGTCTCGTTCGAACAGGGCGTCCCCACCGTCACCATCGGCGACGCCACCGTGCCCCTCGACGCCGTCTCCGGCGTCACCGCTTCCTGAAACCACCTCCAGAAGGGCTTGTCATGCTCCGTTCGCTCTACGCCGGGATCTCCGGCCTCCGCTCGCACCAGACCATGCTCGACGTCACGGGTAACAACATCGCGAACGTCAACACCGTCGGGTTCAAGGCGGGTTCCGTCCAGTTCCAGGACACGCTGTCGCAGATCGTGCAGAACTCCCGCACGCCGCAGGCCGACGCCGGCGGCACGAACGCCGCCCAGGTGGGCCTCGGCACGCAGGTCGCCGGCATCCGCACGAACTTCACCCAGGGCTCCCGGCAGGCCACCGGCGTCGCCACCGACCTGATGATCGCCGGCGACGGGTTCTTCGTCGTGCGCAACGGCGCCGAGACGCTGTACACGCGCAACGGCGCGTTCTCGTTCGACGCCTCCGGCCGCATGGTGACCGGCGACGGTGCCCTCGTGCAGGGATGGACGGCCGCGGACGGCGTCATCACGACCGGCAGCCCGGTCGGCGACATCTCGCTGCCCGTCGGCGCCACCTCCCCCGCCCAGGCTACGAGCTCCGCCAGCGTGAAGGGGAACCTGCCGTCCGACGCCGCCGTCGGCGAACAGCTCGTCCGCGACATCACGGTCTACGACGCCCAGGGGGCGGCGCGTCAGCTGGCGCTCACCTTCACCCGCACCGGCGCGGGCTGGGACGTCACCGACGGTGCCGCGACGACGTCGCTCGCCTTCGCCGACGGCAAGCCGACCGGTGCGGCCTCGATCGTCAGCGGCGGCGTCGCCGTCGACCTCTCGCAGGTGACCGGCTTCGCCGATCTGCGCACGGTCGCGCTCACCGGCCAGGACGGACGCGCCCCCGGCAGCCTCGTGTCGTACACGATCTCGGCCGACGGCAGCCTGATCGGGTCGTTCAGCAACGGCGCATCGGATGTGCTGGCGCAGGTCGCGCTGGCGACGTTCGACAACCCCGAAGGGCTGGAGAAGACCGGCTCGTCGCAGTACCGCTCCGGCGCCAACTCCGGCGCACCCACCGTGGGCGCCGCCGGGGCCGATGGCTTCGGCGACCTCGCGAGCGGCTCACTCGAGATGTCGAACGTCGACCTCTCGCAGGAGTTCACGAACCTCATCGTCGCCCAGCGCGGCTTCCAGGCGAACGCGCGCATCATCACCACGAGCGACGAGGTGCTGCAGGAGCTGACCAACCTCAAGCGATGACGACGACGGGGCGCGGCTAACGGATGCGCGCCCCCGGCCGACAGTCCCTTCGACGGCCGACGCCGCACGGCGCCCGGCTGGACGACGCCCGCACCGCCCCGACGCACCCAGAAGGAGGAAGTCGCATGATCGTCCTCACGCGTCTGAATCGGGTGCGGTTCGCTGTGAACCCCGACCTCATCGAGCGCATCCAGGAGTCGCCCGACACCACGCTCGTACTCGTCGACGGCGCCACTTTCGTCGTGTCAGAGTCGATGGATGCCGTGATCGAGAGCGTCGTGGAGTTCCGCGCCCGGGTGCTGGCCACCGCTGCGGACCGGCGCACCTCGGAGGGCGAGGACTGATGGACCCGTCCCTGCTCATCGGCATCGCCATCGCCTTCGGCGCGCTGCTCGCGATGATCAGCCTCGAGGGCGCGCACGTGAGCGCCCTGCTGCTGCCGGCGCCCATGGTGCTGGTGTTCGGCGCGACCATCGCGATCGGCATCGCGGGGGGCACGGTCGCCGACGCACGCGAAGCGGTGCGGGCGCTCCCCCGCGCCTTCCGCGGACTCAAGGGATCCACCGACGACCTCATCGCGAAGGTCGTCGGCTACGCCGAGACGGCGCGCATGCAGGGTCTTCTCGCCCTCGAGAACGCCGTCGCCGACGAGAAGGATCCGTTCGTCCGCCAGGCGCTGCAGAACATCGCCGACGGAACGGATGCCGACGACCTGCGCGTCGTCATGGAAGACCAGGTGGCGACCACCGCCTCGCACCGCCGCACGGCGGCGCGGTTCTACTCGACCCTCGGCGGCTACGCCCCGACGGTCGGCATCGTCGGAACCGTCATCTCCCTCACCCACGTGCTCGAGAAGCTCGACCAGCCCGACACCCTCGGACCGCTCATCGCCGCCGCCTTCGTCGCCACCCTCTGGGGGCTGCTGTCGGCCAACTTCATCTGGCTGCCGATCGGCACCCGGCTGCAGCGTCTGGCCGAGATCGAGATCGACCGGATGACCCTTCTCACCGAGGGGATGCTGGCGGTGCAGTCCGGCAGCCCGCCGCACCTCGTCGAGGAGCGCATGCGGGCGCTCGCCCCCGAGGCGCCGGCGAAGTCCCGGCGGCGTGCGACCGAGAAGGCACCCGAGAGCGCAGACGAGACAGCATGAGCGTGCGACCGCGTCGCCGCATTCCGGTCCAGGGCCATGATGGCCCCGACGAGCGCTGGATGGCGTCGTACCTCGACATGGTCACCGTGCTCATGTGCATGTTCATCGTCATGTTCGCGATGTCCACGGTGGATCAGGACAAGTTCGAGGCCCTGCGCTCGTCGCTCGCGACCGGCTTCGGCGCCGAGGTGTCCGAAGCCACCGACGTCTCTCAGGGCGTCATCGTGCCGCCCGAGCTGCTCGACGAGGCGGGCGAGGGGTTCACCGTGGTGCAGCCCGCGCCCTCAGCCGTCGAGCTCGGCGCCGAAGCCGAATACGAGGCCCTCGCGGACCTCCGCACCCGTCTGCAGGAGGCGCTGGATGCCCGCGGGCTGGGCGACGCGGCCACCTTCACGATCGATGAGCGGGGCCTGACGATCGGGCTGATCAGCGCCGAGACGTTCTTCGCCACGAACAGCGCCGACCTCAGCGACAAGGCACGCGCCGTGCTGGATGCCACCGGCGGGGTGCTCGCCACGGTCACCCACCAGATATCGGTGGAGGGCCACGCCGACCACCGGCCGCCGATGGCGCCGTTCACCGACAACTGGGAACTCTCCGGGGCACGATCCACGGGCGTGCTGCGCTACCTCGTCGATCAGCAGGCAGTGGGCGGCGAGCGCATCACCTCCGTCGGCTTCGGGGCCTCCCGGCCGCTGGCCGAGGGGTGGAGCGAGAGCGCGATGGCCGCCAACCGACGCGTCGACATCGTCGTGCTGTCCGGCGCCGACGACGCGGTGCGGGCCCTCCTGCCACAGGTGGCGGCGCAGCACTCCCCGCAGTGACCCGGCCGCCCTTACATCCGGCGGCCGTCGCCCGATAGTCCCTCTCGTGCACAACGACGACCGCGCGCACGCCGCGTCCGAACCGGGGGGCCCGGAGCGCTACGACTTCGGCCGCCCGGCCGCGCTGTCGCGCGAGCACACCCGGGCCCTCGCGGGGGCGTTCGACGTCTTCGCGCGGCAGTGGGCCATCCAGCTCACCTCCAAGACGCGCCTGCGTGCCCACATCGCCGTCGAGCGGGTCACCCTGGAGACTTACGACGAGTACGTGGCGACGGTCCCTCCGACGACCACCCTCGTGGTGTGCGCCGCCGAGGGCTCGGACGACCGGGGGATCGTGGAGTTCCCCCTGCACACCGCGCTGTCGTGGATCGTGAAGATGCTCGGCGGCGACGCGTCCGGCCGCGTCGAGGCCCGCGCGCTCACCGCGGTCGAGCAGGCGCTGCTGCGCGCACTCATGGACGACACGCTCGGGCACCTGCGCGGCGCCTTGGGCGCCCTGCTGCCGCATGAGTTCACGGTGAGCACGGTGCAGTACAACGCCACGTTCGCCCAGATCGCCTCGGCGCAGGACCTCATCGTCGTCGCCCGCTTCTCGATGCGCTTCGCCGACCGCACCGAAACGGCCAGCGTCGCACTGCCGGCGGCCGCCCTGCTCGAGCGCCTGTCGCACACGGCTTCGTCGCCCGACGCGGCCGCCGACCCCGCCCTGGTGCGTCGTCATGTCGAGGAGACGCCGGTGGAGCTCACCCTCCGGCTGGCGCCGCGCGGCATGACACCCAGCGAGGTGCTGACCCTCGCGGTCGGCGATGTGATCCCGCTTCCCCATGGGCAGGATCGCCCCCTCGACCTCGCCGTCGGCGACCAGGTCGTCGCCGCCGCCGCGGTGGGTTCCCACGGCGCGCGGCTGGCCTGCGTCGTCACCTCCTCCCCCCTGTCCCACTCCCTCGTCGAGGAAACGAAATGACCAGCACCACCGCCCATGAGTTCGCTGCCGCCGCCGCCTTCGCCGACCGCCTGCCGACGGCCGGCCGCACGACCGTGCGCCCCGGCGCGGTGTCGAGCGAGACCGGCGACGCCGTCATGGTCTCGTCGGTCGGCGACACCAGCGCCGCCCTGGCGGTGCTGATCCTCGACGAGACCGTCCTCATCGACGGCAGCCCGCATGCGCCCCTGACCGAGCGCCTGCACGACTCGCTCGAGGCGGCGGCGACCGCATTCGGCCCGTGCGTCCTCGGCGCCCCCGTCATCGGCGACGCGTCAGCGCTGTTCTCGCACCCCTCCGCGCAGGTGTTCGACCTCGTGGACCAGGGGGACCGCACCATCGGCCGGCTGGCCGTGCGTGTGACGCACTCGCGCACCGCCTCGCCGCGTCGCCTGCAGCGCATCGCGGGCGTCGAGATGGACCTCACGGTCGAGGTCGGCCACACCCGGATGACGGTGCGGGACGTGCTGGATCTTGAGCCGGGGCGCATCGTGGAGCTCGACCGCTCCGCAGGGGCGCCCGCCGACGTCAAGCTCAACGGCCGCCTCATCGCGCACGGCGAGATCGTCGTCGTCGACCAGGACTACGCCGTGCGCATCACGCGCATCATCGAGAACGCCGAGGTCTGAGCTGGACGATCTGCTCCTCGCCCTCCGCGTCGTCGTCTCCCTCGCCGCGGTGCTCGGCGCGCTCTGGTTCATCCAGCGCCGGGTTACCCGCGGTTCCGCGGGGCGGGCGGTCCTCCAGCCCATTCGCGTCATCGCGAAGCAGACGCTGGGCGCCAAGGCGCAGCTCGTCGTGGTCGAGGTCGACGACGCACGCTATGTGCTCGGCGTGACCGAGGGCGGCCTGTCGGTCATCGACCGCCTGCCCGCCGCCGCCCTGCAGCAGTCCACCGTCACCGCCGATGCGAGCGACCGCACGGACGACCGCGAGCTTCCCGCACCCCTGCCGCTGCGCCGCGCCGAGCTGCGCAGCATGTCGTCGAACACCCTGTCGGGCCGAGCGATCGGCCGGCACGCCCCGCCGGCCCGCACCGCCGCACAGGCGCTGCGCCGGGCATTGGGCGCATGACCGGCATCCGGCGGTCGCCCTGGTGGCTGCGGTCGCTCATCGCCGTCGCCCTCGTCGCCGCGGGCCTGCTGCTCCCCCTGGGCGGTGCCGCCCCCGCATACGCCGACGTCGTGGAGCCCACCCCGCCCGCGACCGGCGGGGTCACCGTCGACATCAACGGCATCGACGGCACGCCCTCGGCGTCGATCCTCACGCTCATCGGCATCACACTGCTGTCGGTGGCCCCGGCGCTGCTGCTGATGATGTCGTCGTTCACGAAGATCTTCGTGGTGCTCGCGATGACCCGCAACGCGCTGTCCCTGCCCACGATCCCGCCGAACCAGGTGCTCTCGGGCCTGGCCCTGTTCCTGTCGCTGTTCATCATGTGGCCGGTGCTCACCGACATCAACGCCGTTGCCGTGCAGCCGTACGTCGACGGCGGCCTGACGTTCACCGACGCCGTCGCGCTGGGCGCCGATCCGCTGCGCACATGGATGCTCGCCTACACGCGCGAGGAGGATCTCGCGCTCATGACGAGGTTCGCCGGCTTCGACAACCCCGCGGCCGCCGCGGACGTGCCACTGCAGACGCTCATCCCCGCATTCATGATCTCGGAGCTGCGGGCCGCCTTCATCATCGGCTTCGTCATCTTCGTGCCGTTCCTGGTGATCGACCTCGTCGTCGCGGCGGCGCTCATGTCGATGGGCATGATGATGCTCCCGCCGGTCATGATCTCGCTGCCCTTCAAGATCCTGCTGTTCATCCTCGTCGACGGGTGGGGTCTGATCCTGCGCACGCTGGTGGAGAGCTACGGGGGCACCGGATGACCCCCGAAGCGGTCCTCGACATCGCCATGCAGGGCCTGGTCATCGCCGCGAAGCTCGCCGCTCCCCTCCTCGTGACCGCGCTCGTGGTCGGCTTCGCGATCTCGCTGCTGCAGTCGATCACGCAGATCCAGGAGGTGACGCTGTCGTTCGTCCCCAAGGCGGTCGCCGTCGCCATCGCCCTGGTCGTCTGCGGCAACTGGATGATGTCCGAAGCGATCGCGTTCACCCTCGGCATGTTCGACCGGGTGCCGCACCTGCTCTCCGGCGGCTGACGTGTTCATCCCCATCGACTACGCCTGGCTCGAGGCCACCGGCCTCGCGGCGGTGCGCACGACCGCATTCCTCTTCATCGCCCCGCCCTTCTCGTACGGCGCCTTCCCCGCCCGCATCAAGGCCATGCTGGGGGTGGGGCTCGCCGTCGTCGTCAGTGGCAGTGTGGCGGCGCCGTACGAGGTGCTCGACACGGCGGGCTTCCTCGGGGCGCTGGTCATCCAGGTGGTCGTCGGGGCGCTGCTGGGACTGCTCGTGCTGGTCTGCTTCTCGGCGGTGCAGTCCGCCGGCAGTCTCATCGACGTCTTCGGCGGCTTCCAGCTCGCGCAGGCGTTCGATCCCCAGATGCAGGTGAACGGCGCGCAGTTCACCCGCCTGTTCCAGATCACGGCGCTGGCCCTGCTCTTCGCCTCGAACGGCTACCAGCTGATCCTCGCCGGGCTCGTCCGCAGCTTCACCGCCGTCCCCGTCACCGGGATGCTGGATCTCAGCCGTCCCGCCGACCTGATCATCGACACCGTCTCGCAGATGATGCTCTCCGCCGTGCAGATCGCCGGTCCCCTGCTGCTCGTGCTCTTCCTCGCCGACGTGGGACTGGGTCTCATCACCCGCGTCGCCCCCGCGCTCAACGCCTTCGCCATGGGCTTCCCGGTGAAGATCCTCCTCACCTTCCTGCTGGCCGGCAGCGTCGTCCTCGCTCTGCCCACGATCGTCGGCGCCCTCGCCGAGGACGCCCTCGGCCTCTTGACGGGGGGCACGCGATGAGCGGCGGCGGCGACTCCGGGGAGCGCACCGAGAAAGCCACCGACCGGCGGCTGCGCGAGGCACGGCGCAAGGGCAAGCTGACGCGCAGCCAGGACTTCACCGCCTGGCTCGGCATCGCCGCCGCGGGTGCGATGATGGCGACGGCGATCGGCGCGGCCGCCGACGTCGGCGGCGAGCAGTTCGTCGCCATCACCTCGGTCATCCGCAATCCCGACCCGCAGGCGGCGGTCGCGGTGATGCAGTCCGCCCTGGCATCCATCGCGTCGGTGCTCGTCCCCCTGCTCGGGGCGGTCGCGGTCGTGACGCTCATCGGCGCCGTCGCCCAGGGTGGCGTGCACCTGCGCGGCATCCCCGCCCGCTTCGAGCAGTTCAACGTGCTCAACGGCGTGAAGCGCATCTTCGGCGTGCAGGCCCTCTGGGAGGGGGTCAAGTCGCTGCTGAAGACCGCCGCGATCGGCCTGTCGCTCTACGCGATCATCGCGGGCCTCGTCCCGGTGCTCACCGCGAGCGGCTCCCATTCGATCGCGCACCTGCTCGAGGTGGCATCCTCGGGCGTCGCCTCGCTGCTGATCACGGCCGTGGCGGTGGGGATCGCCCTGGCCGTCCTCGACGTGCTCGTCGTCAGGCGCCGCAACCAGAAGCACACCCGCATGACCAAGAAAGAAGCCCGGGACGAGCACAAGCGCAGCGAAGGCGACCCGCTCATCCGCGGCCAGCGCCGGGCCCGCCAGCTCGCCCTCAGCCGCAACCGCATGATCGCAGCGGTGGGCGACGCCGACGTCGTGCTGGTGAACCCCACGCACGTCGCCGTCGCGCTGCGCTACGAGCCGGGCAAGTCCGCTCCGCGGGTCGTGGCGAAGGGAAGCGGGCTCATCGCCGAGCGCATCCGCGACCGCGCGACCGAGGCCGGCGTGCCCCTCGTGCGCGACATCCCGCTCGCCCGCGCCCTGCACGGGGCCTGTGCGCTGGGACAGGAGATCCCCGCCGATCTGTACACCGCCGTCGCCCAGGTGCTGGTCTTCGTCGACACCCTCAAACGTCGCGGCTCCGCCCGCGGCGTGCACACCCTCCCACAGAGGAAGAACACATGAAGAACATGCTGAGCATGTCCGCCGTCCCCATCGGCGTGGTGGGCATCATCATGCTCCTGGTGGTCCCCATCCCGCCGTTCCTGCTGGATGCGCTGATCATCCTGAACATCCTGTTCGCCCTGCTCGTGCTGCTGACGACGATGTTCGTGAAGAAGCCGCTGGATTTCTCCGTCTTCCCCTCGCTGCTTCTGGTGGCCACGCTCTTCCGGCTCGGGCTCAACGTCGCCTCGACCAAGCTCGTGCTCGGCGAGGCGCACGCGGGTCAGGTGATCGACGCCTTCGGCGCGATCGCCGTCGGCGGCTCGCTCGTCATCGGCATCGTGGTCTTCCTCATCCTCATCGTCATCCAGTTCGTCGTGGTGACCAAGGGCGCCGAGCGCGTCGCCGAAGTCGGCGCGCGCTTCACCCTCGACGCGATGCCGGGCAAGCAGATGGCGATCGACGCCGACCTGAACGCGGGCCTCATCACCGACGCCGAGGCGCGCCGCCGCCGCGCCGAGGTCGCCGCCGAGGCGGACTTCTACGGTGCGATGGACGGCGCGTCGAAGTTCGTCAAGGGCGACGCCATCGCCGGCCTCGTGATCATCGTCATCAACCTCGTCGGCGGCATCGCCATCGGCGCCACGATGCACGGCATGGAGATCGCCGAGGCGATCGACACCTACGCCATCCTCACCATCGGCGACGGGCTGGTGACGCAGATCCCGGCGTTGCTCATGGCCGTCGCGACCGGCATGATCGTGACCCGCTCGAACGCCGAGGCCGAGATGGGCACCGAGGCGGGGGCGCAGCTGGGGCAGTCGCGCAACGCCCTGCTCATCGCCAGCGGCGCCGGCGTCGTGATGTCGTTCATCCCGGGGATGCCGATGGTCCCGTTCCTCGTCATCTCCGCCCTGCTGCTGTTCGCGGCTCAGCGGGTGAAGGCCGCCGAATCCCGGCGGGCCGAGGAGGACGCACCGGCCGCCGACGCCCCCGCGGCCGCCGATGCCACCGAGGACCTCATCGAGCGCATGCGCGTGCACTCCCTGGAGATCCTGCTGGCCCCCGACATCGTCGACCTCGTCACGGGCGGCGGCCCCGACGACCTTCTCGCCCGCGTCAAGTCGCTGCGGCGCAAGACAGCCGCCGAGCTCGGCCTGATGGTGCCGCCCGTGCGCACCCGCGACAGCATCGAGCTGCCCGCCTCGACCTACGTCATCCGTGTCGCCGGCGTCGACGTCGGAACCGGCGTGGCGCCCCGCGGATCGCTCCTCGCCCTCGGACAGGGGCTCGACGCGTTGCCGGGCACGTCGTTCCCCGAGCCGGTGTTCGGCATCGACGGCAAGTGGGTTCCGCTGGAGATGCGCCACAGCGCGGAGCTCGCGGGGGCGACGGTCATCGACCGCGCGAGCGTCATCATCACCCACCTCTCCAGCGTCATCCAGACGCACGCCGCGCGCCTGCTGAGCCGCGAAGACGTGCGCCAGCTGACCGACGCCCTCCGCCAGGTGAGCCCCGCGGCCGTGGAGGAGCTGACCCCGGCGCTGCTGTCGCTCGCTGAGATCCAGCGCGTGCTGCAGGGGCTGCTCGCCGAGCGGGTGGCCATCAACGACCTCGTGCGCATCTATGAGGCGCTCGCTCTGCGCGCGAAGACCACCACCGAGCCCGAAGCGCTCATCGAGGCGGCGCGCGCGGCGCTGGGTCCGGCCGTGGCCGCCCGGTTCGCGGAGGGCGGGCGCCTGCGCATCGTCATGATCAACCCGCTGCTCGAGCAGTCGATGCTCGAAGCGCTGCGCCCGGGCGAGGACGGCGTGCACATCGCCTTCGATCCGCACCGCCTGGAGGCGGTCGTGGAGTCCACCCGGGCGGCGGTGGCCTCGGCCGGTGCGGGGCCGGAGCCGGTGCTGGTCTGCGCACCCTCGCTGCGCCCGGCCGTCCGCCGGCTCGTGTCGGCGCAGACCGACGGGCTGCCGGTGCTGTCGTACACCGAGGCCACCGCCGGGGGTTTCACGATCGACACGGTCGGGGTCGTCCGCGACGCCGCGAACGACTCCCACGCGATCAACGTCGCCTGAGCCGAAGTAGGGTGAACGAATGCTGGTGTTGACGAGGCGGATCGGCGAGCGCGTGCTCATCGGCGACGACATCGAGGTGACCGTGCTGGAGGTCAAGGGCGACAGCGTGCGCATCGGCATCCAGGCGCCCCGCGAGACGCGCATCCACCGCGCCGAGATCGTCGCCGCCGTCGAGCGCGAGAACGTCTCGGCCGCGCAGGCCGCGCCCGACGCCGAATCGGCGCTGCTGCAGGCTCTGGCGCGACGGCTGGAGACCCCCACGGCATCCGCGGACGACACCGCGCCCTGAGCCGGCGTCAGTCCAGCAGCAGCGCGGGCTCCTCGAGCACGGATGCCACGTCGGCGATGAACCGGCTCATGCCGTCGCCGTCGATCACGCGGTGGTCGAACGACCCCGAGACCGTGGTCACCCAGCGGGGGCGCACCTCGCCGTCCACCACCCACGGCTTCTGGCGGATGGCGCCCATCGCCACGATCCCGGACTCGCCCGGGTTGATCGTGGGGGTGCCGGCGTCCATGCCGAAGACGCCGATGTTTGTGATCGTGATGGTGCCGCCCTGCTGGTCGGCCGGGGTGCTCTTGCCCTCGCGCGCGGTGAGGGTCAGCCGCTGCAGCGCCCGGGCGAGCTCGCGCATGCTGAGGTCCTGCGCGTCCTTGATGTTCGGCACGAGCAGGCCGCGGGGTGTCGCCGCGGCGATGCCGAGGTTGACGTAGTTGCGCACCCGGATCTCCGCCCCGCCGTCGGTGTCGACCCAGGCGGCGTTGACCATGGGGGTGCGGCGCACGGCCCAGACGACCGCCCGCGCCATGATCAGCAGCGGCGAGACCTTGACGTCGGCGAAATCGGGGGATGCCTTCAGGCGCTTGACCAGCTCCATCGTGCGGCTCGCGTCGACGTCGGTCCACACCGAGACGTGCGGGGCGGAGGACGCCGAGCGCACCATGGCCGAGGCGGTCGCCTTGCGGACGCCCTTGACCGGGATGGTCTCCTCGCGGCCGTCGTCGGACGGCGACGGCGCAGGTGCGACCGGGATCGTCTGCTCGCGGACGTCGGGCAGCTCGGGGGTCTGGATGTTGCGGAAGACGCTGGCCTGCGACGCCTGCGCCAGCACGTCGTCGCGGGTGACCTGCCCGCCGGGGCCGCTGGGGGTCACCGCGGCCAGGTCCACCCCGAGGTCGCGCGCCAGCTTGCGGATCGGCGGCTTGGCGATGATGCCGACCGACGCCCGCACCTGCTGTTGCGGGTTCGGCGTCCGCACCGGCCGCCGGCGCGAGGCCACCGCGCCTCCGGTGCCGTAGCCGACGAGCACCGCGCCTGCGCCGTCGCCGTCGTTGGATGCCGCCTGCTCGCCGTGCTCGGACTGGCCCACCACCGCGGGGGTCGCGTCATCGGCGGCGGCGCGGGCGGACTCGATCGTGATGATCGCCGCTCCCACCGGCACCGTGTCACCCTCGCCCACCAGCAGCTCGCCGACCGTGCCGGCGAACGGCGACGGCAGCTCGACCAGCGACTTGGCGGTCTCGATCTCCACGATCACGTCGTTGACGGCGACCTCGTCGCCCGGGGCGACGTGCCACTGCACGACCTCGGCCTCGGTGAGTCCCTCGCCGACGTCGGGCAGGACGAAGGTCTGCATGCTCATGGGTGTTCCTTTCGCAGCGGCCCGGTCGGCCTCAGTGGGCGAGAACGCGGTCGACGGCCTCGAGGATGCGGTCGGCATCGGGCAGGTAGACGCCCTCGAGCTTGGCGGGCGGGAACGGAACGTCGAAGCCCGATACCCGCAGCACCGGCGCCTCGAGGGCGTAGAAGGCGCGCTCCATGACGGTGGCGGCGACCTCCGACCCCACCGAGGTGAAGCCGGGCGCCTCCTGGGCGTAGACCATGCGGCCGGTGCGGCGCACCGAGTCGAGGATGGGACCGTAGTCGATGGGTGAGAGCGAGCGCAGGTCCACCACCTCGCACGAGGTGCCCTCGCCTTCGGCGAGCGCGGCGGCCTGCAGCAGGGTCGTCACCATCGCGCCGTGGCCGACGAGCGTGACGTCGGTGCCGCGGCGCACGACGCGCGAGGCGTGCAGCGGCACGGCTCGGGACGACGTGTCGACCTCGCCCTTGGCCCAGTACTTCGCCTTCGGCTCGAGGAAGACCACCGGGTCGGGTGAGGCGATGGCATCCTGGATCATCCAGTAGGCGTCGTTGGCGGTCGAGGGCGACACCACCCGCAGTCCCGCGGTGTGCGTGAAGTACGCCTCGGGGCTCTCCTGGTGATGCTCGACCGCGCCGATGTGCCCGCCGTAGGGGATGCGGATGACCACCGGCATCTGCAGCCGGCCCTCGGAGCGGTTGGTGAGCTTCGCCAGCTGCGTGGTGATCTGGTCGAACCCGGGGAAGACGAAGCCGTCGAACTGGATCTCGACGACGGGGCGGAACCCTGCCATCGCCAGCCCGATCGCGGTGCCGATGAGGCCGGACTCCGCCAGCGGAGTGTCGAGCACGCGCTGCTCGCCGAACTCCGCCTGCAGCCCCTCGGTCACGCGGAAGACACCGCCGAGGCGCCCGATGTCCTCGCCCATCAGCAGCACGTGGTCGTCGGCGGCGAGCGCCGCACGCATGCCGGCGTTGAGGGCCCGCCCGAGCGGCATGGTCGTGAGGGTGGCGGGCGCGGGCGACGGGCGGGTGGTGGTGGCGGCCTCGGTCATGACGCGCCCTCCTCGAAGGATGCCTCGTAGTCGGCGAGCCAGCTCCGCT
This sequence comes from Microbacterium sp. zg-Y625, assembly GCF_030246925.1. Lineage (NCBI taxonomy): Bacteria > Bacillati > Actinomycetota > Actinomycetes > Micrococcales > Microbacteriaceae > Microbacterium > Microbacterium jiangjiandongii. Next base: position 3,200,713 of record NZ_CP126740.1, read on the forward strand.
GCTCGTCCACGAGCGGGTGGGGGTCGCTGTAGACGTGCGCGAACATCGCCTCGGCCGGGATGGTGCCCAGTGCGTTCGTGCGTGTGCGCACATCGTCGGCGAGGGCCTGCGCCTCGGCGTCGACGTCGGCGAAGAAGGCGGCCGCCGCTCCCCGCGCTTCGAGGAACGCCCGCATGCGCACGAGCGGGTCGCGGCGCGTCCAGGACTGCTCCTCGTCGGAGGTGCGGTACTTCGTCGGGTCGTCGCTGGTGGTGTGCGCGCCCATGCGGTAGGTCATCGCCTCGATCGCGCGCGGGCCGTCGCCGGCGCGCGCTTCGTCCAGCGCCCGCTTGGTGACCGCGTAGCTGGCCAGCACGTCGTTGCCGTCGACGAGGATCGAGGGCATGTAGCCGGCGGCCCGCAGGTGCAGCGGCGTGCGCGACTGGGTCGTGACGGGCACCGAGATCGCCCACTGGTTGTTCTGCAGGAAGAAGACCTGGGGGGCGCGGTAGCTCGCGGCGAACACCATCGCCTCGTGCACGTCGCCCTGGCTCGAGGCCCCGTCGCCGTAGTAGACGATCACGGCTTCGTCGCGCTCGGGCTCACCGGTGGCGGTGCGTCCGTCGAACGCCAGGCCCATGCCGTAACCGGTCGCATGCAAGGTGTGGGCGCCGAGCACCAGCGTGTAGGGCCGGGTGTTGCCGTTCTTCGGGTCGGCCGGGTCCCACCCGCCGTGGGTGAGACCGCGCATGAGGCGGATGATGTCGACCGGGTCCACCCCGCGGATGGTGCACACGACGTGCTCGCGGTACGACGGGAAGATGTGGTCCTGCGCGCGGGCCGCGCGCGCCGACCCGACCTGGGCGGCCTCCTGGCCGAACGAGGGTGGCCAGAGCGCCAGCTGGCCCTGACGCTGCAGGTGCGTGGCCTGCCGGTCGAAGGCGCGACTCATCGCCATATCGCGGTAGAACCGCTCGAGGTCGGCATCGTCGAGGGCGTCGACCATCTCGAGGTAGGGCTCGGCGGCGGGCGTCGGCGCGAACGACCCGTCGGCCGCGAGGATGCGCACGAGAGCGGGATCGTCGGGCGGGATCATCCCCCTACGCTAACGTGCGGCGCGGGGCCCGCCTCGCTGGACATCCCACAACGGATTGCCCGATCCACAGTGCCCGGCCTACAGGCCCGGTCGTCACATCGCTCGCGCGGGGTGCCCCTCCGGCAGCAGCGACAGGGCGGATGCCGCGGCCTCGAGGATCGCCGGCATCGATGCCTCCTCGCCCACCGAGATGCGCACGCCGTCGCCGGCGAAGGGACGCACGACGAGGCCGGCGTCCTCGAAGCGCGGCGCCACCTCGAGCGTCTGCTCGCCGGTCGCCAGCCACACGAAGTTGCCCTGCGCGTCGGGGACGTTCCATCCCCCCGCGCGCAGCCCGGCCGCGAGCCGGTCGCGGCAGTCGGTGATGACGGCCACCCGGGCGATGAGCTCGTCCTCGGCGTCGAGGCTGGCCAGCGCCGCCTCTTCGGCCTGCGCGGTGACCGACAGCGGGATGCCGGTGGCGCGGGCCGCGTCGAGGATGCGGGGGTGTCCGACGCCGTAGCCGATGCGCAGCCCCGCGAGGCCGTACGCCTTGGAGAAGGTGCGCAGCACCACGACGTTCTGGTGCCCGTCCGCCAGCACGCGGGCGCCGTCGACGGCTGCCGGGTCGGTGACGAACTCGGCGTACGCCTCATCGAGCACCACCAGCACGTCCGCCGGAACCCGAGCCAGGAAGGCCTCGAAATCGTCCTGCCGGACGATGGGACCGGTGGGGTTGTTGGGGCTGCAGACGAGGATCAGGCGAGTGCGGTCGGTGACGCGCCGCGCCATGGTGTCGAGGTCGTGGGTGCCGTCTGCAGCGAGGGGCACGGGCACCGCGGTCGCCCCGGCGACGGCGGCCAGGCCCGGGTAGGCCTCGAACGAGCGCCAGGCGTACATCAGCTCGTCGCCCGCGCCGGCCGTGGCGAGCGCCAGCTGCTGCAGGATCGACACGCTCCCGGCCGCGACGTGCACGCCGTCGATTCCCACGCCGAACCGCGCGGCCAGCCGGGCACGCAGCCGCGACGCCGACGCGTCGGGGTAGCGGTTGACGGCGGTGGCCGATCGCATCGCCTCGATGACGCTCGGTAGGGGGTCGAACGGGTTCTCGTTGCTGGAGAGCTTGAACGCGTCGGCGCCCGCCTGCTTTCCCTGCCGGTAGGGCGGGAGGGCGGCGATCTCGGGACGGATCCGCACGGGCGCGGGCGAGGGGGCCTCTGTCACGGTCCGAGCCTACAAGCGCGGCCGGGCGGCGACGGCATCGGCAGTTCGCGGCGCCGGAGCGCGAGAGCGTGCCACACTGCTGGGCATGCCCTTCATCATCCGCGTCGTCGTCAACGCCTTCGCGATCTGGGTCGTGACCCTCATGCCTGCGCTGCAGGTCACGGTCATCGCCTTCCCACCCGGCGAGACCCTGCAGCTCGTGCTGACGCTGCTTGCGGTCGCCGCGATCTTCGCGCTGGTCAACACGATCATCGGCACGGTGGTCAAGATCGTCGCGCTGCCCCTGTACGTGCTCACCCTGGGGCTCATCTCCTTCATCATCAACGGGTTCCTGCTGTGGCTGACGGGGTGGATCACGTCGTTCTGGCACTGGGGACTGCGCGTGGAGGACTTCTGGTGGGGTGTGGTCGCCGCCATCGTGATCTCGCTCATCAACTGGATCTTCGGCATCATCCTGCGCCCGCAGCGTCGCCGCGACTGACCCGCTCCTCCCGGCGGGCCGCGCCCCACACCGTCGTCTCGACGGATGCCGCGGCATCCAGTCCGTCGAGGACCGCACGGATCGGCTGCATGCGGGGATCGGCGCTGCCATCGAGCATCGCCGACGTCTCGGCGTACGCGGTCATGTGGTGACTCGGCAGCGCGAGGTCGCCGATGTGCGCCCGCGGGTGCGCGACCCGTTCGGCGACGAAGCTCCCGGGGGCACCCACGACGGTCGGAAGCCCTCCGTCGGCCAGCGCCGCGACGGGGTCGTCGGCGTGCCGCACGCTGACGCTCAGCGTGTCGGCGCCCACGTCCGCCGCCACAGGGGAACCGAACGTGACCACCGTGCGCGTGTCGAATCCGCCCTCGGTCGCCAGCCGCGCCGCGATCATGCCGCCCTGGGAGTGACCGAAGGCGTGCACGGCGTCGCCCTCGCCCGCGCCGGCCGCGCGCAGCGCCTCGACGACGACGGCGTACGACGCGGCGGTCTCCCCGCCGTACAGCTCGAGGTTGGACTGCATGTCGAACGGGTCCTCGCCGCCGGCGGTCGGCGTCTGAGTCCCTGCGATGTACACCGCGAACTGCCGGGTGCCGTCGGGCATGGTGTACTTCTCTACCCGTACGCGGGCGTCACCCTCCCCCGGCATGCGGGCGGCGGCCTCGGCGAGAGTGGCGGGCGCTGATCCCCGCGCCGGCTGCCGAAGCGGCACCGCAGTGACCGGGGGCGGGTGTCCCGCGAGCCGCTCCCGGGCGTCGACCGTGCCACCGCCGTGCGCGCGCACGGCCTGCCGGAACGCCGGCAGGCCGGCGGCGAGCGCGCTCAGCACGAGCGGCCCCGCCTGCACGCCCAGCGCCAGCAGCTGGCCGCCGAAACCGGCCCCCGTCTCGGCTCGCCACTCCCGCATCGCCAGATCCGCTGCCCGGGCAGCCGCCGGGTCGCTGGTGCGCGCGAGCAGCAGCGCAACGCGCACGCGCATGATCTGCGTGCGGTCACCCCCCGCTTCGGCCGCCATCAGCCGAGCCCGCAGCTCGACGATCTCGTACACCGCAGAGGCGCGACGCAGCCGCCCCGCGAGGGCCCGCGCCTCGTCGGCCGATGCCGTCAGCTCCCGGCCGAGGGCGCGGGCGGCACCCGCCTCGGGCTCGGCGAAGACGACGCCCCACAGGTCGGCAGCCGCGGCCGCCAGCTCGGCGGCGGCGTCGTCGAGCGCGGCGGCGACGAGCTCGAAGCCGCCGGCCGCGGCATCCAATGACGCGGTGTCGACTGCGATCGGCCCGGAACCGCGGATCTCGAGGTCGCTCACGGATCCGGCACCCAGGTGCTCTCGAGGCGGTCGCGGGTCTGCATGAGACGTTCCCGCAGGTGCTCCATCGGTCGGTCGAGGCGCGCAATGCCCTCGACCCAGCCATCCACCGCGTCACGGAACGCCTGCGCGGCGCTCGACTGCCAGTCCGTCTCGCGCGCCAGCCCGATGGCACGCAGCCGCACGTCGCCGAGCCCCGTCTGCACCCGGGAAAGCCTGCCGAGGGCGGCATCCACCCGGGCGATGTCGTCGCTCAGATCCAGTGTCACGGGTTCGACTCTGGCGGCTGCGGGTGCTGCCGCGGAGCCGTTCGGACGCGTCGGGGCGCAATCAGCGGAAAACCGACTCTGTGCAGAGCGCGTCGATATCGCCATGATGGGGGGATGACTGTGGCCGTGGACCCGTTCCGCGTCGTCTTCGTCTGCACCGGAAACATCTGCCGCTCCCCGATGGCGGACATCGTGTTCCGCTCGTACACCCGACGGGCAGGGCTCGACCACCGTGTCTCGTCGTGGAGCGCAGGAACCGGCGACTGGCACGTGGGCGAACGCGCCGATGCGCGCACCCTCGGCGCCCTCGCCCGGCAGGGGTACGACGGCGAGCGCCACCGCGCCCGGCAGTTCAGCCAGGAGGACTTCGACCGCTCGGACCTCGTCGTGGCGCTGGACCGCAGCCACGAGCGCATCCTGCTCGAGTGGGCGCGGACGACCGCCGATGCCGACAAGGTCTCGCTGCTGCGGTCTTTCGACTCCGGCGCGGGCGACCACCTCGACGTGCCCGACCCCTACTACGGCGGGCCGGAGATGTTCGATGAGGTGCTCGGTATGATCGAGAGCGCGTGCCGGGCCCTCTTCCGGCAACTCGAACCCGCGGTCCGTCAGCCCCGCTGAGCGATCTGTTCCACCGCGCCGGCGATCGGAGTCCCCGTGCCCACGTCCCTCCCCTCCCAGCCGCTGAGCCCCCTCGACGGCCGCTACCGCGCCGCCGTCGCGGGCCTTGCCGACTACCTCTCCGAGGCCGGCCTCAACCGAGCCCGGGTGGAGGTCGAGGTGGAGTGGATCATCGCGCTGACCGACCGCTCCCTCTTCGGCACCTCTCCCCTGCAGCCGGGCGACAAAGAAGCGCTCCGGGCCCTGTACCGCGACTTCGGCCAGGACGAGATCGACTGGCTGGCCGACAAAGAGGCGGTGACCCGGCACGATGTGAAGGCCGTGGAGTACCTCGTGCGCGACCGCCTGTCGACGCTGGGACTGGATGCCATCGCCGAGCTGGCGCACTTCGCGTGCACGAGCGAGGACATCAACTCCGCCTCGTACGCGCTCACCGTGCACCGAGCCGTCGAGCGGGTCTGGCTGCCGAAGCTGCGCGCCGTCATCGAGAAGCTGCGGGCCCTGGCGATCGAGCACAAGGACGCCGCGATGCTCTCGCGCACCCACGGGCAGCCGGCGACTCCCTCCACCATGGGCAAGGAGCTCGCCGTCTTCGTCTGGCGGCTCGAGCGGGTCGCCGCGCAGATCGCCGGCGGGGAGTACCTCGCGAAGTTCTCCGGGGCCACCGGCACATGGTCGGCGCACCTCGTCGCCGAGCCCGACGTGGACTGGCCCGAGCTGTCGCGCTCCTTCATCGAAGGTCTCGGGATCGGGTTCAACCCGATGACGACGCAGATCGAGTCGCATGACTGGCAGGTCGAGCTCTACGACCGGGCCCGGCACGCCGGCGGCATCCTGCACAACCTCGCCACGGACATCTGGACCTACATCTCGATGGGCTTCTTCGCCCAGATCCCCGTGGCGGGGGCCACCGGGTCGTCCACGATGCCGCACAAGATCAACCCGATCCGGTTCGAGAACGCCGAGGCGAACCTCGAGATCGCCGGCGGCCTCTTCGCGACGCTCGCCCAGACCCTCGTGACCTCGCGTCAGCAGCGCGACCTCACCGACTCGACGACGCAGCGCAACATCGGCGTCGCCTTCGGCCACTCGCTGCTGGCACTGGACAACCTCGAGCGCGGCCTCGGCGAGATCTCGCTGTCACGCGACGTGCTGCTGGCCGACCTCGACGCGAACTGGGAGGTGCTGGCCGAGGCGATCCAGACCGTCGTGCGCGCCGAGATCGCCGCCGGACGCTCGCAGATCACCGACCCGTACGCACTGCTGAAGGACCTCACGCGCGGTCGCCGGGTGGGCGCGGCGGAGCTGGCCGAATTCGTCGACGGCCTCGATATCGGCGACGCCGCGAAGGCGCGGCTGCGGGCGCTGACCCCGGCGGACTACACCGGGCTCGCCGAGCGGCTCGTCGACACCCTCATCGCCGAGTGAGTACTCGCGCCACCGAGTGAGTACTCGCGTCACCGAGTGAGTATTCGCATCGCCGAGTGAGTACTCGCACCGCCGAGGGGGCGCGGTGTCAGCGCTTGTCGTCCGCCTCGGGCGCCGTCCCGGCGTCATCGCGATCCGTGCGGTCGTTGCGCATCACCGGTCCGTCGATCGGCTTGGCCACCTGGGCCGGGTCGACCACGAGGATCAGCAGCGCCAGCCCCACCAGGGTGACGATGAACGAGACCCCCGCGACGATGAGCGCCACGACGACGGCGCGCTGCGTGTCCTCCGGCGGTCCGGCCTGCAGCGCGCCCATCGATAGCAGCGTCACGACGCCGGCGAAAGCGGCGGCGGCGAAGGCGAAGCCCAGCAGCTGCACGGGCTTGAGCAGCTCGCGACGGGTGGGGCGGGTGGGTTCGGTCACGACATGCCTCCGGAGTGGGTGACGACCGGGGACGCGGTATCGGTCTCGGTGCGCCGCGGCGAGAACCCGGCGATGGCGAGGTAGACCCCGATCACCGCCGCGTACGCGCCGAAGATGCCGACGCCGATGACGATGCCGGTGAGGGTGAACCATTGACCGGCTTCGTCGACGAAGTAGTCCAGCTGGTAGCCCGCGGGCACGACCAGCATGCCGAGCCCCAAAAGCAGGGTGATGGCCCCGACGACGATGGCGTCGCGAGCGTCCGAAGCCTGCTGGGTCAGCGCGACGGCACGACGGCGGGCGGCGATGCCCGCGGCGAGTTCAGCGGCGCCGGTGGTCAGTGCCCAGGCGATGACGAGCACGAAGAACGTCGTGGTGGTGCGCAGCCCCGGTGCGCCGCCGATCATGCCGGCGACGAGGGTGAGGATGCCGAGCAGCACCGAGGGCCAGCGCTGGCCGGCCGGGAAGACCAGCCATGCCGACAGCAGCAGCACGAGGGAGGTCGCGACGGCGAACCCGCTGAAGACCGCCATCCCGATCGCCGCCGAGTGGTCGGGCGAGAAGGTGATCATGACGCCCGCGGTCAGCGCGAACAGGGCGCGCGCCAATTGCAGGTGTCGCACGTCGAACGTGCGGGGGGTGGTGTCGGACACGGCGGAACTCGTCAGCTCAAGAAATGGGACGCCTCCAGTCTAGGTCGTCGCCGGCTGGGAGACCTTCGGTGCCCGCCCTGTCGCACCGGGCCGCGGCGCGGGTAGCCTGGCCTCCCGTCCCGCGCGGAGGCCCCGTGAACATCACCGCCCGCAGACCCCACCGGTCCGCACGCGCCGTGCCGGCCGTGATCGCCGTGGTCGCCGTGATGACACTCGTCACCGGGTGTGGTGGCGGGTCGGTGGCGGCGCCGTCCGCGGCGCCCGTGACGACACCCGCCCCTTCGCCCTCCGCCACGACGGCGCCGAGCCCGCCGTTCGACGTGGTGACCGGCCTCGACGCGCCGTGGTCGCTCGCGCCCGTCGGCTCATCGGTGCTCATCAGCGAGCGCGACACCGCCCGCGTGTTCGAGTGGACCGCCACCGGGGATCTGCGGGAGCTGGCCGTCATCGACGATGTGACTCACGGCGGTGAGGGCGGGCTGCTTGGGCTGGCCGCCGCAGAGGGCGAGCTCTACGTGTATGCCACGACGGCGGCGGGAAACCGCGTGCAGGCGTTCGCCCTGTCGGGAGAGCCCGGCGCGCTTGCACTCGGCACCGCCCGCACGATCATCGACGGCCTCCCGGCTTCTGGCACGCACAACGCCGGACGCATCGCGTTGGGTCCCGACGGCATGCTCTACGTCCCCGTCGGCGATGCCGGCGATCCGGATGCCGCACAGGACGCGACCGCGCTGAACGGCAAGATCCTGCGGCTCACCCCCGACGGCGGCATCCCGCCCGACAACCCCACGCCGGGCTCACCGGTGTACAGCCTCGGCCATCGCAACGTGCAGGGCCTGGCGTGGGCAGAGGACGGACGCCTGTTCGCCAGCGAGTTCGGGCAGAACACGTGGGATGAGCTGAACGTCATCGAGCCGGGCGCGAACTACGGCTGGCCGGTCGTGGAGGGCGCGGCATCCGAGCCGGGTTTCATCGACCCGGTGGCGCAGTGGCCGACGGCACAGGCCAGCCCCAGCGGCATCGCGATCGTCGACGGCACGGTGCTCATGGCCAACCTGCGCGGGGAATCGCTGCGCGCCGTGCCGACGGATGACCCCGCGGCATCCGTCGACCACCTCACCGGTGCGTACGGGCGCCTGCGCGACGTGCTGCTCGCCCCCGACGGACGCGTCTGGATCGTCACCAACAACACCGACGGGCGCGGCGACGCGCGGCCCGGCGATGACCGCATCGTGTCAGTGGATGCCGGCGACGTCGTCCCCTGACGACTCAGAGGCCGGCGATCACCAGCTTGTGCATGTCGAGCATGCGGGCGTAAGCGCCCGGCCGCCGCATCAGCTCGCCCATGTTCTCCGGCACGATCTGCCAGCTCAGGCCGAACCGATCGGCCAGCCAGCCGCACTGCTCGGCCTCGGGGACCGCAGACAGGGCACTCCACAGCCGGTCGATCTCGGCCTGGTCGGGGCAGCTCACCTCGAGCGAGACGCCGCACGTGAAGGAGAAGTCCTGCGGCACGGCGGAGTCCATCGCCGTGAACCACTGCCCCTCCAGCTGGAAGTCGCAGAACATGATCGCCCCGGCGGGGGCAGGACCGGTCTGCTCGGGGTATTCCGCGATCATGCCGATGCGGGAGCCCTCGAACAGCGACGTGTAGAAGTCCACCGCCTCACGGGCGCGATTCTGGGCGTCTCCGCCGAACATCAGGCTGGGCATGAGGAAGGGCCGGGGCTCGTCGCCGGCTTCGTCGAGGATGAGCTGCCAGTTGACGCCGTAGCGGTCCTGCACCCACCCGTAACGAGGGCTGTACGGGTACGCGGCCAGCTCCATCAGCACCTCGCCCCCGTCGACGAGGCGCTCCCACAGCGCGTCGAGCCGCTCCCGCGCGGCACCCGCGTCCCCGCCGAAGAGCAGGCGGTCGAAGTTGAGCATGAACGACACCGACGGGTTGGGCCTGAACTGCGGCCCCGCATTGATGAGAGTGAGCCGGTATCCGTCGATCTCGACGTCGATGGTCAGCTCCGCCCCGGCGAAGTCGCTCTGAAAGCCCGGCAGCCCTTCATCGGGATAGCGGGCGGTGACGGTCGACGTCGACCCGGGGAACGCCGCCGTGTAGAACTCCGCCGCCTCGGCGGCGTTGTGGTCGAACCAGAGGTGCGGGACGATTCTCTGCACGGAAGACCTCCTCGTCGGGTGCGTCACCGCCCAGCATCCGCCCAGAGCAGAACGGGCGCAAGAAGGTCGTCAGCCTGCCGCCTTCTTCACCAGCGCCCGGACCTTCTCATCCACCGCGTCGGTGTAGTCGATCACGGCGAACGACGTCGCCCAGAACTCCCCCTCGTCGAGCGTGGCGTCCTCGTTGAACCCGATCGTGGCGTATCGGGTCTCGAACTTCGACGCCGGCTGCAGGAACGTCACCACCTTGCCGTCCCGAGCGTACGACGGGAATCCGTACCAGGTCTTCGGGTCGAGGTGCGGCGCCGTCTCGGTCACCGCGGCGTGGAAGCGCTCCGCGATGGTCTTGTCGGGCTCGGGCAGCGCGGCGATGGCGTCGAGGCAGGCCTGCGCCTCCTTCTGCTTCTTCGCGCTGCCCTTGCCGTTCTTGACCTGGGTCTTGAGCTCGGCGGCGCGCTGCTTCATCGCGGAGCGCTCGGCGGCGCTGAAGCCGGATTGGTCGGCGGTGCGGGTGTCGGCCATGATCAGCCTTCCGGGTTCTGTTGGATGCGGATGAGATTGCCGGCCGGATCACGGAAGGCGGCGTCGCGCACGCCGTAATCCTGGTCGATGGGTTCCTGCACGACGTCGGCGCCGGCCGCGGCGATCGCGGCGAAGGTGGTGTCGAGGTCGTCGGTGGCGAGGTTCACGCCGAAGTAGCTGCCCTTGGCGATGATCTCGAGCAGCACCTCGCGCTCCTCGTCGGTCAGATCGCTCCCGACGCCGGGCGGATGCAGCACGATCGCGGTGTCAGGCTGGCCCACGGGGCCGACCGTGATCCACCGCATGTCGTCATAGCCCACGTCCAGCCGCACCTCGAACCCGAGCACGTCGCGGTAGAAGGCGACGGATGCCTCAGCGTCGGTGTGCGGCAGAAAACTCGATTGAATCGTGATGTCCATGACGGTCACGGTACGAGTGCGGGGGCGTCCTGCGCTTCTCGATTCCTGACCGGTCTGGTGAGGCGCTTGGCGATGCACGGCAACATACCGGCCCGAAACGGTGCACCCTGCTCTCGGTAGACGCTCGGAGGCACCCCGACGAGCTCGGTGAACCGGGTGCTGAACGTGCCCAGCGACGATGAGCCGACCGCGAAGCACACCTCGGTGACGCTGAGGTCGCCTCGGCGCAGCAAGGTCATGGCCCGCTCGATGCGCCGGGTCATGAGATAGGCGTAAGGCGACTCCCCGTAGGCGAGCTTGAACTGCCGGCTCAGATGACCGGCCGACATGTGCACATCACGGGCGAGGGATGCCACATCCAGCGGCTGCGCGTACTCGCGGTCCATGCGGTCGCGCACGCGCCGCAGCAGCACAAGCGTCTGCAGATCCCGGGGCGTGCGTGCAACCACGGGGAGATGGTCGCACAGGGCGGTACGACGTCGCCAGGGTTGTGAGCCGCAGTCGGGTCAGCTCGCGCGGTCGCGCCGGCGACGCGGGCGCTGCCTCACGCGCCGGCGCAGCCGCTGCGCGCGGCTGGGCGACGCCACAACCGGCACCGGCTGGGTCACGACGGCGTCGACGGCCATCGATCCGTCGACCGGACCGATCACGGCGATCGGCGTCGTGGGGGTCACCGTGTCGGGCCGCACCGGCATGCCCGCCAGTCGCCGATGCTCGCGGATGTAGGCCGGAACGAGCAGCACCACCGCTCCAAACCAGGCCAGCGGGTTGCTCCAGGCGACGCCGGCGAAGCCGATGAGCCCGCCCAGCACGACGGCGGCGGCCACGCGCATCACCAGCTCGATCGCGCCGGTGACGGTGGGGATGAGGGTGTGGCCGAGGCCCTGCAGGGCGCCGCGGACAACGAAGAGCACGCCCAGCAGGCTGTAGCTGACGCCGTTGATCACCAGCATGAGCGAGGCGAGGCCGACGACGGCATCCGCCCCCTCCCCGACGAACAGGCGCACCACGCCGCTGCCGAACACGACGAGCAGCGCACCCACGACGACGGACGCGGCGATCGACATCCACACCGCCTGGACGACTCCGCGGCGGATGCGGTCGGGCCGGCGCGCGCCGAAGTTCTGCGCGACGTACATCGAGACGGCGAGGCCCAGCGACTGCAGCAGCGCCACGGCGAGGGAGTCGACACGCGATGCGGTGGTGTAGGCCGCGACCGCGTCGGCGCCGAGCTCGTTCAGGCGCACCTGCACGGCGAGGGCGCCGATGGCGATGATCGATGCCTGGAAGCCCATCGGAAGGCCCAGTCGCAGGTGGTCGGCGATGTCCTCCCACGACACCCGCCAGTCGCTGCGCCGCATCTGCAGGGCGGGGACGCGGCGGCGCACGAATTCCACGCACAGCACCACCGACAGGCCCTGGGCGACCACCGTCGCCAGCGCTGCACCGCCGACCCCCCAGGCGAGGGGTCCGACCATCAGCACGACGAGGCCGACGTTGAGCACGCAGGCGATCGTGAGGAAGATCAGCGGCGTGCGCGAGTCGCCGATGGCGCGGATGATCGCCGCGAGGTAGTTGAAGAAGAGCATGGCGCCGGACCCGAGGAAGCTCACCTGGGCGAAGACGGTCGCCTGCGGCATGAGCTCGGCCGGCGTGCGCAGCAGCAGCAGCATGGGCTCCGACAGCAGCGGCCCGGCGATCGTCAGCAGCACGGTCGCGACCCCGGTGAGCATGGTGCCGGCCGCGACGGAACGGCGCACGCCCGCCGCGTCACGCGCCCCGAACGCCTGCGCGGTGGGAATGGCGAAACCGGTCGTGAGACCCCATACGAATCCGAGGAGGAAGAAGAAGAGGCTTCCCGTCGCCCCCACGGCGGCGAGCGCCTCGACCCCCAGCCACCGGCCGACGACCACGGCGTCGGCAAACTGGTACATCTGCTGCACGATGTTGCCGAGCAGCAACGGCACGGAGAAGAGGAGGATGACGCGCCAAGGGCTGCCGGTGGTCAGGGACGTGGACATGCAGGACTTCCGGGGAATCTGGGGACGGGTGACGCCGGAGCGGCGAAGGCGACGGGCCATCCTATCGCTGGATTCGAATCGATTCGAATCCCGTGCGCCCGGCCCTCCCTCGCCGAGAAACCGCTTCTGGGCTGAGACATCACGCACCGCGTGGTGTCTCGCCCCGAACGTGGTTTCTCGCGGGAACCGATGGCCTCTGATGATCGCGGTCCCCAGCCCCGGGGTCTATCGTGAGCGGCGCCGACCACACGCCCCGGGCGACACCACGGAACGAACGCAACGAAGGAGACGCGCATGCGCGCAGTGATCATGCAGGCCGCAGGAGACGTGCGCGTCGAAGACCGGGAGAACCCCGTGATCATCGAGCCCACCGACGCCATCATCAAGCTCGCGGCCAGCTGCATCTGCGGCTCGGACCTGTGGCCGTACCGGGGCGCCGACAAGGTGAACCGCACCCCCATGGGGCACGAGTACGTCGGTGTCGTGACCGAGATCGGCGGGGACGTCCGCACCGTGAAGGTCGGAGACTTCGTCGTCGGGTCGTTCTTCGCTTCGGACAACACCTGCGAGATCTGCCGCGCCGGCTACCAGTCGCGCTGCGTGCACAGCGTACCCATGGGCCGCATCGGCACGCAGGCCGAGTACGCGCGCATCCCCCTGGCCGACGGCACGCTCGTGGCGACTCCGGGTCAGCCGGATGCCGACCTGATCCCGTCGCTGCTGGCGGCATCCGATGTGCTCGGCACCGGCTGGTTCGCCGCCGTCGCCGCAGAGGTCGGCCCCGGAAAGACGGTGGCGGTCGTCGGCGACGGCGCCGTCGGCCTCATGGGGATCCTGGCCGCCCGGGAGCTCGGCGCCGATCGCATCATCGCGATGAGCCGGCACGCCGACCGCCAGGCGCTGGCCCGCGAATTCGGTGCGACGGACATCGTCGAGGAGCGTGGCGACGACGGCGTCGCCCGCATCAAGGAGCTCACCGGCGGACTGGGCGCGCACTCGGTGATCGAAGCGGTCGGCACCCACGAGTCCATGCTGCAGGCCCTGCGCTCCACGCGACCCGGCGGCCACATCGGGTTCGTCGGGGTATCGCACGACGTGGAGCTTCCCGGCCGGGAGCTCTTCTTCTCCCTCGTGCACCTGCACGGCGGACCGGCGCCGGTGCGGCGGTTCCTCCCCGACCTGATCCAGCGCATCTGGGACCGCGAGATCGACCCGGGCAAGGTCTTCGACCTGACGCTCCCCCTCGAGGATGCCGCAGAGGGCTACCGCGCCATGGACGAGCGCCGGGCGATCAAGGTGATGCTCACGGTGTGACGGCCGGAAAACCGCCCTCGCCTGCCCCTTCCCTATGGTCTGACCACATGCCATGATGGCAGTGAGCAGCCCGCCACCGTCGGCGGGACTCACCGAGGAAAGGCAGATCATCATGGCCCGCACAGCCGTCATCACCGGCTCCGCCAGCGGCATCGGAGCGGCAACCGCGCGGTTGCTCACCGAGCGGGGCTACCGGGTCATCGGGGTCGACATCGCCGGTGCCGACGTCAACGTCGACCTCACCACGGCCGAGGGCCGCGAGAGGCTCGTCACCGAGGTCACCGACCTCTCCGACGGCACGGTCGACGTGGTCATCGCCAACGCCGGGCTGTCGTCGCCGACGGTCGCCACCGCGGCCGTCAACTACTTCGGCGCCGTCGCGACCCTCGAGGGCCTGCGGCCGCTGCTGGCGGCATCCGCCGCACCGCGTGCCGTCGCCACGGCCTCGATGGCGTCGCTGTTCCCGCCGGACGAGACGCTGCTCGAGGCATTCCTCACCGGGGACGAGCAGACCGCCCTGGCTCGCGCGGGCGAGCTCGCGGCCGGCACCCCTGAGCAGGCCAGCCTGATCTACGGCACCTCCAAGCGGGCACTCGCCCGGTGGATGCGGCGCGTGGCGGCGACCCCCGAGTGGGCCGGCGCCGGCATCGCGCTGAACGGCGTCGCACCCGGCGTCGTCGCCACCCCCATGACCGCCGACCTGACCACGACCGAAGAGGCCAAAGCGGCCCTGCTGCAGCGGGTGCCGATGCCGCTCAACGGCATCTTCGAGCCGCTCGACGTGGCCTACCTCATGGCATGGCTGGTCAGCGAGGAGAACGCGCACCTCTGCGGCCAGATGATCTTCATCGACGGCGGCTCGGATGCCGTCATCCGGGGCGACTCCACCTGGTGACCGACGCCGCCGCGTGATCGGCTCCCGTCAGCGGATTACGCTGGCGGGAGCCGACGCGAGGAGGACCGCACATGAGCGCAGCGACGAGCCGGATGGATGCCGTCCGCGGCGCGACCGTGCTGATCACGGGCGGCGCCCGCGGCATGGGCGAGCTCTTCGCCCGCCGGGCCGTCGCCGGCGGCGCGCACGCGATCGCCCTGTGGGACATCGACGAGGATGCCGCGAGCGCACTGGCATCCGCGCTCAGCACCTCGGGTGTCGACGTGCGGGCCTACCGCGTCGACGTCTCTCAGCAGCACGAGATCGTCGCCGCGCTGGAGCGCGTGACCGCCGACATCGGCGCCCCCGACATCCTCGTGAACAACGCCGGCATCGTCCGCGCGGGGGTCTTCTGGGACAACGACCCGACCCGCGACATCGAGATGACGATGCGGGTGAACACCCTCGCGGCGATGTGGCTGACCCGCGAGGTGCTGCCGGCGATGATCGCCGACACCAGCCGACCCAAGCGCATCCTCAACATCGCGTCCGCGGCGGGGACGCTCGCCAACCCCAACATGGCGGTCTACGCGGCATCCAAGTGGGCGATGATCGGCTGGAGCGACTCGGTGCGACTCGAGCTGCGCGCGCGCGGCCACCGCCACGTCACCGTGACGACGTTCTGCCCGAGCTATGTCTCCACCGGCATGTTCGCCGGGGCGCGCGGGCCGCTGCTGACCCCGATCATGACCCCGCGCCAGGCGACGCACGCCGCGTGGCAGGGGATGGTGCGCGGCACGCCGATGGTGCTGCGCCCGTGGACGGTGAAGCTGGCCATGGCGCTGCGCGGCATCCTGCCCACCCGCGTCTGGGACGTCGTTGCCGACAAGGTGTTCAAGGTGTATTCCTCGATGGACCACTTCACCGGTCGCGGCGGCTCGTAGCCTCGCCGCAGGAGGAGCAGCCGTGAAAGTCGACCTCAAGAAGCAGATCGCGACCTACACCGCTCCGGCGGGCGCGTTCGAGGTGGTCACGGTGCCCCCGCTGCAGTACCTCATGCTCGACGGGCACGGCGATCCGAACACGTCTCAGGCTTACGCCGACGCGCTGTCGACGCTGTATCCCGTGGCGTACAAGCTGAAGTTCTTCAGCAAGACCACCCTCGACATGGATTACGTCGTCATGCCGCTGGAGGCGCTGTGGTGGGCACAGGACATGACAGCGTTCACCGCCGCCCGGGACAAGTCCCAGTGGGACTGGACCGTGATGAACCTCGTGCCGCACTGGATCACCGATGACCACGTCGCCGACGTCATCGCGATGCTGGAGCAGAAGGGCGACGCGCCGTCGCTGGATCTCATCCGGCTGGCCACCCTCGATGAGGGCCTCGCGGTGCAGACGCTGCACGTCGGCTCGTACGACGACGAGGCCCCGGTGCTCGCGCGCCTGCACGAGGAGTACCTTCCTGCGAACGGGCTGGTCGCCACCGGCAGGCACCACGAGATCTACCTCAACGACCCGCGCCACACCGAGGCCGACAAGCTCAGGACGATCCTGCGTCAGCCGGTCGCCCACACCTGAGCAGCCCGAGCCACCGGACCGGCGCCCCCTACAGCGCCCGGTGCTCGAGCAGCCGGGCCAGGATCGAGCCTTCTGGGACCGCGGCGGGGTCGTACTTGTAACTGAGCTTCTGCACGATCGACAGGCGCGCCATGATGTCGGCGACGCCGGGGAACCAGGGCTCCATCATGCTCAGCTGCAGCAGGTGGCTGGCGGTGCTCGAAAGGGAGGGAACCCGCGACCACTGCCCGCGGAACTCCGGGATCAGTGAGTGAAGGGTCTCGAAGATGCGGTGATAGAGGAAGTAGTCGGGCACGTCGTCGCGCGCCTCCCACCACATCTCGAGGGCGACCCGCTGCAGCCTGATCACAAGAGAGCCCGGCACGGCGGCGATGAACCAGTTGCCGATCTCGCGATGCGTCCAGCGGGGATAGACGACGCCCGCGTCGAGGTACGTGAGGATCGCCTCGTCGAGCGGGCCGGGTAGCCAGCAGGTGGCATCCACCCAGATCCCGCCGTACTTCTCCAGCAGCGCCACGCGCACGTAGTCGGCGAAGTGCGCCGGATGGTGCTCGGCGAGCACCGACGTGACGCGATCCGGAATGGCGATCAGTTCGCGGATGCCGGCGGCGTCGAGCACACGGGCATCGGGATGCACCTCGCGCACCCTGTCGATGCAGGCACGCACGAGCTCGGGCGCCTGATCGACGCCCGCATCCCAGTAGCAGTAGACCGCCAGCTCGTCGGTGCCGACGCGTCCGCCGTCGCGGGCGGCCAGGCGCCTGCCGTGGGACGCACGCCCGCGGCCCGCGGGCAGCCCCGCGGCGGCGCGCAGCTCGGGTACCCGCGGAGTGAAGAAGTCCGTCACGATGCGCCCGCCCCGCCGGGCGGCGACCGGGTCGACGGCGTCCTTGAACCGCTCCATCCGCGAGAACTGCGATTCCAGCCCTGCGAGGAAGGCGGCCACGGGGCCGGCAGGCGGAGGCAGGGGCCGGGCGACGCTGTCGTCACTCATCGGGCGGCTCGGCTGTCGCGACCGCGGGCGCCTGGCGTCATGGCCTCATCATGGCGCGCCGACGGCCGCGCAACCACCCCTTCGAGCCGTGCGGCGGCCCGGAGACGCAGGCGAGGTGGGTGCGGCGCGGCGCCCGACGGCGACGTAATCTTGTCCGGTGCTCCTGAACGAAACCCGCGCCTGGAACCGCTTCTACGCCGAAGGCACCCCCGTCGACATCGAGCTGCCGACGGGCTCCTTGGTCGACCTGCTCGACGAGCGGGCCGCGCAGTACGCCGACCGCCCCGCCGTGACGTTCTTCGGCGCCTCGCAGACCTACCGGGAACTGGCCGACCGCGTCTCCCGGGTGGCCGGCGGCCTGGCGGCGCTCGGAGTGAAGGCAGGCGACCGCGTGGCGCTCGTGCTGCCGAATGCACCACAGCACCTCGCCGCCTTCTACGCCGTGCTGCGCCTGGGCGCGATCGTCGTCGAGCACAACCCGCTGTACACCCGCGACGAGCTCGAGGTGCAGTTCCGCGACCATGGCGCCACCGTCGTCATCACCTGGGACAAGATGGCCCCGGTGATCCAGTCGCTGCCCGCCGATCTCGGCATCCGCACGATCGTCTCGGTCGACATCACCCGCGCGATGCCGCTGACGACCCGTCTCGCGCTGCGCCTGCCGATCGCGAAGGCGAAGGCCTCCCGCAACAAGCTCACCGCTCCCGCGCCCGGCACCATCCCGTTCTCGCAACTCGAGAAGTCCGCCCCGCTGCCGGCATCCACCCCTCGCCCCTCGGTGACCGACATCGCGTGCCTGCAGTACACCTCGGGCACCACCGGCACCCCCAAGGGCGCGATCATCACGCACGGCAACCTGTGGGCCAACGCCCGCCAGGGTGGGGCCTGGATGCCGCGCTTCGCACACGGCGAAGGCCGCATCTACGGTCTGCTGCCGATGTTCCACTCGTTCGGGGTGCTGCTGTCGGTGATCTACGCCGTCGAAACGGGCTCGAACGCGGTGCTCTTCCCCACGTTCGACCCCGAACTGGTCTCACAGGCGGCGAAGAAGTACCCGCCGACGTTCATCCCCGCCGTGCCCCCGATGTTCGACCGGCTCGCCCGCGTCGCCCGCGACGGCAAGCTCGACCTCTCCGGCGTCGTCTACGCCATCTCCGGCGCGATGACCCTCACCCCGGCGATCGTGAAGCGCTGGGAGGAGCTGGCCGGCAGCATGCTCAACGAGGGCTACGGGCTCACCGAGACGAGCCCTGTCGCCCTTGCGAACCCGTTCAACTCCTCGCGGAAGATCGGCGCCATCGGCATCCCGTTCCCCTCCACCGACATCCGCGTCGTCGATCCCAACGAGCCCACCCATGAGGTGGAGCAGGGCGAGGTCGGCGAGCTGCTGATCAAGGGTCCGCAGGTGTTCCAGGGCTACTGGAACCGTCCGGAGGAGACGGCGCAGGCGCTGCTCGAGGGCGGCTGGCTGCGCACCGGCGACCTCGTGATGCAGGACGAAGACGGCTTCGTCACGGTCGTCGACCGCAAGAAGGAGATCATCATCACGGGCGGCTTCAACGTCGCCCCCAGCGAGGTGGAGAAGGTGCTGAACGCGGTGCCGGGCGTGGCGGCATCCGCCGTCGTCGGCATCCCCCGCGGCGGCGGTGCCGAGGTCGTGACGGCCGTCGTCGTGCTCGAGCCGGGCGCGACGTTCGATGAGGATGCCGCCCGCGCCGCGGCCCGCGAGCACCTCGCCGAATACAAGCGCCCGAGCGCCTACCGCGTGTGGGAGGAGCTTCCGACGTCGCTCATCGGCAAGGTGCTGCGCCGGCGCGTGCGCGACACGCTCATCGCCGACCGCAACGCGGTGCGGGCCACCCCGGTCGACGAGGACTGAGTCGACGGGGGGCTGCCTTTCCACTGTCCCGGATGAGGGAATCCGCCGAAACGCGGATCCCCGCGGCCGAAACGGTCCGCATCCGGGCAGATCCCCGCATTCCGGCAAACCACCGCCCCGGCGCGGTGCCGCGCTCAGCGCGGATCGAGCCGCAGCGTCGTCTCGTAGGATGCCGGCCCGGTGACCGTGCCGACGATCTGCGGCCCGAAGCGGTCGTACTTGGCGTGGTAGGCGGCATCCACCGCCTGCTGCGTCGCCTCGTCGCCGGCATCGACCGCGGTGAAGCTCACCGGCCGATCCACCACGTCGGCGCGGATGCGCCCGATGCCGGCACGCCGCGCCCGCCGGTACCAGGGGTTGTCCGGACCGTACGCCGACCGGATGTACAGGTCGTCGCCGGCACGCACCCCCCAGATGGTGACGAACGGGCGGTCCGTGCCATCGGGGCGGACCGAGGAGACCTGCAACTCCTCCGCACCGCCGATCGTCGCGAGGTCATCGGCATCCCACGGCATCTCTTCCCCCTCCGGCTCGCACGGCGCAGGTCGCCGGGCGGCTGGCTCCGACCGTACGACCGGGCGGGCGAGCGCGCCAGTGTCCCCCTCGACGGCAGCGCGGTCGCGCTCTACGCTGACCGGCATCCGGACGACGCTGCGAGGTGATGACATGACCGTGATGGTGGATGCGGCGCGGCGCGATCTGCTCGACCGCGTGCTGCGGCGACTTCCGGCGGGGTCGGTGCGCGAAGTGCCGATGTTCGGCACCATCGCCGTGATGTTCGACGGATCGATGCTCGTCGCGGCCCGCAAGGACCTGGGACTGCTCGTGCACGTCAGCGCCGACGACGACGCCGATCTCGTGACGCGGCCCGAGGCCGTGCGCGCCGAGATGGGCCCCGGTCGTTCCATGGGCCCTGGGTGGATCCACATCCACCCCGATGCGGCGCAGGACGAGGGGACGCTGGACTTCTGGGTCGCGCAGGCGCTGCAGCGCCAGGCCGGCTGATCCGCCGCGTCTCAGGCTGGATGCCGTGAGCCCCGGGATCCTGCTGGCGCTGGCGTCGGCGATCGCGTACGGCACGTCGGACTTCATCGGGGGCGTCGGTGCCCGGCGGTGCTCGCCGTGGCTGATCCTGTTGGTCGGTCAGATCGCGGGGACCATCGCCCTGCTGGCCGCGGGGCTCCTCCTCGGCGGAACCCCGACGGCGACCGACTTCGGGTGGGGTGTGCTCGCCGGCGTCGGTTCCGCGGCGGGCGGACTGTTCCTGTATCGAGGGCTGGCGCGCGGTCGCATGGGTCTGGTGGCGCCGCTGTCGGCCGTCGGGGCAGCGGCGCTGCCCGTGATCGCGGGTGTCGTGCTCGGCGAGCGCCCCGGTCTGCTGGTGTGGGCGGGCATCGTCATCGCCCTCCCCGGGATCTGGCTGGTCTCGCGCGAGACCGGCACCGGCACCGGCCGCCCGCAGCGGTCGTGGGGTGCGCTCGGCGACGGCGCCCTCGCGGGTGCGGGGTTCGGGCTGCTGTTCGTCTGCCTGGCCCAGATCGGGCCCGATGCGGGGCTGCTGCCGCTCGCGGCGAACCAGGCCACCGGCGCGGTGCTCGCCGGCATCGGCGTCGCAGCCGTGCGACCCCGCGGGCACAGCATGCGCACGGCCGTCGGCTGGGGCACCGCGGCAGGACTGACCGGCGCCGCCGGAACGGTCGCCTTCCTGCTGTCCAGCGGAACCACCTCGCTGGCTGTAGCGGCCGTGCTCACCTCGCTCTATCCTGCGGTCACCGTGCTGCTGGCCGCCGGCGTGCTCCGCGAGCGACTCAGCGCACCGCAGGGTGCCGGCATCGGCATCTGCACGCTCGCGATCATCGCGCTCTCGCTGGACTGAGCGCCCGGAACACGAAGGACTCCTCGATGGCACTGCTCGCACCGACGGCCGCCCCGAACCCGTCCACCCCCGGGCCACGGTCATGCTGACCCCCGTCGCCCCCGGCGTCTTCGCCCACCAGAGCCCGTTGCTGCGCAACAACACCGTCGTCGTGCAGGGCGACGACGACGGTGTGCTGCTGGTCGATCCCGGCATCACCGAGGCGGAGATGCGGTGCCTCGCCGACGACCTGCGCGCCCTCGGGATGCCGGTGGTCGCCGGCTTCGCCACGCACCCCGACTGGGACCACGCGCTGTGGCATCCGGAGTTGGGAGACGCCCCACGCTGGGGCACGGCGGCGTGTGCGGCGTTCCTGCGCGACCTGCGGTCGCAGAGCGACTGGCAGCAGCGCTTCGCCGACGCCCTGCCCCCCGAGATCATCACGGACGTGCCGATAGAGCCGTTCGGCCTGATCGACGCGCTGCCCCGCGACGGGGCGCGCGTCCCCTGGAACGGCCCCGAGGTGCGGGTCGTCGCCCACCCCGGTCACGCCATCGGGCACGCGGCGCTCGTGGTGGAGGGATGCCGCGTGCTCATCGCCGGGGACATGCTGTCGGACGTCTTCGTGCCCATGCCCGACCTCGAGGGCGCTGACGATCCGCTGGGCGACTACCTCGCGGGGCTCGATGCGCTGGCGTCCGTCGCCGACCAGGTGGACGCGTTCGTCCCCGGACACGGCTCGGCCGGTGACGCCACGCAGCTGCGGCAGCGGCTGGCGCTGGACCGCCGCTACATCGAGACGCTGCGCGACGGCGGGGTGTTCGAAGACCCCCGGATCGACGCGCCCGAGCCCGGCTGGGAGTGGGTGGCCGACCTGCATGCCGGGCAGGTCGACAGCGCCGCGCGACGGGGCGGGGCCAGCCCGCGGTGAGGCGGCGAGCGCCAAGCCCCCGCGCGTCCACCCGGCGGCGTCACGCGAGCGCGGTGAACACCGGGTCGGCGCCGCGGGTGAAGACGCCGACCGTGGCGGTGGGGATCTCTTGCCAATGCCGACGCGACCAGTGCAGCTCGAGCGGCTCCGAGACCACGAGCTGCGCGCCGTCGGGAAGGCGCTCGGTGCGCCCCTCGCCCACATGCAAGGTCTCCGGCCCGACGCTGTGGAAGAGCGACGGCGGCGGCAGCTCGCCGGCATCCGCGCTCCGCCACCGCGCCACCACCAGGCGCTCACCGTCGGAGGCGCAGAACGCGCCGCGGAACGCCGCGGTGACGCCGTGCGCGGCGCGCGCCGCCTCGACGCGCTCGACCATGCGGGTCAGAGCCGTCACCGGGTCGGTGGCGAGGCCGTAGGTCAGCGCGAGGAAGAAGCACACTTCGCTGTCGGTGGTGCCCCGGATGTGCGGGTACAGCTCGGGCGCGACATCCATCGTGAGGTCGCGCTTGAGCGCGGCGAACCCGCCGATCTCGCCGTTGTGCTGGAACATCCACCCGTCGTGCACGAAGGGGTGGGCGTTCTGCTCGGCGATCGTGCCGCCGGGCGCCGCCCGCACGTGGGCGAGGAAGCAGGGGGACTCGATCTGCGCTGCGAGGTGGCGCAGGTTGTCGCTGTCCCATGCCGGCGTGACCTGCCGGAACTGTCCCAACGTGCCCGCGCGGCCAGACCAGGCGAGACCGAAACCGTCGCCGTTGGTGGGGAACGCGTGCTCCCGGAACTGCGACGCCATCGTCGTGCCGGGCAGGTACAGCCGGCGGGCGACCAGGCTCTGGTCTATCAGCGAGTGATCCGGGCGGACGAGAACGTCCTCAACGGCAAGCGGGGAGCCCAGATACGCGATCCATCGGCACATCTCGGCTCCCCCTCGCAACCCGTCGGACTGCGGCCTGCTACTTCATCTCACCGAAGGTGCGGTCGATGTCCTTCATCTCCATTGCCGCCGTCGCCTCGATGAGCTCCCGCAGGTCGGCGTCGGCACCGGGGGAGAATTCTTCCGGACGCTCGGGTGCGATCGTCATCGGTACGCCGGCCGGCGCCTGCTCGCTGGCATCCAGCTGGGTGCCATCCTTCGAAGGCGAAAGGCCCTGGAAGATCTTGCCCGCTTCGGACAGGTTGGTGAGGTCGAAGGAGTACTGCTTGCTCTGCAGGCCCATCTCGAGCAGCCGCGCGACCTCGGGGAACTTCTCCGCGTTTGTCTTGGGGATGGGCAGTGCAGTGCGCCAGTTGACGCCGAGGGTCTCCAGCGCCCGGGCGAACGCGTTCTCGTGCGCCTGGTCGCGGACGATCAGGTACGAGATGGTGCTGCGAGCGGTCTTGTTGGAGGTCATCTCGTAGAGGCGGCACTTCTGCAGGCGGCCGGTCGATTCCAGCATGAGGTTGTAGAGCAGGTCGAGCACGAGGTTGCCCGAGTTGTAGACGTAACTGCCCAGCCACGGGTTGCCGGCGGCATCCACCGGCATCGCTCCCTGCGCACCGACCAGGTAGTGATGGATGTTGCTCTCGGACGTCGCTACCTGCAGCGGCGTCGCGCCACCGGCACCGGGGGCGTCGACGGTGTCGCTGGGCTTGCCCTTGTACCCCGGCGATCCGTCGAGCAGGCGTGAGATGGTCGTGCCGATGAGCTCGACGTGGCTGATCTCCTCGGTGCCGATGCCCTGGATGAGGTCCTTGTAGGGCTTCGCCGACGGACCGCGGAAGTTGATGCTCTGGAAGAGGTACTGCATCATCGTGCGCATCTCGCCGAACTGCCCGCCCAGGCCCTCCTGAAGCGCGTTCGCGGCGTCGGGATCGGGCTGATCCTGGTCGATTTCGTTGATCAGCTGCTGAACATGGAAGTACATGTTTCCTCCAAAGGGTCGGTGGGCTCAGCCTGCTCGCCCGCGCAGGCCCGCGAACCCCCCTCGCGCAAGGGCCGTAGGTCGCGTACCCTCCTTCCAGCGAGCAGCCGATCATCACGTGTCCGCTCCGGCCGCCGAGGTGTGTGCACCGTCGTCAGAGGTGGAGTTCCCTGAGTTGGCGTCGGGAGGTGACGCCGAGCTTTCGGAAGATCGTGCGCAAGTGAGCCTCGATCGTTCGCGGACTCAGGAAGAGCATCGCCGCAACCTCCCGCGACGTGGCGCCGGTCGCGACAGCACGCGCGATCTGCAGCTCGTGCTCGGTGAGCGCGGTGCTGGGAGGCGCGTTGCGAGCACGGGGGTGCTCGCCGGTCGCGCGCAGTTCCTTCGCGGCGCGCTCTGCAAAACCCACCGCTCCCATGTCGGTCAGCATGTCGTGTGCCGTGCGGAGCTCTTCTCGCGCCTCGCGGCGACGCCCTTCGCGCCGCAGCCACTCGCCGTACAGCAGGTGGGCTCGTGCAAGGTGGCCGGTCAGGCGTGACTCACCCAGCCGCTCTATGGCCTCCCGGTAGTCGTCCTCCGCGGCCCCGCCCGGTGTGATCAGAGCCCGCGACCGTGCGGCCAGGCCGAGCGCCCACGGGGTTCCACTCGCGTGGGCACGCGCGACGAGCTGCGCATGGGCTTCGCGGGCCGCCTGTGCGTGACCTGCGCGGGCGGCCGCTTCGACCAGCTCGGGGAGGGCGACGCTCTGCACGGAGAAATCATCGGATTCCACGGCGCGCTGAGCTGCGGTCATGGCCGTTGCGAAGCTCCCTGTCGCGTTGTGGAACACCGCGGACGCGTAGTTCGCCACGGCGACCTCGGTACCGGCGTTCTTGTCCGCCGCCCCGGCGCTGCGTCGATGAAGCTCGGGGAGATCTGATTCCCAGCCTCGCCATGCTGCGAGGAACAGCTCCCCGTGGGGCAGCGGGACAGCATCCGTCGCGCGAGCGATCGCCGTGCTCTCAGCCAGCAGCTCCGCGGCACGACTCAACTCACCGCGCAGCGCGTGTGCCGCCGAAAGAGCGATCAGCGCGACATACAGGGTCGCCACCGCCCCCGCCGTACGCGCGATCGTGACCTTGCGCGCGGCAAGGTCGTACATCAGGTCGTTCTCGAAGAGTGCGACGGCCGTGCGGCTGGCGAGCCAGAGCCAGCGGTCGCTGTCCGTGCCGCGGTAGACGTCTCGACTGAGCTCTTCATCACGTAACGAGGTGACCGCTCTTCGCAGCGTGTCCACGCCGGCGACGTATCCCTCCGTGTAGACCGTCACGAGCCCGTCGAGAAGGAGGTCCAGCGGCCGTGGCTGCTCGGGCGGTCGGGGCGCGGCCCGGGCTGCCTCGGCAACCCCTCGCACATCGCCTCCGGCGATGACGGCGGTGTTGAGGGCGAGCAGAAAGGCCTCGCGAGACACCGCGGGGTCGAGCGGCGCCAGCGCGTGTGCCGCATCCAAGAACATCACCGGAACGTCGTCGCTGTGGACGAGATAGAAGGTGATGTGCGCTCTGTAGAGCGTGAGGCGCGCAGACTGCAGCGGACTCAGCGGCCCTTGAGCTGCGAGCGCGAGCAGCTTCAATGCCTCATCTGCAGCGCCCGCCTCATGTTTCGCCTGCAGCGCGGTCATCGCGCGCTGCGTGCGAAGAGCAGGGTCGGGGGTCAGTTGCGCCGCGCGCTGGAAAAGGGCGGCCGCCGCTGCCATGCCGCCGCGCGCGAGTGCTCGCTCGCCGGCGCGCTCCAACTCGACGGCCACGTCCTCATCTGGGCCGAGGACGGCCTGCCCCCGATGCCACGCCCGACGGTCTGGATCGATGCGCGGGTCGGTCGCCGCAGCCAGCGCTTCATGTGCCTGGCGACGTTCCGCTGGGACAGCGGCACTGTAGATCGCCGAACGCACCAGGGGATGCCGGAAGCGCACCTTCGAGTCGATGGTGAACAACCCCGCGGTCTCTGCCGCAGCGGCGCCGGAACCCTCGATCCCGAGCCGGGACAGAGCGCGGAACAGCAGTGCCACGTCGCCCGTAGGCTCGGCGGCTGCGAGGAGAAGAACACGTTGAGTCTCGGACGGCAGCGCTGTCGAGCGTTGCCGGAAGGCCTGTTCGAGGTGCTGCGGGACGTCGGGGCGGTCATGCACGTCGAACCCGCTTGCGAGAGTCGCCGGCCCGACGCTGCGCGGCAGCTCCAGCAGAGCCAGGGGGTTTCCGCGTGCTTCCGCGATGACGCGCTCGCGCACTGAGGCGTCGATCAGGGTGGCGGTCTCGGCAGCGAGCAACTCCCGCGCGTCGGCCTCACCGAGTGCGGCAACCGTGAGGACCGGCATCCCCGAGAACGCGGCGGACGCGTCGTCGTCGGAATCACGGCCCGCGACGACGAGGGCCAGGCGTTCGGCGGATACCCGCCGGGCCGCAAAGGCGATGACCTCGGCCGAGGCGCGGTCCAGCCACTGCGCGTCGTCGACGAGGCAGAGGAGAGGCCGCTCTTCCGCGGCCTCTGCGAGCAGATTCAGCACGGCCAGGCCGACCAGGAACCGGTCCGGAACGGGCCCCGTCTTCGTGCCGAAGGCGATGGCGAGTGCGTCGCGCTGGGGCCCGGCCATCGTCGCGTCGTACTCCAGGAGCGGAGCGCACAGCTGATGCAGCGCGGCGTACGCGAACTGCGACTCCGATTCCATGCCGGTGGCGCTTTCCACCCGGAACCCCAGCGCATCGGCGGCGGTCCGCGCGTAGTCCAGGAGGGAGGTCTTTCCGATTCCCGCCTCACCACGTGCGTACAGCGCCCTGCTCCGCCCCGCGTGCGCATCGGCGAGGGCGCGATCGAGAGCCTCGCATTCTGCGTGCCGGCCGAACAGGTGCACCCGCATTCCCCCATCGCTGTCTATCGAGTTGTGACGGGCGTTGTCGCTCGGGTCAGCGGATCATCCCACCCTGTCCTTGCCACACAGTATCCAAGTCACAACCGTGACGACCAGCGCAGAGCGGCTCAGCCTTCGGCGGCGGCCATCACCGCGTCCGCGACCATCGCGGGGTCTTGCAGCATCCCCAGGTGACCTAGTTCGAGGGTCCGCACGGGCCATCCTGCGTCGGCGGCGACGTCGACCTCGTCGGCGTAGGTGGTCCCGAAGGCGACGTAACTGCAGGTGAGTTCAGCCGACCAGTCCCGAGCCGCTGAGACGCGAGCCGACAGGTAGGAGGCGGGGATGCAAGGTGTGCTGGCATCCACCCGCGCGAAGGTAGCGTCGTCCGGAAACAGAGGGCGCACGCTCTCTTGCGGCCACCACCGCGTCCACGGCGGCAGGATGCCGCGCCTCGCGGTCGCCGACAGGGTGTCGCGCAGAGGCGCGGGCACAACGGGCCATGTGCCACCGTGCAGAGGCGGGACGATCGCGTCGAGGAACACCACCCGCCTGACAGCGGAAGCCGCGGCGACGGCAGGAACGAAGTTGCCGGCGTTCGAATGCGCAATCGCCGTCGTCGCACCGAGTCGCGCCGCGGCCGCGGAGTACTCCTCGCCGGCTGCTCCCGCGGTCCCCGCGGACGTCGGGGCGACCGACTCGGCCACCAGTCCTCGCTCCCGCAACGCCGACACGAAGGGATCCATCACGAACCCCGGCAGGAAGATGCTCCCCATGACGATCACGCGGTCCACGGCGACATCCTAGAAACACGTGCGCTCAGTGGACTACTACGGTGTCCAGCCGTATGTCCAGTCCCACGCACGCGCGCGGCTGCGCTGGCAGTCTTTGAGAAGACGCGACGAGGAGAAGCAATGAAGCAGCGCACTCTGGCAGGACGACAGGTCTCGGCGATCGGCCTGGGCGCCATGCCGCTGTCGATGAACAACGACAAGCAGTATCCGTCATTCGAGGATGCCGTGGCGACCGTGCACGCCGCACTCGACGCGGGCGTGACGCTCATCGACACGGCGGACATCTACGCGCCCGATGGCGAAGAGATGGGGCACAACGAGCGCATCGTCGCCGAGGCGCTCCGGACATGGGACGGGGATTCCTCGAGCATCTTCGTCGCGACCAAGGGCGGCATCACGCTCGGAGAAGACGGAGCCAAGGGACGCGATGGGTCGGAGGCCTACCTGCGCTCGGCCGTGGAGAAGTCACTCGCGATCCTCGGCGTCGACCAGATCGACCTGTACCAGTACCACCGTCCCGACCGCACACGTGTCTACGCCGACATCATGCGGGGACTGAAATCGCTGCACGACGACGGCCTCGTCCGCGCGATCGGCATCTCCAACGCGAGTGTCGAAGAGATCCAGATCGCTCTCGACGTGCTCGGCGAAGGCAACCTCGCCAGCGTCCAGAACGAGTTCTCGCCGAAGCATCCGGGAAGCATCGACGAATTGCGCTTCTGCGCCGCTCACGACATCGCCTTCCTGCCGTGGAGTCCTCTCGGCGGTACCGGCGGCGGTGCCAGCAGCGTAGGCGACCGGTTCTCGGCCTTCCGCGAAGTCGGCGATGCACACGGGGTCAGCCCACAGCAGGCCGTGCTGGCGTGGGAGCTCGCCCTCGACCCGCACGTCATCCCGATCCCCGGTGCGCGCCGTGCGGCATCCATCAGAGACTCCGCGAAAGCCGCCGACCTGGAACTCACCGCTGAGGAAGTGACTCGGCTGTCGGAATCGGTGGCGATCTTCGACTGACGCGACGGCGTGCTGCGACCGGCACCTGATCCACGCTGACTCCACGTCGCCGGCAGGGCTGGCTCGTTACTGGGTGAGCTCGCGGTTCAGCCGGTCCAGCAGTGCCTCCAGTGAGACTTCGAATTCCTCGTCGCTGCGGTCTTCGCTGAGGAGGGTTCGGAGGCGTTTCACTTCGGGTGCGGCCTCCAGACTGACCTGCCCGTCCCCTTCGGGGATGGTGGCGTCGCCTTCGTCGAGGGGTTCTTCGACCGGGCCGGTTTCCGCGCCGCGCACGGCTGATTCCAGCAGCAGGTGGCCGAGCAGGAAGCTGCTGAAGGACCGGTAGGCATCCACGGCCTGCTGGTCGGTGAAACCGTGCCCGATGAGGGTGCCGAGGAACGTGTCGACCACTTCGACGCTGCGTAGCGGGGGGCGCAGCCAGGGGGCTGCCGGGTGGCGGGTGGCGACCAGCGGAAAGGCCAGCGGATGATCGATCGCGATCTGGCGGACGTGGTGGGCGACGGTTTGCAGGAACCCCTGCCAGTGTTCGGCGAGCTCATCGTCAAGATCCGAGGTCAGGTTCTCCATCAGCAGAGCCACCACCCCCTCCAGCAGATCCTCTCGCCCGTGTACGTATCGGTACAGCGACATCGCCTCTACGCCGAGCTCCTGCCCCAAGGAGCGCATCGACAACCCCTGTGCGCCGCGCCGGTCGATCTGCGCGAGTGCGGTCTCGATGATCAGGCCGCGGCTCAGACGACGGGACTGCGTACCCGTCGGCTTCTTCGTCACCCGGACGCTCATAGCACATTCCCTCCCATCACGCGCAACCCCCCTCGCCAAGTCATTTCGGGCGCTGTACTGTCACGCTAGTCGGCTTACGGTGTAAGCGGGCTGGTAGCCGGTCCGCACGTTTCGACTCCTGCGGCTCCGACGCCCCAACCCAAGGGATCGAGACAATGGCAAACAATCGCACCGCCCACCCCGACAGCGCCGCAGCCCGCCCTGTCATCGCAGACCACAACGACGACGCCGCGAAGGAGTCGCTGATCGGCACCGAAAGGGGTGGCCGCACCGCGAACGTCTCATGGGGGTCCATCATCGCCGGGGTGGTGACCTTTCTGGCCGTCACCATCCTGCTCTCCCTCGTCACCGCCGGCATCGGACTGGGGGGCTCGGGCATCGGGGCGACGATCTGGAGCGTCATCGCCCTGGTGATCGCTCTTGCCGCGGCCGGCTTCGTCGCCGGCGCGCTGGCGGTGCGCAGCGGGCTGCTGCACGGATTCTTGACCTGGGCGACGTCCCTGGTGGTTGCTCTCGCCCTGACCGTGTGGCTCAGCGCCAGCCTGCTCGGCGGCGTCGTCAGCTCCGCCACCCAGGCATTGTCCGGGACCGACGTCACCCAGGTCGTCGAGGACGTGCAGAGCAACGTCGACGAAGAAGAAGCGCAGGAGCAGACCGATGAGGCGCTGCAGGACGCGCAGCAGACGGCGGAGGATGCCGCCGCGACCGCTCAAGCCGCCGCGTGGTGGGGCTTCGCCGGTCTGCTGATCGGCGCGGTGATCGCGGCCCTCGGCGGGATGCTCGGCGTGCGGAGTGTCGTCAAGCGTGACCCCGACACCACTGCCGTGCAGGTCACCACAACCCGGTGACACGGTTCCCGGTCGCGGGCCCCGCGCCGGTCTCAATACGTACGAACAAACGAACGATAGGAAGCAGTCATGATCAGCACAGACAACATCAGCGGGCTCATGGGAGCAGCGGTGATCGACTCCGACGGGGAGAAGATCGGCACGCTCGAGCAGATCTACCTCGACACCGACACCGGGGCGCCCACCTGGGCGGCGGTGCGCACCGGTTTCTTCGGCACTTCGGAGTCCTTCGTGCCCATCGACGACGCCAACCAGGACGGCCAGAACCTCCGGGTGAGCTACGCGAAAGAGTTCGTGAAGAACGCACCGCGCGTGGACGCGGACGGGGCGCTGGAGCACGCGCAGGAAGACGAACTGTACGTCTACTACGGCAACGGTTCCCGCACCACCAGCGCCACTGAAGGCACCGGTACCGTCCGTGACGCCAGCGACGGGGCCGTGGACACGAGCACCGGCTATGACACATCCGGTCCGACCACCGACGATGCGATGACCCGGTCCGAGGAGCGCCTGCGCGTGGGCACCGAGAAGGTGCAGACCGGTCGCGCACGGCTGCGCAAGTACGTCGTCACGGAGGAGAAGACCGTCACTGTCCCCGTGAGCCATGAGGAAGTGCGGCTGGAACGCGAACCCATCACCGACGCCAACGTTGCGGATGCCATGGACGGGCCGGCCATCAGCGAGGAAGAGCATGAGGTCGTCCTCACTGAGGAACGGCCCGTCATCGCCAAGGAGACCGTTCCGGTCGAGCGTGTCCGCCTGGGAACGGAAACCGTGACCGAGGAGGAGACGGTCACCGAGCAGGTCCGCAAGGAACAGATCGACTACGACGACGGCACGAACCGCGCCTGACACCCGTCGCCACCATCCGAGAAACCCATGAAAGCCCGCGGAATTCCGCGGGCTTTCATGGGTTGCTGTCTCAGCACGGTGCGCCCAGAGCCCCACTCGCCGACAGTGCAGAGCCGCTTTTGCATCTGCAGGCCGCAGGTGTCAGAGGCTCGCCGAATCCAACGCAGCCTCGAGTGCCGCATCGGAGTCATCGTCGTGCCGGACACGCGCTGCCGCGATTCCAGCGGCCCGAGCACCGGCAACATCCATCTCAGAGTTGTCACCGATGAACACCATCTCCGACGTCGAGCATTCGAGTCGTGCGGCGAGGATCTCGAACGCTCGAGGATCCGGCTTGGCGAAACCGATGTCCTCGGAGGTGCACACGACGTCAATGAGGTGGGTTAGGCCAGTGACATTCAGCTTGTCGATCTGCTGCGCGTGGTTCCCATTGGTGAGGACGCCGATTCGGATCCCGCGACCACGCAGGTTCTCAAGTACTGCCTCCGTCCCTGGAAATGCGCGCCATGCGCGGCGATAGTCCACCAGATACTTCTCGAACAGCTCGTCGAGAACGTCATCGCGAGCAGGTACGACCACGCTCAGGAACTCCAGGAAGTCACGCAGCCGCAGCCGCCGCTGTTCCGCAAAGGTGAGATCGCCGGCCCGCCAGCTCTCGAAGTGCTGGGCTTCGAGCTCGAACCACGCTGTCACTCGCTCGATGGTCGGCTCGCGCTCAAGTTCAGTCATGAAATTCCGGACAGCGTCGGCCGCAGAGCCATGATGGTCGAAAAGCGTGCCGTCGAGGTCGAAGCCGACCGCACGCACCTTCGGCACTGGCGACCGATCAAGCGCGAAGCAGGCGACGACCTCGGCTGCTTCGCCAGTCAGCCGTGCGATCGCGATGTGTGACGCGATGCAGCTCGCGCCGTCGCGGACGTCGACGGCCGGACGGAGAGTGAGGTGGGGGCGGTAGCCGTCTCGCCAATGGGCTGGCTCGTCCGGCTTAAAACCGCCGAGGTGACCGAGGTGATCCGCGAGGTCTCGATGTACGTCTTCGATATCCGGGCACTCCACCAACCGAACCGGAACATCCCGTCGCGGGCCGAAGAAGGCAAGCCCCGTGAATTGGAACCTCAGGGCTCGGTCGACGACCTTCGCGTCACGGATCGCGCTGACAATCTGCTCAACCGGCTCCGAGACGACGAAGTTCGAAGCGAGCGTGACATGCGCTGGCCAGTCGCTTCGCGCGAACCGCTCCCCCACTTCCAAACGAGCGAAGAAAGCCGAGACGCAGTATCGCTCGAGCATCGGACCCACCTGCATCTGAAGAGCTTCGCGCGGCTCAATCCAACGCGCAATCGCAGCCACCGTCTAGGAACCAATTCGAAGTCTCCGATGCCCCCACACGACAACTCGCATCACAAAACCTATGTGCCCGTGAGTGATGCGCATCGCCACCGAGAATTCAGGCAGAACCTGCGGACGCACCTCCGCGATTCCATCCCATTCGCTGCGGAGTTGGATGACGAGCCATTGACCCTCGTCCTCCCCGGCGGCTTGATCAGCGGAGGGCGCGAAGGTAGCGGCGCCGAGCGATGACTTGGGCGACCCGGAGGAGTGGGTGCAACGCCCGCCAGGGCTGCTCGGTCGGTGGCGGCCCCTATGCGCGAACATCTCCGGTCGGCCGCGGGATGGTCTTGAGGTCGGTGAGTGTGGACACGAGCTCGGCTGGTCGGCGACCGACGTAGGCGAGGCTGCGGGTCGCGATCTCCGCGAAACCATGAGATTCGATGGCGAGTCGCGCCACGTTGGCCGTGAGCCCCTTCTCATTGGTGGCCCACTCCCCCGCAGCGGCGTGCCACGCGTGCGCGACGAGCAGGACTGCGTGAGAGGCGGACAGCGCTACATAGGCGGCATCACCGCGTTTGGCGCCCTTGAGTGCGCCGTCCAGAAAGAAGTCCACCTGCCAGAGGTTGTCTATCATCGCCGCCCGCAATGCCTCGGGGTATGGGGTGACGAGCTCGCGGAGGCCCGCGAGCACCCCTCCTGCGTCGACGAGTGGCACAGCGGTGGCCGCTTCGCCGGCGTAAGCGACGTCCAGGAATCCCAGCGGATGACCGGCCTGAGCGTGGAAACCGAACTGACCACGTCGCGCGCGGTGGCACTGTTCTCGGACGCGTTCGACGTCGCGAAGAATCCAGTCGACATCCGTACCGTTGACGGTGAGCCACGCGCCACCATCAACCCACGGTCCCCAGCTTCCCGGCGCCGCGACCTCGACGCGGCGGCCGGCCCAGCGGCGGGCAAGATCCTCGAGAGCGCCAAGGTCGAGCGTTTCGCGCTCGTAGTAGAGACCGAGGTCAACGTCAGAGTCGGGCCGATGGGTATTTCGTGCCCGGCTGCCACCGAGCGCCACCGCCAGCACGCCGTCGACAGCGGCGAGCTGGCCCGCCATCTCCTGCAACCAACGCGCGCCGATCATGCAAACACCCTACGCAGGTGACCAGTCGGCGCTTGATCCACGCAAGGTTGACGCGGATCCGAGAGCGGTAGGGACCGACACGACTTGTCCACCGTGCCACAGTTCGCGCAGCGCTCGCCTACGGCATCCCCCGCGCGACCCACGTGTTGCGCTTGCCGAACAGGACGCCTTCCGGCAAAGCCGAGCCGATCGACTACGCAAGCGCGCAGCCACTGCGTGACAACGTAGAGGGATTCGGCCTCACCGCCCAGGCATGCCTCATCTTTGCTCTCGCCGGCGAAGACTGACCGCGCCCTGGCGGTCAGTCCCACTCGAACCAGGTCGCTCACGCGAGTTGTCGTACGGCTAAAACTGGGTGATTCGCAACTTGAGAGTGAGGAAGTGCGGCTGGAACGCGAACCCATCACCGACGCCAACGTTGCGGATGCCATGGACGGGCCGGCCATCAGCGAGGAAGAGCATGAGGTCGTCCTCACTGAGGAACGGCCCGTCATCGCCAAGGAGACCGTTCCGGTCGAGCGTGTCCGCCTGGGAACGGAAACCGTGACCGAGGAGGAGACGGTCACCGAGCAGGTCCGCAAGGAACAGATCGACTACGACGACGGCACGAACCGCGCGGACCGCGCCTGACCCTTCGGTCAGTCCGCGGCGCGTGGTGGGACCGGACCGTGCGAGTAAACCTCGGACGATCCGGTCCCTGCCGCTTTCCGGCCCATCTTGAACCCAGGGAGCACGACGCTTCCCACCACGATGACGCGGTCCAGGGCGCTATCGCACCATCCGTGCGGCGGTGATCATCGGAACGTGCGGGTCGATCCGTTCGACGCCATCGAAGCGGAAGCCGTTGCGCACGTAGAACCCGGTCGCGCGCGGGTTCTCCTTCGCGACCCAGAGCATCGCCGGCCCGTCACCGAGAGTCTCGTCGAGGAGCGACTGGCCGGCGCCGGTGCCGTAGTGAGCGGCGGAGACGTAGATCGCGTACAGCTCGCGATCACGCGGGCGCTCTGCGCCCTCCGCGCCGACGGTCGGCCCCGCCCACGCGAACCCGATGATGGCTCCGGCGCTTTCCGCGACCCTGACGACCACATCGTCCCCCGGGTGCCCGAGGACGTGCTTCCACATCCGATGCCGTCCCTCGATGTACTGCGCCGAGAAGTGGTCCTCTGGCAACAGATGTGCGTAAGCCTCCCGCCACGTCGAGACGTGGAGATCGGCGATCTCCGCGGCATCCGTCGGCACCGGCATCCGGGTCCTGAAGCTCATTCGCTCATGGTGGCAGGGACATCACCGCCAGCGTGCGGTGGGGACGGAATCAGATGCGCGCGCGACTGTAGGTGTCGCTGGAGTAGCTGATCGGCGGTCGGCTCGCATCCGAGATCGGCCACGAACTCACTGACAGCCTCCTCCGCGGCTCCCACGTGGTCGAACAGGGTGCCGTCGAGATCGAAGCCGATCGCGCGCCAATGCATCGGGGGCTACTCATCACTGCGGGCGCGCGTCGACGTGTCCACGCCAGGTGACGATCGCGCGGACTGCGTCCTCGCCGACTCCCGCGTGCCGAAACCACTCGTCCACATCGAGCTCTCGGTACATCCCGCGGAAGGCCGACTCCGGCGTATGGCCGAATGCGGCGAGCACCGCGTGACGCTCCTCGACGTCGAATGACCGACCATGCAGCGCGGTCATCGCGTCGGCGTTGGCAAAGGAGACGAGGTAGTCGGCCACTGCGGCATCCTCGCTGACGCCGATCGCCTTGAGCAGGAAGGCGG
Organism: Microbacterium sp. zg-Y625; assembly: GCF_030246925.1. Lineage (NCBI taxonomy): Bacteria > Bacillati > Actinomycetota > Actinomycetes > Micrococcales > Microbacteriaceae > Microbacterium > Microbacterium jiangjiandongii. The sequence goes on from NZ_CP126740.1 coordinate 3,236,038, forward strand.
CGACGAGCCCTGTTCGGTCCCAGCCGGCTCCGCAGTGGAACACCACCGCTCCCCTGGGCGCTGACGCGATCGCGTCTACGACCTGGGCGAGCCGATGTGGCAACTGCTGCAGGTGAGCGGCGTAGTAGAGCGGCGTTCCCCACCGTCCGTCCGCCTCCAATGGCGCCCAGAAGTCGCGTTCATCGCCGTCGAGATCGAGTCGCACCAGGAGCATGTCGTCGGGCACGGAGCCTGTGGCCTCCTCCGGCCGCCGCAGGTCGATGACGGTACGCACCCCGTGATCTCGCAGGACAGCCCACCCGGATTCGTCCAGACGGTCCAGCATCTCGGCGCGAACGAACACGCCCGTCGGAGTCAGCGAACCATCGCTGCGCTCCATGCCACCGAGGTCGCGTGCGTTGGCAAGCCCGTCCACTGAGAGAGCCACAGGCATGCGGCCAGCCTCTCACGCATGAGAGCGCCGACCGGGAAGGTCTCCCTCCACCCCACGCGGACATGCCGTCGGGCAGGACCCGTGAGACTGAGAGGCACCGGTAAGCGCCCTCCGCTACACCGGCGCCATGTCGGTGAAGCGCGAGAAGTGACCCTGGAACGCGATCTCGATGGTCGCGGTCGGCCCGTTACGGTGCTTCGCCACGATGAGGTCGGCCTCGCCGGGGCGGGTGTCCTTGTCGTACACCGAGTCGCGGTGCAGCAGCATGACCATGTCGGCATCCTGCTCGATCGAGCCGGACTCTCGCAGGTCACTCACCTGCGGACGCTTGTCGGTGCGCTGCTCAGATCCACGGTTCAGCTGCGACAGTGCGATCACGGGCACCTGCAGCTCCTTCGCGAGCAGCTTCAGCGCACGCGAGAACTCGCTGACCTCCTGCTGACGCGACTCGACCTTCTTGCCGCTGGTCATCAGCTGCAGGTAGTCGATGATCACCATGCGCAGCCCCACCCGCTGCTTGAGTCGACGGCACTTGGCGCGGATCTCGACGAGCGTCATGTTGGGGCTGTCGTCGATGTACAGCGGAGCGTCGTTGATGCGGCCCCGCGTGGCGGCGATGGTGGTCCAGTCACGCGAGTCGAGCGTGCCCTTGCGCATGTTCTGCAGCGGCACCGCGCCCTCGGCGCTCATGAGGCGCATGGCGATCTCACTGCGCCCCATTTCGAGCGAGAAGAAGATCGTCGGCATGTTGTGCTTGATGGCCGCCGCTCGCGCGAAGTCCAGTGCGAGCGTGGACTTTCCCATGGCGGGTCGCGCGGCCACGACGATCATCTGACCGCCGTGGAGCCCGTTGGTGAGCTCGTCGAGCTGAGCGAAACCGGTGGGGATGCCGGTCATCGAGCCGTCGCGGCCACGGGCAGCCTCGATCTCGTCGATGGCGGAGGTGACCGCGATCTCGAGGGGAACATAGTCCTCGGCCGCCTCGGCGCCGGTCACCGCGTAGATCTCGGCCTGGGCGTTGTTGACGAGCTCGACAGCCTCGCCCTGCCCGGAGTACCCCATCTGCACGATGCGGGTGCCGGCCTGCACCAGGCGGCGCAGCAGCGCGCGCTCGGAGACGATCGTGGCGTAGTAGCCGGCGTTGGCGGCGGTCGGCACGATCGAGGTGAGTGAGTGCAGGTAATCGGCGCCGCCGGCGCGCTGCAGTTCGCCCGTCTTGATCAGCTCGTCGGTGACGGCGACGACGTCGGTGGGCTCGCCGTGCGAGTACAGGCTGAGGATCGCTTCGAAGATCAGCTCGTGCTTGGGCACGTAGAAATCGGCCCCGCGAAGCGTCTCGATCACATCGGCGACCGCGTCCTTCGACAACAGCATGCCGCCCAGCGCACTCTGCTCGGCGAGGACGTCATGCGGCGGTGTGCGCTCGTTCTCACGGCGCCCGCCGAGTCGTTCGTCGGAGATGTCAGCGATGGACACGCAGCCGTACCTCCGTCATTTTCGGGTGTTGTCGGGGTGGGACACGTTCACGCTATGCACGGCCACTGACACTCGCAACCGAGCCTGTGGATAACTCTGTGGAGAGTGTGGGCGAAACGCCGCCCAGCCTGTGTACAAGTCCTGTGGAAAACGCCCGGGATACCGGAACAAGACAGAACACTTTTACCGGCTGACCTGGGATTGATGGTTCCACAGCCTGTGGAATGGATTGTGGTTGAAGTCCGCATTGAAGGTTGGGAGTACGTAGCACGTTATACACAGGCCGCTGTGGACACACAGGCGGGTGGACGGGCGGTGGGAGGGGTTCCAGCGGGGGCCTCTGGGGGCGTTCTGCGGCGGAAACGACGGATGCCGTGGACCCCTCGAGGTCCACGGCATCCGTGTCGTTCAGACGCCCGCAGAGGGGCGCTCCACCGCCCTTACTTGGCGGCGACCACCTGCAGCGTGATCACGGCGGTGAGGTCGTCACGCAGGCGAACGGTCGCCTCGTGCTCGCCCACGGCCTTGATCGTGGAGGTGATGTGGATCTTGCGCTTGTCGAGCTCGCCGAGCCCGGCAGCCTTGACCGCGTCAGCGACGTCACCGGTCTTGACCGAACCGAACAGGCGTCCCTCGTTGCCGGCCTTGACGGCCAGACGGACCTTGGTCGACTCGAGCGAGTTCTTCAGGGCCACGGCCTCTTCGTGGTCGTGGATCGCGCGCGACTCGCGGGCGGCGCGGATGGACGCCACCTGCTTCTCGCCACCGCGCGACCACATCACTGCGAAGCCCTGGGGGATGAGGTAGTTGCGGGCGAACCCGTTCTTGACCTCGATCACGTCGCCGGCGCTTCCGAGCCCGGCGACCTCATTCGTGAGAATCAGCTTTGCCATGTCGGGACCCCTTAACGGCCAGCGCCGGCGTAGGGCAGGAGCGCCATTTCACGGGCGTTCTTGATCGCCTTCGCGATCAGACGCTGCTCCTGCACCGAGACACCGGTGATACGGCGGGCGCGGATCTTCCCGCGCTCCGAGATGAACTTGCGAAGAGTGGCGACGTCCTTGTAATCAATGACGCCGACACGGATCGCCTTCGCGGGAGCGGCGTTCTTCGCGCCCTTCCGCGGCTTGCGGCGGTCGCCGCTCGACTTTCCAGCCATGGTTTTTCCTTAGAGAGAGTTGATTGATCCGAGGGATCAGAACGGAGTGTCGTCGCCGTAGGCGCCGGGGGCGCTCCACGCGTCGGGAGCGGCCGAACCGGGAGTGGCCCACGGCTCGTCGGCGACCTGCGGGCGGGACTGCTGTCCGCCCCCGCCGCCACCGCCGGAGCCGTTTCCGCCGCCGCCACCGCTGCTGCTGGTACGCGTGACCTGTGCGGTCGCGTAACGCAGCGACGGGCCGATCTCATCGACCTCGAGCTCGATGGAGACGCGGTTCTGCCCCTCGCGGTCCTGGTAGGACCGCTGCTTCAGGCGACCGCTGGCGATGACCCGCATGCCCTTGGTGAGCGAACCGGCCACGTGCTCGGCGAAGTCGCGCCACACGCTCGCGCGGAGGAACAGCGCTTCGCCGTCCTTCCACTCGTTCGCCTGACGGTCGAAACTGCGCGGCGTCGACGCGATCGTGAAGTTCGCGACGGGCAGCCCGCTCTGCGTGTACCGCAGCTCGGGGTCTGCCGTGAGGTTTCCCACAACGGTGATGACGGTCTCGCCAGCCATCGTCGTTACGCCTTCGCAGCCTTCGCGGGCGCGGCAGCCTTGCGGGCAGCCTTCGCCTCGGAACGCTCCTTCTCGGCGGCGACCATGGCCATCGCGTCTTCAGCGCGCTGGACCTTGGTGCGCATGATCTGCTCGCTCAGCTTGAGCTGACGGTCGAGCTCCTGGGTGGCCTCGCTGGTCGCCGTGAAGTTGACGACGGCGTAGACGCCCTCGGTCTTCTTCTGGATCTCGTAAGCGAGACGGCGACGGCCCCAGATGTCGACCTTGTCGATCGTGCCGCCGTCGCTCGTGATGACCTTGAGGAACTTCTCAAGGTTCGGGGCGACGAGGCGCTCGTCGATCTCGGGGTTGAGGATCACCATGAGTTCGTACTGGTGTGTGTGCGTCACTGACCCACCTCCTTCGGACTAGAACGGCTCCCGGGCATTTCCCGGAAGCAGGAGGGTGTGTGCACTGCCCGGACGCCGGCGCCGAGTGGCGCGGTGAACGGACAACCTCGACAGTCTAGCGGATGCCACCCCAGCCGTGCGACCGCGCGGGGCGAGGATGCCCCGCGCGGCATCCATCCCGCGCATTCGATAGCGTGAGCCGCGTGCAGGGGGACGTGTCGGGGGGCCAGTCGATGTCGACGGGCCCCGTCAGCGCGTCTTTGGACACCCGGCCGCACCACCTGGGGGAGATTGCGCGATGACGACACCTGCGGCATCCGTTCCGTTCGACACGCGCGCGCTGACCGAGCCGGTCGATCGCGCCGCGATCAAGGCCCACAAAGAGCATCTGGTCGCCTCCGGGCGCGCCCCGCACGACATGGGTCTGCCGATCACGGTGATCATCCTCATCGTGGTGGGCGTGATCATGGTGACCGGCTTCGGGAGCCTCGGCGCGGTCTTCTTCACCATCGCCTCCTCGACGGGAGGGGGGTTCGGGGTGCTCGCGCTGCTCCCGCTGCTGCTCGTGGCCGCCGTCTTCACGATCGTGATCGTCGTCATCGTGCGGTCGTCGCGTGGCAGTGGGGAACGCCGGTATCGGCTCGACCGGTTCGCGGCATCCAACGGACTCACGTTCTACCCCGAAGCGAAGAACCCGCCGCTGCCGGGTCTGATCTTCCATCAGGGGTCCGCCCGCACCGCGTCGGAGATCCTGCGTGGCGGGCAGCCGCGGTGGGTCGAGTTCGCCAACTACCGCTACACGACCGGGTCCGGCAAGAACAGCACCACCCACAAGTGGGGCTACATCGCGATCAGGCTGAACACGCCGTTGCCGCACATCGTGCTGGATGCCGTGGGCAACAACGGCCTGCTGGGCTCGAACCTGCCGGCGACGTTCGACAAGGAGCAGCGACTCAGCCTCGAGGGCGACTTCGACCGGTACTTCACGCTCTACTGCCCCGCCGGCTACGAGCGGGACGCCCTCTACCTGTTCACGCCCGACATCATGGCCCGCTTCATCGACAACGCCGCGGCCCTCGACGTCGAGATCGTCGACGACTGGCTGTTCCTCTATGCCCGGCGCGACTTCTCCACCCTGGACCCGCGCATGTGGGCCTGGCTGTTCTCCGTGGTGGGGGCCATGCTCGACAAGCTCGCGCAGTGGGAGCGGTGGCGCGACGAGCGGCTGGTCCAGCCCGAGCAGCACGCGCACGCGCTCGCCGGCGCTCAGGCGGGACAGGCGGCCGCTCAGGCGGGGCATGCTCTCGCCGGGGGCGCCCAGACGCTTCCGTTCACCCCGCCGACCGAGTCGCTGCGCCCGCCGCTCGGCGTCGCGCAGCAGGGACAGCGCCTGCGGCGGCGCGTGCCGTGGGCGACCATCATCGCCGTCGGGCTGTTCGGCTTGCTGTGGCTCGGGATGCAGCTGTTCATGCAGACCGGGATGTTCGGCATGCTCGGCGGACTCGGCGGCGTGCGGTGACGCCGCGCACGACGGCGGCATCCGTGCCGTTCGACATCCGCGCCCTGACCGAGCGCGTCGATCGCGCGGCCGTCCGCGCGTTCACGAAGGAGCTGCGCGCGTCGGGGCGGACGCACAACGAAGTGACGGCCAGCATCGTCGGATACGGCGTGGTCCTGGTGTTCTTGGCGGGGATGATGCTGATCGGCGCGGCGACGTCCCGGTCGTCCTTCCTCGTCGAGCTGTCGGAGATGGGGCCCTTCTTCGTGGTGCTGCTCGTGGCGGCCATCGTGGGCGTGGTGGTCACCTTCTTCTCGCAGCTGCGCGTGGCGACCCGGCGCTATCGGCTCGACCGCTTCGCGCGCGCGAACGGGATGAGCTACACCCCGCAGCGGGCGAATCCGTCACTGCCCGGGATGATCTTCAACACCGGCTCGCACCGGCAGAGCTTCGACCTCGTGCGCGGTGACGAGCCTCGGGTGGTCGAGTTCGCCAACTACGTGTACACGACCGGCTCCGGGAAACACCGCAGGACCCATCGGTGGGGGTACGTCGCTGTGAAGCTCGACACCCCGCTGCCGCACATCGTGCTGGATGCCACCGGCAACAACAGCCTTCTCGGATCCAACCTGCCGACGTCGTACAAGAAGGAGCAGCGGCTGAGCCTGGAGGGCGATTTCGACCGGCACTTCGCGCTGTACTGCCCGGAAGGGTACGAGCAGGATGCCCTGTACCTGTTCACCCCCGACGTCATGTCGAGGTTCATCGACAACGCAGCCGACCTCGACGTCGAGATCGTGGACGACTGGCTGCTCATGTACACCAAGCGCAACGCCAGCACGACCGACCCGGCGACCTGGGCGTGGCTGTTCGGAGCCGTGGCGGCCGTGCTCGACAAACTCGACCAGTGGGAACGCTGGCGCGATGAGCGGATGCTGCAGGCGGCATCCGCCGACGGCCATGCGGCGTTCGCGACGGCGACGGGGACCATGACGGCGGCGTCCCTGCCGTTCGCCCCGCCTGCGGGGCTGCTGCGCCCGCCGCCCGGCGTCGCGCCCGAGGGTCGCCGCCTCGCGACGCGCTTCCCGTGGGTGCTGTGCGGGGTGCTCCTGGTCGTGATGGCGGTGCCGTGGCTGCTGGACCTGTTCGGGTGACGAGCCGAGGGGCGCGACCCACCCGATCCGACCCACCCGATCGCTGAGACCGCATCTGGCGGCCGAGACCGTGGGAAACGACCAATGCCTCGGCCGCCGGATACGGTCTCACGGTCCGCGCGGTCGCGGCGCCGGGACAGCGGGTCAGGCGCGGGCGGCCCACCAGGCGCGCAGGCGCTGCTCGGCCTCGGCCTCGTCGACGACGCCCTCGTCCAGGCGCACATCCAGCAGGAACCGGTACGCCTCGCCCACGACCGGCCCTGGCGGGATGCCGAGGATCTCCTGGATCCGGTTGCCGTCGAGGGCCGGGCGCATCGACTGCAGCTGCTCCTGCTCGGCCAGCTCCGCGATGCGCCGCTCGATGTCGTCGTACGCCGAGCGCAGCCGCGCGGCCTTGCGCTTGTTGCGGGTGGTCACGTCGGCGCGGGTGAGGATGTGCAGGCGCTCGAGCTCGTCGCCGGCATCCCGCACGTATCGACGCACGGCCGAATCGCTCCATGCACCCTCGGCGTACCCGAAGAACCGCAGATGGAGCTCGATCAGCTTGGTCACGCTGCCGATCGTGTCCGAGTCGAAGCGCAGCGCCTGCAGCCGCTTGCGCGCCAGGCGCGCGCCCTTGACGTCGTGGTGGTGGAAGGTGACCCCGCCGCCGTCTTCGAGCCGCCGGGTGGCAGGCTTGCCGATGTCGTGCAACAGGGCCGCGAGCCGCAGCGGGACGTCGGGGGCGGCATCCGGGTTGCGCTCACGCTCGAGCTCGATCGCCTGCCGCACCACGGTCAGCGAGTGCTCGTAGACGTCCTTGTGGTGGTGGTGCTCATCGACCTCCAGGCGCAGCGCCGGCACCTCGGGCAGGAACTTCGACATCAGGCCGGTGTCGACGAGCAGGCGGATGCCGCGGGCCGGGTCATCGGCCTGCAGCAGCTTCACGAGCTCACCCTGGATGCGCTCCGGGCTCACGATCGAGAGCGTCTCGGCACGCTCGGTCATCGCGGCGACGGTCGCGGGGTCGACGTCGAAACCCAGTTGAGCGCTGAAACGGGCGGCGCGCAGCATGCGCAGCGGGTCGTCGCCGAAGCTGACGGCCGGGTCGACCGGCGTGCGCAGCGTGCCGGCGACGAGATCCTCGACGCCCCCGGTCGGGTCGACCAGTGCGGGGCCGGGAAGGCGCAGCGCCATCGCGTTGACGGTGAAGTCGCGCCGCGCGAGGTCGCCCTCGAGGTCGTCGCCGAACGCGACGACCGGCTTGCGGGTGGCGCCGTCGTACTCGTCGGCGCGGTAGGTGGTGATCTCCACCTGTTCGCCGCGGACGCGGGCGCCGATCGTGCCGAAGTCGCGGCCGATGTCCCACTGCGCCGTCGAGATCGGCTTCACGATCCGCATGATGTCGTCGGGGCGCGCGTTGGTGGTGAAATCCAGGTCGTTCGTCGGCCGGCCCAGCAGCGCGTCGCGCACCGGGCCACCGACCAGGGCGAGTTCGAAACCGGCATCGGCGAACGCGCGCGCGAGGGTGTCGACGACCGGCGACGCGGCGAGCGCGCCGATGCGGGCGAGGCCCTCGGCCATGTTGAGCATGGGTTCGAGCCTACCGAGCGACGCTGAGGCCGCCGTCGGCGACCGCCCGGCGAAACCGCGTGCAACCCGTCACGCGAACCGCAGGAACTGTGTGAACAGCAACTCACGTACGCGAGGGAGAAGGTCGGCGCGCAGTTCGCCGGCATCCACCTCGAGCAGCTGCGCGATCGCGTCGATCAGCACGCCGACCGGCAGCTCGCCGTCGCACGCCCCGACCAGGCCTGCCAGCGCCGGGTCGACCTCGAGCGTGCGTGCGAAGCCACCACCCTGCCGCAGCTCGATCACGCTCGGGTCCTCGGCTCCGGGCATGTGGTGCCGCGCGTCGGTCACGTCGGGGGCGACCTCGAGCACACTCGATGCCAGCGCGGCGTCGGACATCCCGGCCAGCCGCTCGTGCACAGCGAGCGACGCCGCCAGGTGGGGCCCCAGCGCCCCGCCAACCGGCTGCGTCACCCGCTCATACCGCGCGAGCGTGGGCGCCGACCCCCGCGCACGGTGCAGCAGGACGTATCCGAAGCCGACCCGGGTGACCCCGCGCTCGGCGAAGTCGTCGAGCCACGCGGCCAGCAGGCGCTGCGACTGCGGCGCGCCCGGCGGCGTGCCGCCGTCGCGGATCCACAGTTCGGCATATGCGAGGGGATCGAGGAACTCCCGCTCGACGACCCATGCGTCCATCGGAATATCGGATGCCTCCACCCACTGCCGCACCCGATCGAGCCCATCCTCGCCCTCGCGGTACTCCCAGTTGCCCAGCAGTTGCGCGACCCCGCCCGGCGCGAGGTGCGCCCCGACGCCGGCGATGACCTCCGCCACGAGCGCGTCGCCGACGAGGCCGCCGTCACGGTACTCGTAGGCGGGCACCCCCGCCGCGCGGGGCGTGATGACGAACGGCGGGTTCGACACGACCCGTTCGAAGAGTTCGCCGGCAACAGGCTCGAAGAGGCTCCCCTGCCGCACCTCGATGCCGTCGACGCCGTTGAGCAGGGCGTTCAGGCGCGTGAAGTGCAGCGCCCGCTGCGACACGTCGGTCGCGACCACGCGGTCGGCGTCGCGTCGCGCCCGCAGCGCCTGGATGCCGCAGCCGGTGCCGATATCCAGCACGCGGCCGACGCGGCCGGGCAGCTGCAGCCCCGCAAGCGTCAGCGATGCACCGCCGACCCCCAGCACGTGGTCCTCGGGCAGCGGCCCTCCCAGCGCCGCTTCGTCGAGGTCGCTGGCGACCCACCACTGCAGGTCGCCGGCGTCGTCGGAGAACTCCTGCGGGCGGATGACCGCGCGCGGCACGAGGGTGTCACCCGACGCCGCGGCCAGCTCCAGGGCCACCAGTCCCGCCGCCCGAGTCTGCGGCAGGGCCGCGTCGACGACCGCCACAGACTCCCGCAGACCGAGCACGAGCAGCCGGGCGAGCACCGCGAGGGGATCCGACCTGCCGGTGAGAGCCCGCTCGGCCGGCAGGCGCAGCCCTCTCGCGATCGCCGCGTCAGCGGCTTCGCCCCAGGCGTCGCGCAGGCCGTCGGCGGAGAAGCCCGCGGCGCGGAGGTCGTCCGCCAGGGCGCGGCAGAGGGCGGGATCGGGGGGTGTCGGCATCCCTCCATTCAACCCCGCTTCGGGCGGATCGCCCCGCCGTTCGGGAAGCTCGGAGGGCGCGCGGCCTAGAATCGGCTGATCGTGCGGTCATGAATCGCACCCGAGACGAAACCACCATGACCGACATCCTCACCGCACCGCGCCGCCCGTGGCGCCTCGCGCTGCTGACCGCGCTGATGGTGCTGCTCATGCTCTCACCGGCATGGCCAAGCTCCGCCCTGGCAGCGGCGGCAGCGCCCGAGGGCGGGGAGAGCGGTGTCGAGGCGGCGCTGGAGATGACGCTGTCGCCCGTGGGCAACGGCGTCGTGCGCCCGGGTGATGCTCTCGCGGTGTCGGTGACCATCTCGAACGAGACGCCGCTGGACTCCCCCGCCGCCGAGGTGGTGCTCGAGCTCGGCACGGAAGCGCTCGGCGACCGTGGCGCGTTGAGCGCGTGGCTGGAGGGCGATGGCGGCGCGGGCGACCTCGTCGTCGTGGGGTCCGCCCTCGCCGACGCCGTGGATGCCGGGGAACTCGGCGTGACCGGCGTGATGCTCTCCCCCGACGACCCGCAGCTGGCGGGCCGCGCGCCCGGCGTGTACCCGCTGCGCGCGACGGCCACGAACGCGTCGGCGACCCTCGTGTCCACAAGCGTGATGATCGTGCCCGACGACGGCGCAGGCGGGGCCGGTGTCGGCGTCGTCGTTCCCGTGACGGCGCCACCCGCGAGCGACGGGCTGCTGTCCGCCGAGGAACTCACCGACCTCACCGCCCCCGACGGCCAGCTCACCGCACAGCTCGACGCCGTCACCGGCACCAGCGCGATCCTCGCCGTGGATCCTGCCATCCCTGCCGCCGTGCGTGCGCTCGGCAGCGCCGCACCGCCCTCGGCGACCGCGTGGCTGGCGCAGTTGGAGGCGCTCCCCAACGACCGCTTCGCCCTGCAGTTCGGTGATGCCGACATCGCCGCCCAACTCAACGCCGGCCTGCCCGCGCCCCTGGCCCCCACCACGCTGCAGCCCTACCTGAACGCCGCGGACTTCGTGCCCGACCCGGCGGCGACCCCGACCCCGACCCCCACCGCTACCCCCACGCCGACGCCCGCCCCCGCGGCCGTCGACACCGATGCCCCCGCGCCGTCAGAGAGCCCCGAGCCCACACCGACGCCCACACCCACGCCGACGACACCGCCGGGGCAGCCGGTGTATCCGACGCTCGACGAACTGGTCTCCGTCGGGGCGACGCGCGGCGCCGTGTACTGGCCGTTCACCGGAACCGCCGGCCCCACGACGGTCGCCACGCTCGGCGGCCTGGGCAGCGACGAGGATGCCGCGCTCACCCTCATTCCCTCCGGCACCACCGCCGCGGGCGGCGGCAGTGCAACGGTCTCGGCCCGGGCCGTCGCCGACACGGCAGCGGTGCTCGTCTACGACTCCGCCGTCTCGGCGGCACTGCGCGACGCCTCCGCCATCGACGAGAGCTCACTGCGGGGCGCCGCGCTGACCGAGGCCACCGCCCACCTCGCATTCGCGGTGCGCGAGAGCGGGGGCCGCCCGATCGCGGTCACCGTGGACCGTGTCGACGGCCGTTCCCGCCTCGGCCTCACCACTGCCCTGTCCACGGTGGCCAACGCCCCGGGCGCCACCCCTGTGGGCCTGGACGCACTCGTCGCGGCGGAGCCTGTCGCCGTCACCGTGGCCGACGTCACACCCGATGAGGCGCGCACGGGCGCCCTGACCGAGCTGGTCGCGGGCGAGGTAGCCCTCACCGACTTCGCCACCATCCTCGAGGACCCCACGCTGATCACCGGCCCGGAGCGGGTGAGCATGCTGCAGCTGCTGGGCGGGGCCTGGGTCCCCGATCCCGAGGCCTGGCAGGAGGCCCTCGCCGACCACCGGGATGCGACCGCCGCGACCCTCGGCGCCGTCAGCATCCCCCAGCTCACCGACATCAACCTCGTGGGCCAGAACGTGCCGCTGCGCATCTGGGTGCGCAACAGCCTGCCCTGGCCGGTCGACGTGGTGCTCATCGCCCAGCCCGACGCCCCCCGGCTGCTCGTGCAAGAGGCGACCACCGTGCGGGCCGAGCCCGACAGCAACACCCGGGTGGAGATCCCCGTCGAGGCGCACGTCGGCAACGGCGAAGTCGACATCCGGTTCGCGTTGCTCTCTCCGACCGACGTCCCCGTGGGTTCGCCCCAGGTCGCGACCGTGATGGTGCGCGCCGACTGGGAGGTCATCGGGGTGGGAGCCCTCGTGACCGTCGTGGGCGGCCTTCTCGTCATCGGGCTGATCCGCACGGTGCGCCGGCGCAGACGAGCCGCCGCGGAGGCCACAACTGGCGAGGACGGAGAACGATGAGCATCGGCCGGGCAAGCGTCATGATCGGCGCCGGAACGCTGGTCTCCCGGGTGACGGGGCTGCTGCGATCGATCGTGCTCGTCACGGCGATCGGCACGGCGATGGCCGGCGATGCGTTCGTCGTCGCCAATCAGCTGCCCAACGCGATCTTCCTCATCGTCTCGATGGGCATCCTCACCGGCGTCATCGTGCCGCAGATCGTCGCCGCCGGCCGCAGCGACGACGGCGGCGAGGCGTTCATCTCCAAACTCATCACCCTGGGAGCGGTGGTGCTGCTGGCGATCACCGTGATCGCGGTCGCGTGCGCGCCGCTGCTGGTCTCGCTCTACGGCGGGGGCTTCGCGCCCGAGCAGCACGCCCTCGCCACCGTCTTCGCCTACTGGTGCCTTCCGCAGATCTTCTTCTACGGCCTCTATGCGCTGCTGGGCGAGACGCTCAACGCCCGCCGGGTGTTCGGGCCGTACACGTGGACGCCGGTGGCCAACAACGTCGTCTCGATCATCGGATTCGGCGCCTTCATCGTGATCTACGGAACGCAGTCCTCGATCGAGGGCTGGGATGCCGGGATGGTCGCGCTGATCGCCGGCACCGCAACGCTCGGCATCGTGCTGCAGGCCGCGCTGCTGCTGATCTTCTGGCGCCGCACCGGTCTGCACCTGCGCCCCGATTTCCACTGGCGCGGCATGGGGCTCGGCGTCATCGGGCGCCTGGCCAGCTGGACGTTCCTCATGGTGCTCGTCGCCCAGCTGAGTGCGATCGTGCAGTCCAACGTGCTGTCGGATGCCTCGGAGGCCGGGGCCGCGGCGAACATGGTCACCGGCAACGCGAACCTCATCTTCATGCTGCCGTACTCGATCATCGTGCTGTCGATCGGCATCCCCTACTTCACGCAGCTCAGCGAGCACGCCGCCGACGGCCGCATCGACGACATGCGGCGCGACATCGACACCAGCATCCGCTCGATCGGCGTGCTGATCGTGGGGGCCACTGCTGCGATCGCCGCCGCCGCCGTGCCCGTCTCCCGCATCTTCACCAACGACGCCCCTACCGCCGTCGAAGGCGGGTTGGTGCTCGGCGGTTACCTAGTGGGGCTCATCCCGATCGCCGTGCTGTTCACCATCCAGCGGTCGTTCTACGCCCTCGGCGACACCCGCACCCCCTTCGCCTTCTCGCTCGTGCAGGCCGTCATCGTCGCCGTCACGGCGCTCCTGGCATCCACCCTGCCCGCAGGGCTCACGGCGGCCGGCGTCGCGCTCGGTCAGTCGATCGCGCTCACCGTGGCCCTCGTGATGGCGGCGGTCATGCTGCGTCGCAAGATCGGGCGCCTCGAGGCGGGGCGCTGGCTGCCCGCGCTCGGCCGGTTCGTGCTCGCGGCCGTTCCCGCCGGTGTGGCGGGCTGGCTGATCTACTTCGCCGCCGGCGCGCAGGACAGCTGGATGGTCGCCGACAAGCTGCAGGGCGCCCTCGGGACCATGCTCATCGGAGTCGTCGTCGCGGCGGTCTACGTCGGGATGCTGGCGCTGCTGCGGGCCCCCGAGCTGCAGGTGGCGCTGGGGCTCGTGCGCCGGGTCCTCCCCGGCAAGCGCTGAGTCGGCCGCGCGCGGTGCGCCGGGGGCGGCTGGAATGCCCCGCGGTTAGCATGTGTTGAAGACAAGAGCGGGCAATCCTGTCCGCCGTCGAAGGAGCAGCACACGTGCGTCAGGTCATCATCATCGGATCGGGTCCCGCCGGCTACACCGCCGCCATCTACGCGGCCCGCGCCAACCTCGAGCCGCTGGTCATCGCGAGCTCCGTCGAAGTCGGCGGAGAGCTGATGAACACCACCGAGGTCGAGAACTTCCCCGGCTTTCCCGAAGCCATCATGGGCCCCGACCTCATGACGAGGATGCAGGAGCAGGCCGAGCGGTTCGGCGCCGAGGTCCTCTATCAGGACGTCGTGTCGCTCGACCTCGACGGCGACGTCAAGAGCGTCACGCTCGGCAACGGCGAGGTGCACCAGGCGTACTCCGTCATCTACGCGACCGGCTCCGCATACCGAAAGCTGGGCGTCCCCGGCGAGGAGCGCCTGTCGGGACGCGGCGTGTCGTGGTGTGCCACCTGCGACGGCTTCTTCTTCCGCGAGCGCACGATCGCCGTCGTCGGCGGTGGCGACTCCGCCATGGAAGAGGCCACGTTCCTCACGAAGTTCGCCTCGAAGGTGTACATCATCCACCGCAAGGACACCCTGCGCGCGTCGAAGATCATGCAGGAGCGCGCTTTCGCGAACGAGAAGATCGAGTTCATCTGGAACAGCGAGGTCGCCGACATCCTCGGCGACGAGGCCGTGACCGGCGTCGTGCTGCGCTCCACCACCGACGGCACCACCCGCGAACTGCCGCTGGACGGGCTGTTCGTCGCGATCGGCAACGACCCGCGCACCCACCTCGTGCACGACAAGCTCGAGCTGACCGCCGAAGGCACCATCTGGGTCGACGGCCGCACCTCGCGCACCTCGGTGCCCGGTGTCTTCGCCGCCGGCGACGTGATCGACCCGACCTACCGCCAGGCCGTCACCGCGGCCGCCAGCGGCACGGTCGCCGCCCTCGACGTCGAGCACTATCTCGCCGGTCGCGGCGAGGCGGCGCTGCCCGAGAGCGACGTCGCGCAGATCGACGGCCTGCCGGATGCCGCGACCGTCGGCGCCTGAGGAACAATCCCCTCCGCGCCGACGTTCCCCCTACTGACAGACTTCCGAAGGAGAGCATCATGACAGCCAAGGCCACCACCTCGAGCAACTGGCAGCAGGACGTCCTCGAGGCCGACGGGCCCGTGCTCGTCGACTTCTGGGCGGAATGGTGCGGCCCGTGCCGCATGGTCTCGCCGATCCTCGACGAGATCCAGTCCGAGCACCCCGGAAAGATCACGATCCTCAAGCTCAACGTCGACGAGAACCCTGACCTTGCGATGCAGTACCAGATCACCTCGATCCCGGCGATGAAGGTCTTCCGCAAGGGCGAGGTCGAGAAGACGATCATCGGCGCCAAGCCGAAGTTCGCCCTCGAGCAGGATCTCGCCGCCTACATCGGCTGAGACGTCCTCACGCGAAAGGCCCGGTCCAGACACGTCTGGCCGGGCCTTTCGTCTACGTAGGGAGCCTCAGGAGGCGTCTGCGCGCACCGCGGCATCCCACCGACGGTGCGGCTCGGAGCCGAGCAGGCGCCAGACCGCGCTCGTGAGCTCCGGGTAGTCGAGGGCGATCTGTCGCAGCACGCGGTAGTTTCGGGCCTCGGTAGGCCGCGCACCGCCGTCGGCGGCGATGTTGTCGGCGCGCAGCAGCAACACGACGAGCTCGTCGACGGTCGGCAGGTCCTCCATGAATTCCCAGGGATCCTCGCCGGCACGCAGACGCTCGTGCACCAGCACCGACAGCTCGTCGCCGGCCTCGGCGCGCAGCAGTTCGAGGCTCGCCCGGCGGGGGGCGTTGGGCTCGTCGGCTGTCATTCATCAAGCCTACGTCGACCCGCGCACCGTGCGGGTGTCAGCGCGCGCCGAACTCGGTCTCGCCGATCTCCTCGAGGATGCGATTGAGGTCCTGGATCGTTGCAAAATCGATGATGACCTGGCCTTTTCGCGCACCGATGTTGATCTTCACCTTGGTGTTGAGGCGATCTCCCAGGCGCTCGGCGACCTCATCGAGGTGTGCCCGCCGGGCGCCCGCCTTCGGCGCGGGTCGCCGCGCTGCACCGGCATCCGTCGCCTTGGCCGCTGCCTCGGCAGCGCGCACCGAGAGGTCCTCGTTGATGATCTTGTCCGCCAGGCGCTGCATCGCCTCGGGGTCCTCGAGCGACAGCACGGCGCGAGCGTGCCCGGCGCTCAGCACGCCCGCCGCGACCCGATGCTGCACCGGGATGGGCAGCTTCAGCAGGCGGATCGTGTTGCTGATCTGCGGCCGGGACCGGCCGATGCGCGTGGCGAGCTCTTCCTGTGTGATGCCGAAGTCCTCGAGCAGTTGCTGGTAGGCGGATGCCTCTTCGAGGGGATTCAGCTCCGAGCGGTGCAGGTTCTCGAGCAGCGCGTCGCGCAGCAGGTGCTCATCCTCGGTGTCGCGCACGATCGCCGGGATCGAGGTGAGGCCGGCCTCACGGGAAGCGCGCGTGCGCCGCTCCCCCATGATGAGCTCATACTTGCCGTCCGCGTTGGTGCGCACCACGACCGGCTGCAGCACGCCGAACTCCCGCACGCTGTGGACCAGCTCCGCGAGGTCGTCGGAGTCGAAGTGCGTGCGCGGCTGACGCGGGTTGGGGACGATGTCGTTGGGGTCGACGTGGATGAGGCGGGTACCGGGGATGGCGACGAGTTCCGGAGCGCCGGCATCGGAGTCGGCCGTGGCTTCGGGGGCTGCGGGCTCCGCGGCGTCTGCGGCATCCGTCGAGGAGGTCTCCGCGCCTGCGGGCTCCGTGTCGTCGGCTGCTGCTGCGGCTACGGCCTCGGCCTCTGCCTCTGCCGCGGCGGCCTTCCTCGAGGCTCCCGGAAAGAACACGTCGACGGGACGCGCCTCCGACGGCTCCGACGTCGGGATGAGCGCCCCAATGCCTCGACCGAGACCAGTTCTCTTCGCCATCAGGGTTTTCCTTCTTCTTTTCGTGTCGTACCGCGCTGGATGATCTCCACCGCTGCTTCCTTGTAAGCCACAGCGCCGGCCGAATGCCCGTCGTATGCGATGACGGTCTGCCCGAAGCTCGGCGCTTCGGACACCCTCACCGAGCGCGGGATCACCGTGCGCAGAACCTGCTCGGAGAAGTGTGAGCGCACCTCTTCCGCGACCTGCTGAGCGAGTCGCGTGCGTCCGTCGTACATGGTGAGCAGGATCGTCGAGACGTGCAGCTGCGGGTTAAGGTGCTTCTGGATCATCCGCACGCTGCCCAGCAGCTGGCTGAGCCCCTCGAGAGCGTAGTACTCGCACTGGATGGGGATCATCACCTCATCGGCCGCCGTGAACGCGTTGATCGTGAGCAGACCGAGCGAGGGCGGGCAGTCGATGATCACGAAGTCCAGGCGCTGCGGCAGGTCCCGCAGGTAGTCCTCGAGCGCGGTCTTGAGCCGGTGCTCACGCGCCACCTGGGACACCAGTTCGATCTCGGCCCCGGCCAAGTGGATCGTACTGGGCGCACAGAACAGGTTCGGGGACTCCGGGCTCTGCTGAACGATGTCAGCCAGGGGGAAGTCGTCGATGAGTACGTCGTACACGCTGGGAACCTCGGCCGTGTGGGGCACACCGAGCGCGGTCGAGGCATTTCCCTGCGGATCGAGATCGATGACGAGCACGCGGGCGCCGACAGCGGCGAGAGCAGCAGCGACGTTGACCGCCGTAGTGGTCTTGCCGACCCCGCCCTTCTGGTTCGAAACCGTCAGAATGCGGGTTTCGCCACTCAGCCGGACATCTACGACGTCGAGGGCGCGACGCCGTGCGGTCAGATTCGCCAGTTCCCGCGCCAGCGGTGCATCATCGAGGGAAAAGGATGCCGTTCCGGCTCCATCCTCGGGTTGTTTCACGTGAAACATCCTTCCGTTTTCGCTCGACGAGACACCTCTTCAACCCTACGCGAACCCACCCCCACCGCCTGTCCCCCGCGCCGCCCGCCGGCGCGGAATCATGCTCACATGGGGCGCTGTTTCACGTGAAACACCGGCGAAGTGGGCCAGCGTGATGCGTCGCGGGTTGTGCTTCGCGCGTTCTTGCGTCGTGCGCGATCCCGTGCGGCGCCGCGCACGGCCGCGGGGCTCTGGGATCGGGCGATTCGACTCGCAATGACCACGGCCCGCGGGGACGAGGGCCCGGAGGCTCTGGGGCCCTGGGGGTCGAGGGCTCGAGGGGCCGACGGCTCGGAGGGCCGACGACTCGTGCTGGCCCCTCGTCGCAACGCTCTTCTCGGGCGCGAGGCCTCCCCTCCCCTTCTACTTGGTGGCAGCACCGCCCCACCTGACACGCGACCGCTGTTGCGCGGGCCGCCAGCCAGGCCCGGCGTCGAGTGCCACACGATTCGGTTCGAGAACGCTCCTATCCCCTCCCCTGGCTCAGGGCAGGTCATCATCCCCGGCCATCTCGGTCGCCTGCGCCGTGCGTGGACGCAGCCAGCGGCTGTCGGGTCGCTTCTCTTGCATCCCTCCCTGCCACCCCGGAACGGCCGCCCTGCCGGGGTCGCCTGCCACGGCCGCGCCCTCCGCGCCCGCATCCACTTCGAGGAGCCCGTCCGCCTGTCGCCACGTGCCGCAGTCCCCAGCCCGGCGTCGCGCGGCGCGGCGCGGCGCGGCCCTGATACCGGCTCCCAGAAGCAAGCCGAGAGCGCGTCCCGTACTGTTCGACCCGCGCCCGGACCACAGGCCGGCGCGCACAACGCCGCTCTCGCAACCGAAAGCGCGGTTGTTTGGCATCCGAACCTCGCGCCCAAGGCAGAGCCTTCGCGCCCAAACCGCCGTTACTCAGGCGGTCAGGAGCCGACCACCCAGGGACCGGAGCGTGGTTGGCGGCTACTCGGCATGGACGGCGCGCGCATTCAAGGCCACTGGGCGTTTCACGTGAAACGGGTGGTGCGGCCGCTCACGTGGGCCATCCAGAGGCCGTCATCACTGGGCAATCGGCACGGACGGCGAGTTGAGGCGCATGTCGGCGACGTGAGCTTTGACGCGGGAAGCCTAAGGAAAGAGTGCGGCGGGTCCAGGAGCTGGGCCGTTTCACGTGAAACGGGACGCCAGCCATGACGCGCTCACGTCTCGTTACGCTTTCCGGACGTGAAGCCGCCCACACGAAGCGCGCGGCGCGGGGTATCGACACAGAAGCATCGGCAGCAGGCACTGCGCGTTTCACGTGAAACGGGACACTCAGCCGAAGCCGCAGGGTCTGTTGACCCCCAGAGCGCGCCTTCGGCCACGACTCGCTGCCCGCGGCTGGGTAGCGGTCCCCTGCGCGCGAGAGGGAAACTGCGGTTCCCAGAGCGTTTCACGTGAAACGCTGGCCCGTTCGCGCACATCGCGTGGGAGCGCCCCTGGCCCCCGCCCACGCCAAGCAGCGACACCCGCCCGGTCGGCTCATACGCTCGGCCCGGATTGGCACGCGCCGTGGACCCTGCGCCGCGCACCAGGCCCCGCACGGGTCGGGAAGCGGAACGCGCCCAGAAACCGAGACTGAGACGACTGGAAACGATTGTTTCACGTGAAACACGCGTCCCATGGCCCCCGGGAATCGTGCGCCACTCGCCATCAATCGGCCGCACACCCGTGACTTGGTGCTGCGCTGCAGAGGGGTCGTCGGCCTGCTCAGGCTCCTGTCTCTCAGCTCCAATCCCGACCTCGCCCCGACTCTTGACCGTAAGCGCGAGCCGTCCAGAGGCGCGACGCGGCTCCCATGGGCACAGGGGCGTGTTTCACGTGAAACATCCACCGGCGCAGACTGCCGCAAGTCGACGACCGACGGATATGCACGGCATTGTCGCAGCTCGCCGTAGCCAATCCAATCCCAGCGGGCGAGGCGCGCCAGCGTTGGGACCGCGGCCCGCGGCGCCTACGGGTTCCAACTCCGGCGGCACGGCACACTCGCGCGACGCGCCGGCGTCGCAGCGCAGCATGCGGGCGTACTCCCCGCGCCGTTTCGCCCCCGGTCCCCGGTGAATCACATTCTTCGGCATCCCAGGACGGTCATTCATCGGAGTGCAGATCGCCGGAGCCCACGATCGCGGGGGACCGACGGGCCGCGATGAGTGACGTCGGTCCTCGCCACGGCAAGCCGGATGCCGGGCGCAGCGTCTCTCAATCCCACTCGCTCGTAGGAACCCTCACTCGGCCGCCTCAATACTCACTCGCGGTGACGAATACTCACTCGCGGTGACGAATACTCACTCGCGGTGACGAATACTCACTCGCGGTGACGAATACTCACTCGCGGTTCTTCTCAGGCGGGGAGGCGCGGACCGGGATGGATGGGGCCACGTTTCACGTGAAACGGGCGGGATTCGTCGGATTCGGCGGCGACGTTGGAGGTCGGGCGACTCAGGAACGGAGCGCAGGATCGCTCTCACAGAACCGAAACGGGGTCATTCCGAGGGGTGTAACGGCGGAAGGTGAGGCCGGGGGAGTGTCAGCGGACGGTGGCGCGGATCACCCGGGTCGGCTCCGCGATCAGTCCCTCGCCCACCGGCTCGACCCGTACGTCCGACAGACGGTACTTGCGAATGACCTTCTCGGCGGCCGCGATCTCATTCGCGGCGTTCGCACCCTTGAGCAGTACGAGCTCGCCACCGTCGCGCACCAGCGGTGCCGTCAGCGGAACGAGCGTGCGCAGTGCGCTCACTGCACGCGCGGTGACGGCATCGAGGACGGGACCGCGTGACCAGTCCTCCGCGCGGGCGCGCAGCACCTCGACGTTCTCGAGGCCTAGCTCCCGCACCTGCTCCTGCAACCACGCGACGCGACGTTCCATCGGCTCGATGAGTACCCACTCGACGTCGGGACGCGCGATCGCCAGAACGATTCCAGGCAGGCCCGCGCCGGAACCGACGTCGCCCACCGTGCCCCGGAACAGCGGTGCCGCCACTGCGCTGTTGAGAATGTGACGCGTCCACAGTCGCGGCAGCTCGAGCGGGCCGATGAGGCCCCGCTCTTCGCCGTGCTCGGCAAGTGCCGCTGTGAACGCGCGGGCAGCATCGATTCGATCGCCGAAAATAGTGCCCGCTACCTGGGGTTCTTCTTCAAGTTCACTCATCGCGGCGGTCGAACGTCAGGCGCGGCTGATGACCGTGTGGCGGTCGGCGCCCTCGCCGTACGACTCCGAGACGAAGCCCCGCGCCGACGCCACATCGTGCACGAGCTTGCGCTCGTAGCTCGACATCGGGGGCAGCGACGCCTGCGACGCCCCCTCGTCCAGACGCTCGATCGCGAGGTCGACCAGGCGCTCCAGCTCACGCTGTCGCTGCTCGCGGGATCCCCCGATGTCGAGGATGAGCCGCGAGAAGCGTCCGGTGCGGTTCTGGACCGCGAGCCGTGTCAGCTCCTGAAGGGCCTGCACGGTGTCGGGGTGGCTGAGCCGCGACAGCGAGCCCGAGTCGTCGGCTTCGACCGACACGTACGCGCGGCCGGCGCGCACGTCCAGGGCGAGGTCACCGTCGATGTCGGCGATGTCCAGCAGCTCTTCGAGGTAGTCGGCGGCGATGTCGCCTTCCTGCTCGAGCTGCTCGTCCGTGACGTCCGGGGTTTCGGGCGTGAGAGTCATGTCGTGTTCCTCTGTAAGGTCAGGACTTCTTGGGCGGCTTGGGCGCCTCGGGCGGCGTCGTGCTGGGCTTGCTGCCCTCAGCCCCACCGGATCCGGCCGCTTTGGCGGAACCTGAGCCCGAGCCGGCCGGTTTGGCGGAGCCGGAGCCGGAGCCGGCGGGCTTGCCGGCGCCGCCCGCGGCCGCCGGGTTGCCCGAGCCGCCCTTGGGCACCTGCTTCTTCTTGGCGCGCTGCTTGCCGACCGGCTGCTGGCGCTTCGGGGCGGCGGCACGCGCACGCTCGGCCTCCTCGGCCAGACGGCGCTGCTCCTCCTGGTACTTCTCCATCGGGATCACGCGACCCTTGGAGTCCAGGGCCTTCCCCTTGCGTGCCAGACGCTCCTCGCGCTGCTTCGCGGCGTCGGAGCCGGGGGTCGGCAGGTTGCGGATCACGACGAACTGCTGCGCCATCGTCCACAGGTTCGAGGTGAACCAGTACATGACGACACCGAGCGGGAAGAAGACACCCGAGAAGATGAATGCCAGCGGCAGCACGTACAGCATGATCTTCTGCATCTGGTACGCCTGGCCGGTCTTGGCCTCGGGCGACAGGTTCTTCGAGATGATCTGCAGCTGGGTGATGAACTGCGACGCGATCATGAGCACCACGAGGATGACCAGGATGATGACGGTCGCCGTCTGCCCCTGGTCGATCGCGTCGATCATGTTCGTGTGTAGCGGCGCCACATCGAACAGCTGCGCGTCGTAGAACTGCTTGGTCAGCTCGGTGTTGAGCAGGCCGACACCGCCCACACCCCACTCCGCGTGCCGTTTCACATCGCTGAGGGTGTAGAACATGCCCAGCAGAATGGGCATCTGCACCAGCAGCGGAAGACAGCTCGACACCGGTGTCGTGCCGTGCTTCTTGTACAGCGCCATCGTCTCGCGGCTCATGGCCTCGCGAGAGAGCTGGTCCTTCTTGCCGCGGTACTTCTCCTGAACTTTTCGCAGTTCAGGAGCGATTTCCATCATCTTGCGCTGGCTCTTGATCTGACGCACGAAGAGCGGGATCAGTGCGGAGCGCACGACGATGACGAGACCGATGATCGCGAGCACCCAGGTGGCGCCCGCAGCGGCCGGCAGCCCCAGAGAGGTGAACAGCCAGTGCCAGAAGACGAGGATCAGCTCGACGATCCACTTGAACGGCCACATGATCGTGGCGAACAGGTCGAACCCCTCGCCGGGAGGCGGCGTCGTCGGCGTCGGAACCACCGGCACGGGGGTTGCAGCGAAGAGATCCAGCACGGATCAGTCCTTTCCGGAGGGCACGACGAATCCGTGCCGAGTCAGCTCATGGCCAAAGCGTGGATTCGACGGTACGTCATCGATCCCACCGGCGGCCCAGGGATG
Source organism: Microbacterium sp. zg-Y625 (assembly GCF_030246925.1). NCBI lineage: Bacteria > Bacillati > Actinomycetota > Actinomycetes > Micrococcales > Microbacteriaceae > Microbacterium > Microbacterium jiangjiandongii. The sequence continues at coordinate 3,258,831 of NZ_CP126740.1, forward strand.
GCAACGGGCCAAGCGCATCGCCGCCATCGCTGTGCCTTTCGCAAGCCCGTGCTGCTGCACGGAGCCGACGGCATAGGCCGAACACGAGGGGTAGTACTTGCAGACGTCGCCATAGACGCGCGAGATCGTGGCGCGATAAGCGTGCAGAAGGGTAAGGCCCACGTTGCGCGGAAGAAGAGGGATGCCGCGCCACAGCACGTCGGGGTGAAGCGCCCCTTCGCCGACGAAAGCCGTCGGCAGGGTCGAAACACTCATGCCGGCACCCGTTTGGCCAGGCAGCGCCGCACTTCGCGGCGCAGTTCGGCGTAGGGCGCGGTCGCCGCGCTCGGCAGGGCACGGATCACGACATCGGCGCCTGGCGGCACGTCAGTGAGCGCCTCGGCGCACACGGCCTTGAGCCGACGCCGAACCGTATTGCGCACGACGGCGCCGCCTACCTGCTTGCTCACGATGAAGCCGAACCGCGGCGCACGATCACCGGGGGATGCCGCGACATAGGTGACGGTGTGGGATCCCCCACACCGCCGACCGCCGCGGACCACCGCTCGGTACTCGACGCCGCGTGTGAGGCGGTTCGGCCTCGAAAGCACGGCTCGGGTCAGGCAGAGAGCTCGGTGCGCCCCTTGGCGCGGCGAGCGGCAAGGATGCCACGGCCCGCGCGGGTGCGCATGCGGGCGCGGAAGCCGTGCTTCTTGGCGCGGCGGCGGTTGTTGGGCTGGAACGTGCGCTTGCTCATGAGGATCACTCCGGATCGGCGGTCACCGGAACGCTGGGACCGGGGACGCGGGTACAGGGGACTGCCCGACTGGGCATACGTCAACCGATTAAGGGTACGTCGCGCCGCCCGATAACTCAAACCGGGCGCAGGCAGCCGCCCACTTTATCCACCGCCGCCACCCTCGCCTGGCAATGACACGCGGCGGCGGCCTACAGTGGATTTGGTGG